>DAOUFX010000367.1:0-6815 GCA_034429675.1 Anaerolineae bacterium | reverse complement strand
CGGGTACCCCCGCCCGCGAAAAACCCTCCCTTTAGCCCCCGCTTTAGCGGGCTATTTTCAAGGGAGTTGAAATGAATGTGAAAAATTATATAGGAATATGTTTCGTGTTTGTGCTGGCGTTGGCCGCTCTGTCCGCGACTGCTATCCCCGCAGCGGCTTCTGACGGCGGCGTGTTGTTTGTGGATAAGGATGCACCCGGTCCTACACACAATGGTCTTTCGTGGACGACGGCCTTTACCACAGTGCAGGCGGCATTGGATTACACCAACATCCATATCACTCTGACGTATGAGATTTGGGTAGCAGAAGGGGTATATTATCCGGACGAAGGTGGTAACCACATCAACAATGCTATGACCGAGACTTTTCTCATCCATTGGGACAATGTGCGGCTCTATGGCGGCTTTGCGGCGACTGAAACGTTACGTGTTGAGCGTGATTGGATAGCCCATCCTACCATTCTTAGCGGCGACATTGATGGAAACGATGTGACGGTCAATGGCGTGGTGACCGTGAGCACGGCCATTACTGGCGCCAATGCTTATCATGTCATGTGGTTGGACGGTGTGGCCCATGAGAAAATCACCAGTGTGACCGTGATAGATGGGGTTACCATCACTGCCGGGAACGCCAACGTTATTGATTCTATGGAGGGTTTTGGCGGCGGCATTTATTGCGATGGTTACGAGTTTGGCAGAGAGTGTAGTCCCACACTCAATCATGTCATCTTCAGCGGCAATGCCGCTCATTATGGCGGTGGAATGTACAATGCGGGCGGTTATTATGGCAAAAGCAACCCTACGTTGACGGCGGTTACTTTTAGTGGGAACTCCGCAGAAGGTCACGGCGGTGGGATGTACAATGAGGGACGAAGCGGCATGAGCAATCCCACATTGTTCAATGTTACTTTTAGCGACAATGTAGCTTTTGATGGCGGCGGAATGTACAATTCTGGCCGTTTTGATGGCGAGAGCAATCCCACGTTGACCAACGTTATCTTCAACGGTAATCATGCCTCCTCGTGCGGTGGTGGGATGCATAATTACGGTCATTTTGGCAGCGAGAACAACCCCATACTGACTAATGTCGTCTTCCTTAATAATACTGCGGCTCTTGGCGGCGGAATGTATAACAACTGCGCCGCGTATGGCGAAAGCATCCCTAGACTGATCAATGTCACTTTCGTTGGGAATGCGGCCTCTCATGGCGGCGCAATGTATAATGAAGATTCTGGGCAAGAATATGGCTACAATACTCCCATACTGATCAACTGCATTTTGTGGGGCAACGTTGGCGGGGAGATTTTCAATGATTATGCCACTCCTTTGGTCACTTACAGCGACATTCAAGACTGGACTGATGGCGGTGTCGGTAATTTAAACACCGACCCGCAATTCGTAGACGCGCCGGGCGGCGACTTACGACTGCTTCCGACCTCTCCGGCGATTGACGCAGGCGACCCGAACACTTGCCCGGCGGAGGATTTGCGCGGGGAACCGCGCGACGACTTGCGCTGTGACATGGGCGCTTTCGAGTTGCGCCATGATGACAGCGATACCGTCACCAAATCCAATTTTGCCGGCGGCGTTCCCTACAGTTTTGGCCCTACGCGGATCAGCGTGACGTTGGCAACGACGGATACCGGCGCCCTGACCGTGACCAAATATCTCACCTATCCCGGCGGGACGTCCGATTCTGGCGAAGTCCTGGCTACCTGGTGGATCACCGGTTCGCTAAGCGCCGGGCTGCCAGCGACCCTCGCTTTTTGTTACACCGATGAGGAGATTGAGGGATTGAATGAGGCTAGTTTGCGCGTCTCCCGTTGGAATGGCATACAGTGGACCGTTCCCATCAGCACCGGGCTGACGGTAGACGCGGCGCGCAATTGCGTTATTCTTGCCGGCGTCAATCAATTCAGCGCCTGGACGCTCTACGCTGCCGGTGGCGGGGCGCCGACGGCGGTTTTGTTACGGGGCTTTGCCGTGCGCGGCGGCTTGTGGGCCGTGGGGGTGATCGTGGTATCGGGTTTTATCACCATTCGCTTGCGGCGCAGGTTATGGGTATGGCTGAGTGACAAAACAAGACAGTGAATTCTCCGGGGGCTGCCCGATCTGCTGATTACCCGTCAAACCGGTAGCCAACACCCCACACGGTGATAATGCGGGTCGGGTTGGCCGAGTCGGGTTCGATTTTGTGGCGCAGCCAGCGGATGTGGACGTCCAGGGTGCGGTTGTTTTCGCGGTATTCCTGATTCCACACCATTTCCATCAACTGCGCGCGCGAAAGTATCTGGCCCCGATGTTGCGCCAGGACACTGAGCAGTTTGTATTCTTTGGGTTTCAGCGGAAGCAAACGGCCATTCAGGTAGACCTCATGGCGGTCGAGGACAATGATCAGGCGGTCGAATCGCAGCGCTTCCATCAGGAGCGCCGGCTGGGTCGGGTCGAATTTTTCGCGCGCCGGCGCTCCGCGCCGCAACAGCGCTCTGACCCGCGCATGGAATTCTTGCAGGCTGAACGGTTTGACCATATAATCGTCGGCCCCGACTTCGAACCCGGCTATCTTGTCTATCTCGTCGCGGCGCGCGCTGAGGATGAGGATAGGAATGTCGCTTTCGCTCCGCAGCGTCCGGCAGACTTGAAATCCGTCCAGGTCTGGCAAGACGATGTCCAGCACCACCAGATCCGGATTTTGGTTACGAACCTGTTCAATCGCTTCGCCGCCCTGGGTGGTTGTATATACCCGGTAGCCCGTTTTGACGAGGTTGTATTTCAACGTGTCTTGTAACACAAGGTTGTCTTCTACGATCAGGATTTTCTCCTTCATTGTCTGCCCCCCCCTGAAAATAGCCCGCTAAAGCGGGGGTACCTGCCCGCGCCAACACTTCCTTATACCTCTGACATTGCGATGCCCGATTATAGCCGGGTTGCCTCCTGCTCGAAGGCGGCTAACTTTTCCGTTCCCTTCTGAATGCGCGCGACCAGGTCCGGGACATAGCCGGCGGCGTTGCCGGGCTCGGCTGCCTGTAAGCGTATCACCTCGGTGACGACGCCGTCCATATCGTTGGCCAGGGCCAACAATTGTCCCTCGACGCGGTCGAGCTGCGTCGCCGCCGCCTGGAGTTTTTCGAGCCGCTCGCGGATTGCCTGGCGTGACTCGGCGTATTCGCGGCGCACCAGGTCGTTGTCGGCCTTCTCAATGACCTCGTCAATGTGTTTCAGATCGGTTGCGAGATTGGTCTGCGCCTGCGACACGGCCCGGTAGTTCTCCAGCGCGGTCATTTTTTGACAAAGCAGGTATACCTGCTGTGAGAGCGCGTCCACTGCTTTGCGGACGGGCTGCAATGCTTTGCGCGTTTTGGCGGGCGCCGCCGCCAGCGTGTTGAAGATCCGCAACTGCGCGCGCTCGATCCGGTCGAAATAGGGCTGGAACCGCCGCGCCAGGGGTTCGCGCTGCTGCATCTTGTAATGGAAATGCAAAGCCTGGTCGCGCGCGACGTTGAAGACCATCATTCCCCATACGACAACGCCAACCGGCGCCAGCCACCACGCCGAAATTAGCCCGGCAAAGACGATCATCCCGGCCATCAGGATATTCAGGGGGTGAATCAATGCTATTAAAATGGGTGAACGCATACGTTGGCTCCTTTTAGAAGAAGGTGGCGATTTCCCGGTAGATGTCGCGGATGGTTTGGGGATCGCTGGCGTACTGTTGGGCGCCGGTGCTCTCGGCGATTTCTTTGAGCGTCCTTTCGTCGGTATTGCCGCCGAATCCGATGGTGAAGACTTTGGTGGCGTTGCCGCCTTCGCTGGTATTGCCAACTTTTTGCAAGAGCTGCGAGCGATTGATCTCTGAGGCGGTGTCGTTGCCATCGGTCAGGGCCACGATGGCGCGAATGTGATCGGGATCGCCGTCGGTCTGGAGCGTGGTGTAGGCCAGGTCAATGGCGTCGTAGAGCCGCGTGTCGCCGCCTTCGATGATCCCGCCTATCTGCTGTGTTATGCGTTGCCGTTTTTCCCCCATCGGCGACAGCGGGGTCAGTATGGTCAGATCGTTGCTGAAAAGGATCACGGCCAGGCGATCGCGGTCGTCCAACAGATTGACGAACTCGATCAGGCTTTGCCGGGCGGCGTTGATCTTCTCGCCCTCCATGCTGCCGGAAATATCCAGGACGGCGACCAGGTCCACGGGTTTCTTCGCATCGCGGCGCCAAAGCTCTTGAACGGCGACGATCACGTCTGCCGGGGGCACCTCCAGAACGGTTTGCGGTTGTTGCGGGTCCACGCCGTGTTGGAAGTTCAGCGGCGCCGAAAGCGGGATGGAGGGGTCGGCCGGGCGGAATCCGTACTCCATCGCTTTCACTTGCTGGGGCTTGTCCAACAGAAAGGCTTTGAAGACTTCTGCCGCGTTTTTCTGTTCGTCCGTGACCCAGGGGGCGTTTAGCACGATGAAGGGGTGATTGCTCCAGAACGTACCTTCTTTTGGATAGATGGCGACGACCGGAATCTGTGCGTTCACCCCACCGTTGACTTTGGCGGCTTGCTCCACCACCAGGTTTTCGTAGAGAACGGCTGCGCTCAGGTAAGACGGCCCACGCTCGAACATGCGCGTCGCGAAGAAGCCGGTGCTCTCGCCGTAGTGGATGATGCTGCTCTCGACTTCGGCCATAAAGGTCCTGACCTCCGTCCGCGCCAGGTCTTCCTGGGTCAACCCGCGTTGCTTGCCGGCGCCCGCGTACGCTTCCGCGATGACCGCCTGGATGCCGCTGTTGCTAAACCCGGGATGCGTATGCCCGAACTTGAATTTGCCCCATTCGGGAAACCCGTAGGCGCTCCAACCCGCTTCCGACGTCGCCAGTTGCGCGATGTCGGCCCAGCCGATGGCTTTCTCCGGCCAGCCGAGCGCTTCGGCCATCGGTTGCCAGATGGCGATGACGATGGGGCTCAACACCAGGTCGGGCGGCGTCCCCGTGACCAGATCGTCGGTGTGCGTCTGTCGCCAGTTGGCGTTCGTGATCGGAATGTACGCCGAAGAGGCCGGGCTCCAGATGACAGGTTGGAGTGTTTCTGCCACGATCTGGTCGCCGGATTCGAGCGATCCCATCGGCGTCGCTTCGATGACGATCACGGCGCCGTCAATTTTGTTATGTTGCGCGTTGAAGGTCGCAATCAACGGCGCGAGCCAGGCCTCTTTTTCGGAGCCGTAGACCATGGTGAGGGTGATTTTGCCGTCGAGGTTCAGTCCGTCGCATGCCGTCAAAATGATGCTGACCAGCGTCAGCGCCAGCAGGAAGGGTTTCATTGAAGTTTTCATGTCTCTCCTCCGAAAATAGTGATTGAGGGATTAGGGGCTTAGGGATTGGCGCATTCTGCCCAATCCCTAAGCCCTCAGTTCCTAATCCCTTTCGCGCTCGCGCGGATTTTCATCCAACGTTGGTGAACCGCAGGTTAGCGTTGGATGTTCCGTTGCCAGAAATCCAACAAGGTTTGCAGCACGTCGCCGCGCGGAGTTTCCACCTGGGGCGGCAGCTGTGTTTGAATGCCGTTGCCGGCGTAGCGCACAAAGGGGCTGCCGGGTTGGTCGAGGGCGATCGTCCCATCCACCGGACGAAAGCCGTAGTTGACCAGCGCCAGTTGTTGCATCTCGGCCCCGGTCAGAAAATCCAGAAACAATTGCGCCGCCTGCGCTTTTTCGGGCGTCACCCAATCGGCTTGCAGCACACAGAACGGGTGATCGCTCAACGACGTGGCCGGTGGATAGTACACGCGCAATTCCCCATATCTCCCCACGGCATTTTCCATTTGCGCGATGGCAGTGGCTTCGTAGACCGCCACGAAATCGTAGAGGCTTGGCCCGTAGGCCACGATCTCGTCCATGTACGTGCCGGTGCTCTCGCCAAACTTGGAGACGCTCTTCTCAAATTCGATGAGCCACTGCTGGTATTCCCGGTTTGAGAGGATGTCCGCCGAGGTCAGCCCTCGGGTCTTCTCATAGTAGTTGTAGGTCATCAGCAGCAGCGTTTGGAACCCACTGTTGGATTTGAGCGGATCGGTATGGCCGAATTTGATGTACCCCCATTCCGGGTGGCCGTGCGCCTCCCATCCGCGCGGCTCCACCAGCGCATCGTGCATTCGCCGCCACATGTTGCCGTTGGGCTGGTCGCCCCAGAGCGCCTCGGCGCGATCTTTCCAGGCTACCAACACGAGGGGGGAGGTCAACACGGGGCGGCAAGTGTTGGGGGCGGCGGGATTGACCAGGGATTTCCCGAATTTCCCGGCAGAGAGACTCTCCAACAGCGATATCTGCAACGTACTGGCCGGGCTGATGACGTCCGGCTGCGCCTTGCCGTCGAGAACGTCCAGATAGATTTCGCGCGATCCCGACTTCGTCAGGGCGATTGCGATGGGGCGTCCCCCGACGCGCGGATGGGTCGCCGCAAACCGCTTCACGGCCTCTTCCAACCATTCGGCTTTCTCGGTTGAATACAACACGGAAACTGGGATAGGTTTGGGCGCCGGCAGGACCAGATCGCGCAGCGGCGCGTAGGCGATTGCTCGCACGGCGGGCGAGGCCAGCGCTCCTATCAGCGTCCCGAGGGTGGCGAGAATATACAGAGCCAACAGAGCCCAGTTCAGTTTTGGCGTGTTCATTTTTCTTTCATCTCTATCTGAGTGATGGATGTCTTTAGCTTACAGCGCCATGATTAACCGCTTTTTACCGAGATGTTAAATAGTTGTTAACATTTTTGTGTCATCTCATAAAGCGATAAAGGGAGTGTGTTTTTTCGTGCGGGGATCCCCGCACGAAAAAACACA
>DAOUFX010000366.1:0-3479 GCA_034429675.1 Anaerolineae bacterium | reverse complement strand
GCGGGCTGCGCCCGCCCCCAAACCCCCACTTTCTCTTTTTTATTGAGATGATACCAACTAATTGCTTTTTTGTTGGAGGTACTATGGAACTTCAGGAAATCGAAGTCTTTATCGAGAAAGATGGCCAGGTGCGCATCCAGGTGCGCGGGGTGCAAGGGAAATCGTGTCTGGCCTTGACGAAAGCGTTGGAAGACGCCCTGGGCGGCCAGATCGAGTCGCGCGAGATGACGCCCGAGGCGGACGCCGCTCACGAATCCGAGCAGGATCAGGAGTGGGCCGGCGCACAGTGACCGCGCCGGGGGACGATCCCGGCGGCGCAGCGTTGCGCGTCGCGCGCTTTCTGCCGTCCAGCCGCGCCAACGGCCCCGGCAATCGCGCCGTGATCTGGGTGCAGGGCTGCTCGTTGGCCTGTCCCGGCTGCTTCAACCCGGCGATGCACGACCCGCAGGGCGGCGAGCCCGCGCCGGTAGACGAGCTGCTGGCGCGCATCCGCGACCTGGGCGACGCCATCGAAGGCGTCAGTTTCAGCGGCGGGGAGCCGTTGCAGCAGATGGCGCCGTTGCTGGCCTTGCTCCGGCGCATCCGCCGCGAGACGCAGCTCTCGGTTTTGGTTTTCAGCGGCTACACCTGGGAAGAAATTCAAGCGCTGCCCGATGCGGCAGCGCTTTTGTGTTGTGTGGATGTCCTCATTGCCGGGCGCTACGACGCCGCCCAACCGCTGGGGCAGGGCATGCTCGGCTCGGCCAACCAGACGGTGCATCGGCTGACCTCCCGTTACACTGTGGACGACATCCGGGCGGTGCCGCCCGTCGAGGTTATCATCACCGAAGATGGCGACGTGATCGTGAGCGGCGTCGCGCCGGTGCGGTTGTAGAGACGCAATATATTGCGTCTGTACAGATATTTCCTCCAATTCTTTAGACTACGATACTCACGACCCGCCCCGGCACGACGATGACCTGCCGCGGCGGGCGTTCCTCCAACGCTCGTTTGACGCCGGGCGCCGCCAGTGCCGCTTCGCGCACGGCGGCCTCGCCGGCATCGCGGGCCACGGCGATGCGATCGCGCACCTTGCCGTTGATCTGTACCGCGATCTCGACGACGCCGGCGGCGGCCAGGGCGGCGTCCCAGACCGGCCACGCCTGCGTGTGGACGCTGTCCGCGTGTCCCCACTGCTGCCAGATTTCCTCGGCGATGAACGGCGCGAAGGGCGCCAGCAGCTTCAGCAGAGTTTCGCCGGCCTGGACGAAAGCCCGCGTCGTCCCGTGCTGCCGTTGGTGCGTTTCCAGCGTCCCGGTGAAGCTCATCAGCGCGCTGATGGCTTTGTTGAAGTGCATGGCTTCGGTCTGTTCGGTCACTTCGCGGATGGTGCGGTGAGTTTCGGACTCCAGCGCCCCGGCTCCTGCGGACACCTCGTTGGCCTCCGCCGGATTGACGCCGGCCATCAGCCGCCACAGCCGTTGCAGGAAGCGCCGCACGCCTTCGATGTGCTGCGGCGTCGCGCCGTCGGCCTCGGTTTCCCAGACCACGTTGGCCTCGAACGGGCCCATGAACATCAGATGTAGCCGCGTCACGTCCGCCCCGTAGCGCGTCACGACGCTCTCCGGCGTGACGACGTTGCCCCTGGATTTGGACATCCTCTCGGCCTTACCGGTCTCGACATCGCGGGCGTGCAGCACCCCCTGGCTGCGCAGGGTGGGGAATGGTTCGCGGAACGTTACCAGGCCGGCGTCGGCCAGCACTTTGCTCCAGAAGCGCGAGTACAGCAGATGTCCCACCGCGTGCTCCGCCCCACCGATGTAGACGTTCACCGGCATCCAGCGGGCAACCTTGTCCGGATCGAAGGGGCGGTCGGCGTTGTGCGGATCGGTGAAGCGCAGGTAGTACCACGACGAACAGACGAAGCCGGTCATCGTGTCCGTCTCGCGCACTGCCGGTTGGCCGCAGCGCGGGCAGGGAGTCTGGACGAAGTCCGGCGCGTTCGCCAGCGGCGCTTTGCCGTCGCCGCGCGGGCGGAAGTCGGGCAGAGGGGGCAGACGCACCGGCAGGTCGGCTTCGGGGACGGGGACCTCGCCGCAGTCCGGGCAATGGACGATGGGGATGGGCGTTCCCCAATAGCGCTGCCGCGAGATCAGCCAGTCGCGCAGGCGGTAGTGGCGCGTGCGCTTGCCGAATCCCGCGCGCTCCATCCACGCGGCCATCGCCGCTTCGGCCTCCGGCGATGGCATCCCGTCGAACGGCGCCGAGTTGATCATGATGCCGGGGTCGGTGTAAGGCAGCGGGGGAACCGTCCCGTCCGGCGCGGCGATGACGGGTTTGACCGGCAGCCCGCAAGTCTGCGCGAAGGCGAAGTCGCGGACATCGTGGGCCGGCACGCCCATAATCGCGCCGGCGCCGTGCTCGGCCAGGACGTAGTCGGCGACGTAGACCGGGATGGCGCCGGGCAGGCCGGGCGCCGTCGCGTACGCCCCGGTGAATACCCCGTCGGGGGTGCGGGCGTGGCGTTCGATGGTGGAGCGTTGCCCGGCCTGGCGGATGTACTCGCGCACCGCTTCGCGCTGCTCCGGCGCGGCGCTGGTCGCGGCCAGCGGGTGCTCCGGCGCCAGCGCGATGAACGTCACGCCGAACCAGGTGTCGGGGCGGGTGGTGAAGACGGGGATGGGATTTTTGATGGTGGATGGTGGATTTTGGATGGCGAAGGTTATTTCGACGCCGTCGCTGCGGCCGATCCAGTGGCGTTGGATCGCCAGGATGTGCTCCGGCCAGTCCAGGTTTTCCAGCTCGGCGTGCAGTTCGTCGGCGTAGGCGGTGACGCGGATGTACCACTGCTTGCGGGTGCGCTGGACGACCGGGTGGTGGCAGCGCCAGCACGCGCCGTCCTCGATCTCCTCGGCGGCCAGCACCGTCTGGCAGCTCTCGCACCAGTTCACCGGCGCTTCGGCGCGATAGGCCAGCCCGCGCCGGTACAACAGCAAGAAGAAGTATTGGTTCCAGCGGTAGTAAGCCGGGTCGCTGGAGCTGAACTCGCGCTCCCAGTCGTAGGAGCAGCCCAGCAGGTCCAGCTGCCGGCGATAGTTGCCGGCGTAGCGGGCGGTGCTCTCGGCGGGATGCGCGCCGGTTTTGATGGCTTCGTTCTCGGCGGGCAGCCCGAAGGCGTCCCAGCCCATCGGATGCAGCACCGCCGCGCCGCGCATCCGGTGATAGCGCGCCAGCACGTCGCTGGGCACGTAGTTGCGGCCGTGCCCCACGCTCAACCCCGCCCCCGAAGGGTAGGGGAAGAAATCCAGACAATAGTAGGTCGCCTGCCCTTCCTGCGGTTCGGGCGTGCGGTAAGTGTGCGCCGCCGCCCAGTGGTCGCGCCAGCGGGCTTCAATCGTCCAGGGATCGTATTCGGTATTCATTTGTTCAGCTCCTTCGGAAATAGTCGCCGCTGACGCGGCAAGGGTAAAAATGGGAGTGTTTTTTCGAGCGGGTACCCC
>DAOUFX010000365.1:0-26194 GCA_034429675.1 Anaerolineae bacterium | reverse complement strand
GGGGTACCGGCTCGAAAAAACACCCCCATATATCCGGCTAACGGCTAAAAACTAAAGGCTAAACGCTATTTTCAGAGGAGAGATCTATGCAGCGGTATTGGATATTGATAGGATTGGCGGCGCTGTTAGTGTTGGCAGCATGCCAAAACACGACCCCGACCCCCTCGCCGACCCCGCCGGAGGCGCCTGCAACGGCGACCCCCGCACCGCCTACCCCGACGCCAAAGCCCACGGCTGTCCCGCAACAAGTCATTTTCTGTGCGACCGAACCCAGCATGGTCAGTCCCTTCGTGCCCAGCCAATCGGGGGATGACCTTCTGGCGCTTTTCTACGAAGAACCCATCGAGCAGGTGCAGCATCGGTGGGAACCACGCCTGGTGGAGCGCCTGCCGACCCTGGAAAATGGCGATGTCATCACGCAAGTGGCGACGGTGGTCGCGGGAGGCCGCTACGTAGATGTGGACGGCGTTGTGCGAGTCAACGAAGACGAAGAGCCGCTCCATCTGCCCCAAATGATCATCACCTTCACCATTAAATCGCAATTGTTCTGGTCCGATGGCCTGCCGCTTACCACCAACGATATGCTGTTGGGCTACTATCTGGCGCAATCCATCGAAACGCGCGGGCGCTGGCGCAATCTGGTCGAGCGCACCGAGCGCTTCACGGCCCCGGATACCCAACACTTGCAGTGGGTCGGCCTGCCGGGCTATCTTAGCGCCGACTACCCCGGCTTCCTGTTCCCGCCGCAACCGGCGCATCGCTGGCAGGGGCAATCCCTTTCGAAGATTCTACAGGATCGTACCCCGCCGGCCACCGGGCCTTTTGAAATTGTCTCATGGGAAAGCGGTCATGAAGTGCGACTGGAGCGCAATCTGTATTATCAGGGCGTCGCACCCAAACTGGAGACGGTCATCTTCCGCTTCCCCCAGGTCGCCCCAAGCGGGTGGAGCTCCTTGCTGCTCAACGGCGAATGCGACGTTCTGTTGCCCGACCCCGTCGCCGATACCGATTGGCAGCAATGGACCAAACTCAATGAACAGGGCTCGGCCACAATCTGGGCGGACATCGCTCCGACGGTGCTGCGGCTGGATTTCAACATCGCCCCGCCGGACCAGAAAAAATCGCCGCTGACCGACCTGCGGACGCGCCAGGCGTTGGCCACGTGCATTGATCGCGCCCGCCTGAGCGAGGCGTTGCCCGGCGAGTCGTTGATGCCGGCGGAGAGTTTCATCCCGCCGGGCCACCCGGCCTACGACACCGCCATGATTTCGCGGACGGTCTACAACCCCGATACCGGTCGCGCGCTGCTGGATGAGATCGGTTGGCGCGACGAAGATGGCGACCACATCCGTGAGGCGCACGGAATCCCCGACATCAAAGATGGCACGCAGCTCTCGTTGACGCTGCACCTCGCCCCGCAGTACTTCGTCTCGGCGGCCTACATCGCGGCGGATCTGGAAACCTGCGAAGTGGGCGTCGCCCCCATTCCCATCGAGCCACAACTGCTCTATGCCGCCGACGCCGTCAGTCCCCTCTTCGGACGAACTTTCCAGATGGTCTTGTACGGCTGGCGCGCCGAATTGCCCCTCGTCTGCGGCTCCTGGCAGTCCATGCGCATCCCCACCGAAGACAATGACTGGTACGGTGAGAACTTCAGCGGCTATGCTTCTGCCGACTACGATGCAGCCTGCCGCCGCGCGCTCTCGGCCATAGATGAAGAGACGCAATGGGCAGCGCTCCAAGAAGCGCAACTGCAGTTAACCAAAGATTTACCGACGTTGTTCTTGAGTTGGCGACCATTCTGGTTTGTAGCCCGCCCCCAGATACAGGGACTGAAACCGGATTCGTCCGCGTATAGCACCATCTGGAACATTGAAGATATCTATGTGGCGCCGTAAGCCTCATGGGGTTTAACTCGTAGGCGCCGGCGCGGAGAAGGAACAGCCCTATGGCAAATTTATTATCTGCGATTGCTCCCTATGTGCCCTACGCGCTGATCCAATCGGTATTGCAGGATGCCACATTCGGCGACGAACCGAGTTCCGAGCGGTTCCAGGCGGCGACCCTCTTTGCGGATGTGTCGGGCTTTACGCCGCTTACCGAGGCCCTGGCGCGCAAAGGCGCAGAAGGCCCGGAAGAAATGCGCAGCCTGCTTAACCGCTATTTCAATGCCATGATCATCCTGACCGAAGCGCAAGGTGGGAGCGTCGTGAAATTCAGCGGCGATGCGATGACGGTGCTTTTTCCGGCCAAAGACGAGCCGCTGGGGTACGCCGTGCGACGCGCCTACCAGGCCGCCGTTGACATGCAAACGGCCATGCACGAATTTGACCGGCTGGAGACCAGCGTCGGCGTCGTGTCCCTGGGCATGAAAATCGCCATCGGCGCAGGAGAAGTGCTGGCAATGCAGATCGGCGGCATTCGCGACCGGTGGGAGTATGTGATCGCCGGCGATCCGCTGCGACAGGTCGGCGAGGCCGGCCAGGAGGCGCAGCGCGGGGACATCCGCCTCAGCGTAGAGGCGCGCCAATGTCTGCACCCGTCCCCCCTGCTGCCATCGCCGCTGGAGGCGCCGGACTGGAGCGTCATCCCTAACCCCGAAGCGATCCAGCGTAATCTGAAACGTTTCATCCCCGGCCCCGTCCAACGCTGGCTCGAAGACGGCCTGACGGAATGGCTATCGGTCTTGCGCCCGATGGCAGTGCTTTTTGTGGGGGTGGAAGGTCTGCAATACGAACAGGCCGACGCCGTCGCCCGCATTCACAACTTTTTACGCACGACCCAACAGACGCTCTATCGCTACGAGGGAACCCTGCGCCAATTTGTCGTGGATGACAAAGGCACCGTCGTGATGGCGCTTTTCGGCGCGCCCCCTTTTGCCCACGAGGATGATCCCAAACGCGCGGCGTTGTGCGCCTTGCACCTGCAACAACTGACCGAAGCGCAGGACGTCCACCTGGCGATGGGCATCGCCACCGGCGACGTCTTCTCCGGCCCGGTAGGCGGCGAGATGCGCTACGAATACACGGCCGTCGGCGACACCGTCAACCTCGCAGCGCGCCTGATGGGGAAAGCCGGCGCCGGCAAGATCATGTGCGACTACGACACCTATCGCCAGGCGCGCAATGCGCTCCATTTTGAAAACCTGGCGCCCATCCGCGTCAAAGGCAAGGCCGGCCTGATCCGTGTCTATAACCCCGTGGGCGAAACCACCGCGCAACACCGGCTGGCCGACGGCGCGCGCGCCTCAATCGTCGGGCGCGACGCCGAACTCGCGCAACTGGCGGAGCTCTTCGATGCGGTCTCCGGGGGCGGGCAGAGCGGTGAGAACCGGGTTCTCATCATCGAAGGAGAAGCCGGGATCGGCAAATCGCGCCTGGTCACCGAATTAACCAGGCTGGCCAAAGAGCGCGGTCTGGTGTGGTTGAGCGGGGCAGGGCAGGACATCGAGCAGCAAACCCCCTATCGCGCCTGGCGTGACGTGTTGACCTTCTACTTCAGAGGCCTCGAAAAAATCGCCTTGCCCAAGTCGCGCCAGGAACACATCGAAACCATGGTGCGCGAATTCGCTCCCGACCAGGTGGCGCGCATCCCGCTGCTCAACGCCGTGCTCGACCTCGGTTTTCCCGACACGGACCTGACGGCATCGCTCGATCCGCAACTGCACCAACAAGGGCTGATCGCGTTACTGTTGGGATTGTTGCGCGCTTGGGCCGTGGAAAAACCATTGGTGTTGATCATGGAAGACGCGCAATGGCTGGACAGCCTTTCGTGGACCTTAACCGTCGAGGTGGCCCGCGCATTCAGCAACACGCCCGAAGCGTTGTTGCTGGTCGTGGTCACCCGCCCGCTGGGGGAAAACAACGTCGGCAAAGAATCGTTGAGCACGTTAAAAACCATGCCCGCGGCGGAGACGTTGCGCCTGCAACCGCTCGCCCCCGCCGATATGGTGACGTTGGTGGCCGATCGTCTGGGCGTCACCGAAAAGGAGTTGCCTCAACCGGTGGCGGAGCAAGTGCACAAACTGGCCGACGGTAACCCCTTCTTTGCCGAAGAACTGATTTTTATGCTGCGCGACCAGAACATCCTGGAAGTCCGGGAAGATGAGAATGGGCAAATGCATTGCGTCATGAGCGAAAATCTCGGCGAGACGGTAAGCATGCTGCCCGACACCATCCAGGGGCTGATCCTGGCGCGCATTGACAGCCAACCGTCCGAAAGGCAGCTGGTGCTGAAAACCGCCGCGGTCATCGGCAACACCTTCAGCTACGCCCCTTTGAGCTATGTGCTGCAAAAACAGACGACCATCAACGACCAGGGGCTCAAACCGCACCTGGAGGCGTTGGATGCACTGGATTTCATCACCACCCCCGAACCCGACCTCACGTATGTCTTCCACAACGTCGTCACGCAGGAAGTCGCCTACGAGACTTTACTGTTTTCGCAGCGGCGCGCACTGCATCGAACGGCGGCGGAATGGTACGAACGCGAATTGCACCGGCGCACCCGTCAGGAACGACACATTCATAAAACGCAAACCCAGGAAGGCAGAGTGCCATACACCGTGGGCTCGTCGCTATCGGCGCACAATACCTCATCCTCTTACCTGACGCTGTTGGTTCACCACTACCACTGCGCGGAAATGCCGGAGAAAGAGCGCCTTTACGCGCGCCTGGCCGGCGAACAGGCCGCGGCGCAGTTCGCCAACACCGAGGCGTTGCGGCACCTGACCCGCGCCCTGGAATTGACGCCGCAGACAGCTCTCGCCGAACGCTACGAGATTTTGCTGGCCCGCGAAACCATCTACACCTTGCAGGGCAATTGGGAATCTCAGCAACAGGATATGGAAACGCTGGAAAAGCTGGCGCAAGCGTTGGACGTGCCGCACCAGGCCGAAGTCGCGTTGCGCCGCGCGCAATACGCCGAAGTGGCCGGCAACTACGCCGCCGCCATCGCCGCCGCCCAGGATGCCATCCGGTTGGCCCACACCGCGCAGGATATGCGCCGTGAAGCCGCCGGTTATCTGCGCTGGGGACGCGCCTTGTGGCTGCAGGGGAATTATGAGGAGGCCGTCCCCGAACTGGAAAAAGCGCTGATGCTGGCCCGGCGCGTGGGCTATGGCCAGGTCGAAGCCGACAGCATCCGTTCGATGGGCGTGATTGCTTACCACCAGGGCAACCAGGAAGGCGGCATGTTGTGCTTCCAGCAAGCGCTGAGCGCCTTCAAACGCATCGGCGACCGGCGCGGAGAGGCTGGCGCGCTCAACAACCTGGGCGTCGTTTTCTACAACCGTGGAGATTACTCCGGCGCCTGGGATTACTATCAGCAGAGCTTGCAGAGTTTCCGCGACATCGGCCACCGCCAGGGAGAAGGCCGCGCGCTGGGAAATTTGGGCATCATCGCGCATTGCCTGGGAAACTACGCCGAAGCGCTGAGCGCCTACGAACAAGCGTTGGCCGTCTACCGCGCCATCGGCTACCGGCAGGGCATCAGCATGATCCTGTCCTACATGAGCCTGCTCTTCCATCACCAGGAACAGCAGCAGTTAGCGCTGGAATATGGGCTGCGCGCCCAGCTGCTGGCCCAGGACCTCGGCGACCCGTTGAGTCTGGGATTCGCGTTGACCAACATGGGGCACGCGATGGTCGCCATCGGGCAGTTCGACGAGGCCGTTGAAGTCTACGAACGCGCCGTAGTCGTCCGCCGGGAAGCCGGACAGCTCAACTTCGCCATCGAATCGCTGGCCGGCCTGGCCAACGTCACCGAGCTGATGGACGATCAGCTGTCGTCCCGGGTTTACGCCGAAGAGGTTTTGGCCCATCTCCAAACCACCACCCTCGATGGCACCATCGAACCCTTCCGCGTCTATTTGACGTGTTATCGCGTCTTGCGCAATCACAACGACCCGCGCGCGCGTCTCTTGCTCGAACGCGCCTATTCCCTGTTGCAGACGCACGCCGCCACCATCACCGACCCGGCCATGCGCCAGTCTTTCCTCGACAACGTCGCCGTGCACCGGGAGATCGTGTCCGAGTTTCGTAGATATCAGATGTAAACCTCTTAAATGGAGCCAACGAGATGAACAAACAAGCGCCAAAGTCGCCGGTGGATGTTCTGTTGACAGCAGACTTCGTGGTGACGATGAATCCAACCTATACCATCCACATGCCCGGAGCTGTGGCCGTTTCCGGCGATAGCATCGTGGCGGTGGGGCCGCAAGACGCCATCCTGTCAGCGTATACCGCCGCCGAGCGTGTGGACGCCGGGAACTCTGTCGTGATGCCGGGGCTGATCAACACGCACGGCCATGCGCCGATGGTCCTGCTGCGCGCTCTGGTGGACGATCTGCGGCTGGACGTCTGGTTGATGGGCTACGTGATGCCGGTCGAGGCCAATTTTGTGGATCCGCACTTTTGCTGGCTGGGCACACAACTGGCCGCCGCCGAAATGATCCGGTCGGGCATCACCACGTTTATGGATATGTATTACTTCGAGGAAGCCATCGCCGATGCCGTCGCCCAGGCCGGAATGCGCGCCGTCTGCCTGCAAAGCGTACTCAAATTCCCCGCCCCCGATGCGCCCAGCTACGAAGTGGGACTGGAACGTTCCCGCGAATACATCGCCAGCTGGAAGGATCACCCGTTGATCGTGCCGGGCATCGCGCCGCACGCCCCCTACACCGTCACCCCCGAACTGATGGAGGCGGCGACGTCGCTGGCGTTGGAGTTCGATGCGCCCCTGCACATCCACCTCGCCGAGACCGCCGTGGAAGTGGAAAACCATCGCCGCGAGTACGGGCTGGGTATCGTTTCCTGGCTCAAACGCCTGGGGGTCTTCGAGGCGAAAACCACGGCGGCCCATTGCGTTCACCTGGACGAAGATGAGCTGGACACGTTGCGCAGTTACAACGTCGGCGTGGCCCACAACCCCAGCAGCAACATGAAACTGGCCAGCGGCATCGCCCCCATCGCCAAAATGTTGGAGATGGGTCTCAACGTCGGCATCGGCACGGATGGCGCGGCCAGCAACAATGACCTGGACATGGTCGAAGAAATGCGCCTGGCGAGTTTCCTCGCCAAGACGGCGACAATGACGCCCACCGTCCTGCCGGCGCGCCAGGTCGTCGAGATGGCGACGGCCATGGGCGCGCGCGCCCTGCACATCGAAAACCTGACCGGTTCGTTGGAAGTGGGCAAACGCGCCGATCTCATCGTCGTATCGCTGGATGACGTGCGCCACTCGCCCTACTTTCGGCGCGACGCTGACAGCATCTACTCCCGCCTGGTCTATGCAATGAACCAGGAAGACGTCCGCGATGTCATGGTCAACGGGCGCTGGCTGATGCGGGGTCGCCGCTTGCTTTCAATTGAAGTGGAGGCGCTGCGAGAAGAGGCCAACGCGCTCGCCGGCAAAGTGGATGCATTCCTGATCCGCCGTGAAGAAAGCCCGCTCAGCAAGTTGATCGCCATCGGCGGCGTGGCGCAGATTGAGACCTACGAAATCCAGGCTAAGGTCGCCGGCGTTGATCCGGATAAGCTGGAAAACCGGCTGAAGCAGTTGTCCGACGTCGCCATCCTGCGCGGCTCACAGCGCCAGCAATACGATACCTACTTCATCTTTAACGATCAGGCCGCCACCCACATCCGCTACCGCGAGGATGAAGTGCGGGATTTGGGGACAGGGCAGATCAGCGACGTCATCTATCGCCTGACGCTGACCAATCAGGACAAGGAGAACGAATACGAGCATTCGGTGCTGCTTTCGCGCGCGCGCTTCGATGCGCCGGCAACGCGCAGTCTGCGCTTCTACCGGGAATACTTCCAGCCGCAACGCGAAGTTCGCGTCCACAAAACCCGCCGTCGCTTTCACATCCGCTACAAACACACCGACTTCTCGATCAACCTGGACCGGCTCACGCTGCCTGAAGACGGCGGCGCCTTCCTCGAAATCAAAAGCCGCACGTGGTCGCGCCAGGACGCCGAGCGCAAAGCGGGATTGGTCGCCGCTTTGCTCGAAGCATTGGCAATCCCCGACGAATCCCTGGTCAAGGCCGAATATGTCCACCTGACGCCGCCGGCTGCGCTCTAGCTACCGGGATCAAACCATGCCCAGCGTTCCGGCCCAAAAGGAAATCACGTTCACCCGCCGTAACTTTATGCGGATAGCGGGCGGCGCGGCGGGAGCGTTGCTGGCCGGATGCGGCGCCCCCACTCCCGAAACCACGCCGCCGTTGCCGCCCTACGTAGACGACGGCTGCGGGGCGCCGGTATTTCGCAGCCCTTATCTGCAACGGAACGCGCAGCTTGCGGCGTTTCTGCTCAATGCAGACATCGCCGCCTTGCAAAGCCTGTGCGATGCCACGCTGAACACCCCAAGCGACAACGCCGTAACCTACGCCCCCTTCGGCCCGTACATACTCCTGGTGTATGCCGACATGCAAATTCAATCGCTGGACCCACGCGATCAAAAGTTGGGTTGGATGAACGAAACCGAGGCCGGCGTGTGGGTTCCCCTGACGCTGCGCAAAAACGTGGGCGGGATCAAGACGCCGGATCACGCCGCGTGGCTGTTGCCCTACCTCTTTGTGGACAACCCCTACGCCATCGCCGCCGGACGGGAAGTATATGGGTTCAACAAAACCTGGGGGCAGTTTGAACGCCCCGGCGACATCCAACATCCCGAATTCTCCCTGGACGTGTGGGGATTTGACGCCTTCGGCCCGGCAGCTGAAGGAAAACCCCGGCGGTTGCTCGAAACGCGCGCGTTGGCGCCCGATACCGCCGGCAACATTCCCGGCGCGTGGACCGATTGGGATGCCGCGCGCAGCGCCCTGATCCAATACCTGTTTGCCGACTGGAACCCGGAAGAGGCCGGAACCGATGCGGCATGGGTAGCGCAGCTGGAAGCCATGCCCCTGGTGTTTCTCAAACAATTTCGAGATGCCGTAGATTCGACCAAAGCCTGTTATCAGGCCGTCATCGAGGCGCCGCTGCGCATCGAAACCTTTCATGGCGGGGGTCGCCTCGCCGGACAGTACGGCGTGACGCTGCATCCGCTGGCGAGCCATCCGTTGGCCGATACCCTGGGACTCTCCGTAGACGCCGACGGCATGGCCCGCGCACTGGCAGCTTTTTGGTTGCATGTAGACTTTGTGTTAGAGGCTGGCGTGATAAAATGGCAGGCAGGAGCAGCGTAGAAACCCCTACTTGCATTTTCAGAAGATACCGGCATACTCAGGAAACAAGTGGACACACTCACGGTCTACATATCAGAGGTATAAGGAAGTGTTGGCACGGGCAGGAGTACCCGCCCACACAAACACCCACCTTTAACCCGTCCGCGTTTAGCGGTAATTCCTGGCTAATGGCTAAAAGCTAACAGCCAAAAGCTATTTTCAGAGGAGAAAACTATGAGTCGAAAGATCCTCACAGCCAATCAAGAAATTCTCCTTAACGTTGAACGGCATTGGCTGACCAATCTTCAGATCGCCCTGGCGCGATTTTCGGCAGCCCAGGACGACCGCGACGCCCTCGAAAATTCGATCCGGCAGTTGGACGAGTTGTTTCTGCTCGTCGTTGTCGGCGAGTTCAATTCGGGTAAAAGCTCCTTCTTGAATGCATTATTTGGACAAAAGTTGTTAGAAGAAGGCGTCACTCCCACCACCAGCCGTATCCATTTGCTCAAGCACGGCGAAGTCTTTGAGCGGGTCGCCGTGGATTCTTTTGTAGATGTGTTCACTGCCCCGGCGGAAATCCTGCGCGAGATTGACATCGTAGACACCCCCGGCACCAACGCCATCCAGCGCGAACACGAAGCCATCACCGAGGAATTTATCCCGCGTTCCGATCTGGTTCTATTTGTCACGTCGGTGGATCGTCCCTTCACCGAGAGCGAACGCGCTTTCCTGGAACGCATCCGCGAATGGGGCAAGAAAGTGGTGGTGGTGCTCAACAAGTTGGATATCCTGGACAAGACCGAAGACCTGGAGCGCATCAAGGCCTTCATCAGTGAGAACTCCCGCAATCTGTTGGGGTTCACGCCGGAAATCTTCCCCATCTCGGCGCGCCTGGCATTCAAAGCGCGCGAAACCGGCGACGCCGAGCTGCTCAAACAGAGCAACATCGAGAGCCTGGAAGATTACATTATGAATACTCTGGATGCTCAAGAACGCATTCGTCTGAAATTGAGCAATCCGATGGGGGTGGGAACGCATCTGATTGACAAGTACAGCGGCGTGATTGACGAGCGGCTGACGCTGCTGCAGGATGATTTCGCAGTGACCGAAGATATTGAACGCCAGTTAGCCACCTATCAGGAAGACACCACCCGCGAGTTCCGCTTCCGCCTGGCCGACATTGACAAAATACTGGCAGAGTTCGAAAATCGTGGGGTCGCCTACTTTGACGAGACAATCCGTCTGCTGCGGATGTTGGATTTGATCAACAAAGAAAAGATCAAAGCTGAGTTCGCTCGCGACGTGATTGCCGATGTCCCCGACATCATCAACGCCCGCGTCAACGACCTGATTGACTGGTTGGTAGCCCGCAATCTGGACCAATGGCAGGCAGTGATGGAGCACATCTCGACGCGGCGGCACAAACATGCCGAGCGGCTTATCGGACAGACAGGCCGCGCTTTTGAATATGACCGGGCACACTTGATTGACTCGGTCAGTCGCACCGCGCAGCGCGCCCTCGAAACCTATGACGAGACCCGCGAATCCCGCCGCATCACCGAGTCCTTGCAAACGGCGGTCTGGGAAGTCGCCGCGGTGGAACTCGCCGCCGTCGCAACCGGGGTGGGCACCACCATTGTTTTGGCCTCATCCCTTGACCCCTTCGGCGTGTTGTTCGCCAGCGCAGTCGCCATCGTGGGGTTCCTGATCATCCCGGCGCAAAAGCGCAAAGTCAAGAAAGAATTACATACCAAGATCAGCATTATGCGAATGCAATTGGTGCAGACGTTGACCCTCCAATTCGACCGTGAACTGAGACGAGCAATGGACGAGATCGGCGACGCCATTGCGCCCTACACCCGTTTCATTCGCTCCGAGCGCAAGTATCTGGAAGAAACCAAGGGCGAATTCCTCAAGATTCGGCAATGGTTAGAACGGCAACTGGCCGAAGTCGAGAGCTTATGAAAGAGGAAGTAACCGTCGCCCTGGTGGCTCTCGGAGGATACGGCAATTTCTACCTGCGATCGTTATTGCAAGACGCGGCGGCGCACCACGTCCGATTGGTCGCCGGCATTGATCCCAACCCGGTCGCCTGCCAACACCTTGCAGAACTCGAAGCTGCGCACATTCCCATCTATCCCGACCTGCAACATTTCTACGCCAATAACAGCGCCGATCTGGTGATGATTGCGGCCCCTATCCACCTCCATTTGCCGTTCACGGCCACCGCCCTGGAGCATGGCTCCCACATCCTCTGCGAAAAGCCTCTGACCGGCACGATTCAGGAAGCGCGACAGATGCTCGATATTGCCGGACAGTCGCCCCAGTTTGTCGCCATCGGCTATCAATGGTCCTACGCCCGGGCGATTCAAAACTTGAAACAAGACGTGCTCTCCGGCGAGTTGGGACGGCCGCTGCGCTTGCGCACCAAAGTGTTCTGGCCGCGCGCCGCCGGCTATTATGCACGCAACGCCTGGGCCGCCAGGCTCAAGGCGTCCAACGGTGCGTGGATTCTTGACAGCCCCGCGCAAAACGCCACGGCGCATTATCTGCACAATTGCTTCTACATCCTGGGCAAAACCCGCGAAACGAGCGCATGGCCGGTAGACGTGCAGGCTGAACTCTACCGCGCCAATCCCATCGAAAATTACGATACGGCCGCGATTCGCTGCCATACCGAAGAAGGAACGGAAATACTCTTCTACACGGCTCACCCCGTTTCCAATAACATTGGCCCTGTCCTGAGCTACGAGTTCGAGCGCGCGGTGGTTGAGTACCAACACCGTGGAGACCCTCTGGTCGCGCGGTTCCACGACGGGCGCATCAAGGATTATGGCAATCCTTACGAAGACGACGCCGGCAAACTATGGCAGGCCGCCGACACGGTGCGCTATGGCCGCGAAACCCGGCCGCCGGCGTGCGGCATCGAAGCCGCGATTCCCCACGTTCTGTGCATCAACGGCGCGCAAGAATCCATGTGGGATATTGCCACGTTCCCGCCCGACCTCCTCCGGCAACGCCAGGAAGTCGAGTCGGGCGATCTCCTGACCTGGGTTGACGGCCTGCAAGCCGCTTTGGAAATCGGGTTCGATCAGGGCAAGCTGCCTTCGGAAATCGGCGCGCCCTGGGCCAAATCGGGCGCGGTGATCAATCTCAAAGATTACACACAGTTCCCCAACTCGCCATGCTCGCATTAACCAATGCCCAAATCATGACCGTTGCCAGCGGAACTCTGGAAAAAGCCACGATCCTGATTGACGCCGGGCGTATCGTGGCCGTCGGAGAAACGGTGACAATCCCGGAGGGTACGCAAAGGATTGACGCCGCCGGCAAGGTCATCACCCCGGGGCTGATTGACGCGCATACCCACGTTGGCCTCTCCGGGGACAGCGTAGGCCGCGAACACGGCGACGCTAACGAGACCTCAGACCCGATCACGCCGCACATGCGCGCGTTGGATGCGGTGGATCCCCTTTCGCCGGAATTTCAGGATTTAATCGAAGCCGGCGTCACGACGGTGCTTACCGGACCGGGCAGCGCCAACCTCATCGGCGGGCAGTGGGTATGTCTCAAAACGGCGCCCCGCCCGACCCTCGCCGAGATGATTTTGTTGGAACCGGCAGGAATGAAGATGGCGCTGGGCGAAAATCCCAAGCATGCCTACGGCAACGCCAAAAAGGCGCCTGCGTCGCGAATGGGCAACGCCGCGCTTCTGCGTGCGGCGCTCGTCGAAGCGCAAAATTATATGGCGACGTGGGAACGCTACGAACGCGAATCCGCCGCCTGCCGGGCCAAAATCGCCAGGGGCGAAGACATTTCGGAGCCGGCAGCGCCCGCCCGCGACATCAAACTGGAAGCGCTGGTGCCGGTGTTGCGCCGTCAGATGAAATGCCGCATCCACGCGCACCAGACCAACGACATCCTCACGGCCATCCGCATCGCCGAGGAGTTCAACCTGGACATCACCATCGAACACGCCACCGAGGGGTACCTGGTGGCCGGCCTGCTCGCGGCGAAGGGCATCCCCGTCACCGTCGGCCCGATCTTCACCGGGCGCTACAAGCACGAATTGCGCGGCAAGCATCACAAAAACCCCGGCATTCTGCACCGGGCGGGGGTCAAAGTGGCCCTGCAAGTGGACGGCGCCTCCTCCACCCAGTACCTGGCGTTCAGCGCAGCGTTGGCCGTGCGTGGGGGCATGCCGGAGGACGAGGCGCTCAAAGCCATCACCCTCAACGCCGCCGAGATCATCGGCGTCGCCGACCGCGTGGGCAGCCTCGAACCGGGCAAAGACGCCGACCTCGTGGTCTTCAGCGGGCATCCGTTTGACTATCGCTCGCAAGTGGAACTGGTGTTGGTGAACGGCGAAGTGGTCTACGCGGCAGATGAGGCCTTGCCATGCCGCTAGGGGCCATCGTCAACGCGCTCACCGTCATCGTGGGCAGCACGCTGGGGCTGTTGCTGCGCAAGAAATTTCCCGAAAACATCAAGGCGATCATCTTCCAGGCGGTGGGATTGACAACCCTGGTTTTGGGCATGCAGATGGCTTTAAAAATTGAGAAGGCCGAGCATTTTCTGATCGTGATCTTCAGCCTGATCTTTGGCGGCATTCTGGGCGAAGTCGTGCGGCTGGAAACCCGCCTGGAGCGGTGGGGCGAAGCGCTCAAAGCCAAAATCAGAATCAAGGACGCCCGCTTTACCGAAGGATTGGTCACAGCATTCCTGATCTTTTGCGTCGGTTCGATGACGTTTGTCGGTTCGATCAACGAGGGCCTCACCGGCGACCGGACTCTCATCTACACCAAATCCATCCTCGACGGGTTCACTTCGATGGTGCTGGCCTCGGTGTACGGCGTGGGCGTGCTTTTGTCGGCGGCGCCGTTGTTCATCGTGCAGGCCGGGCTGACCCTGCTGGCGGCTAAGTCCCAGGGTTTCTTCAGCGACGCCATCATCGGCCAGATGACGGCCGTGGGCGGCATACTCATTTTGGGCATCGGCCTGAACCTTCTCGAAATCAAGAAAATCAAGACGATCAACCTGCTGCCCGGTCTGCTCGTCGTCGTTCTGTTGACCCTGATTTTTGGATAAAAATCTGAGGGGTGGGGTTTTGGGGGCAGACTGCGCCCGCCCCCCCACGGCTCTTCCTTTTATCGAGATGATACTGAGTTTCTGTGTAGCAACTCCATTGTCTATTTCCCGTAACTTTCGTATAATTGAGGGCGAGGGGAAAGGAGATTGAAATGATTAATGGGCTTTTGGATCTAGCTTCGGCGTTTGGGCTATCCACTTCCTCAGGGCTGAACGCTTACATCCCTATGCTGACACTGGCGTTGCTGGCCCGCTTCACCAATTTCGTCAAATTAGAAGAGCCGTGGTCCTACATCACCAATTGGTGGATCATCGGATTGTTGGCCGTCCTGCTGGTCATTGAGACTCTGGCCGACAAGATTCCCGCGATAGATAGTGTCAACGATATTATTCAAACGTTCATCCGTCCCACGGCCGGCGCAATTGTGTTCGCGGCGACGACACAATCTTCCATTCACATGCACCCGGTGCTGGCCCTGGGATGCGGTTTGGTGCTCGCCGGCGGCGTCCACGTCGTCAAAGCCGGTTCGCGACCGGTCCTGACGGCCACCACGGCCGGGGTCGCCAACCCCATCGTCAGCACCATCGAAGACATCATCTCGGCAGTGACCTCATTTATTGCCATCATCTTCCCTTATCTGATCCTGGGTTGGTTGATTCTGTTGGCAATTCTGCTCTTTCTCATCATTCGCTGGCGGCGCCAACGTTCCGTCGAACGATACGGAGAAAAGTAAGAAGAAGGTTTTTGAACGCTTGACCGAGGAGAAAGTATGACACAAAACTCGTATTACAGCCCACAACCCCCGGCGTATGGAGAGGAATCTCCCAAAGATTCATCAAACCGCACGACGTTAGTGATTATCCTCGTCATTGTCGGACTTTTCTTGTGTTGTATCTGCGCCATTGTCGCCGCGCTTTTGTGGTTTTACGGCGACGCCATTGTCGAAGAGCTTGGCTTAAATACCATCCTGTCAGTGCTAGGCGCAAGCCGATTTTTTCTAGCCCATTAACGAAGGAAGTGAAACAATGCCCGAAGAACCAATCAATCCAGAAGATTTGACTCCAGAACTCGCGCCGGAGCCGGTCCAACCGCCGCCCCAGCCCGCTGAAGAAGAATTGCCGCTGCCGTTGCAAATCGCCGAAGAAGTGCCGCCGCCTCTGCCCAAACCGGCAGAACCGGAGAACCCTTCGTATTATTCGGGGGTGGATACCTGGACGCCGGTGCCCGATCCGTTTGCGGAGCCGCCAGAACCGGCGCCGGCGCCGCTGCCTTCCTCCATCCCTCCGACGCCCCCGCCTTCCTTTTCACCGTCGCCCTCCTTTTCAACGCCCCCTGACCCAGCTTCCTCGGCTGCCGCCGGCTCGTCCTCCAACAACAGAACGGTGATCATTATTGCCGTTGTCGCCCTGCTGCTGCTCACGTGTTGTTGTTGCGTGGTCATCGGCATTGTAGGGTGGAACTATGGCGATCAAATCGTCAGAGACCTCGGCCTCAATCGCATTCTGGATGGGCTGCAGGTTCTTCGATTGCTCTAATCGGTCGTTCCGGCAGACACCCCAGGCGCAAACCTGGGGTGTTTGTTGTATAATGAAGACTGTGAAACGCTCAGAAAGAATCCAGCAGAAATTGGAGACGCTGCCCCACAAGCCCGGCGTCTACTTGATGCACAACGCGCGCGACACGATCATCTACGTCGGCAAGGCCGTGGATCTGGCCAACCGCGTCCGTTCGTATTTTCACGCTTCGGCGCAGGAAGACAGCAAGACACGCCGCCTGGTCGCGGAGATCCATGACCTTGAGTGGATTCTCACCAACACCGAGGTCGAAGCGCTCATTCTCGAAGCCGATCTCATCAAGAAGTACCGCCCGCACTTCAATATCCGCCTCAAGGACGACAAGCGCTATCCCTACCTGAAAATCACCCACGAGGAGTTCCCCAAGGTGGTCATCACCCGGCGCATGGAGCGAGACGGCGGGCAGTATTACGGCCCGTACACCTCGACTCGCGTGTTGCGCGAGACGCTGGATCTGCTGCGGCGCCTCTTCCCCTACCGCACCTGCGACCGCGAAATCACCGGCAAGGATCGCCGCGCCTGCCTCTACCACGATCTCAAGCTCTGCCCCGGCCCGTGCATCGGCGCCGCCAGCCCGGAGGAGTACCACGCGATTCTCCGGCAGTTGGGGCGGTTTATGGAGGGCGAAACCGAGAGCGTGATCGAAGACCTGAAACAGCAAATCCAGGAGGCGGCGGTGGGCCTGCAATTCGAGCGGGCGGCGCAATTGCGCGATCGCTATCAGGGGCTGCAACAGGTGCTGGACCGGCAGCGCATCATCACCACGGCGGCGGTGAACCAGGACGTGATTGCGCTGGCCCGCGACAACGGCAACGCCTGCGTCGAGGTGTTCTTTGTGCGCGGCGGCAAACTGTTGGGCCGCGAGTATTTTGTGATGGAAGGCAGCGGGGAGACCGCCGAGGAAGAGATTGTGACGGCTTTCCTGCAACAGTTCTACAGCGAAGCCGCCACGGTGCCGCCCGAAATCCTGCTGCCGTCCCAGATCGCCGAAGCCGCGGTGCTGGAGGCGTGGCTGCGCAGCAAACGCGGCGACACGGTCTACCTCACCGTGCCCAACAAAGGCAACGAGCAGGAATTGCTCGATCTGGCCGCGACCAACGCCGCCGAGACGCTGCGCATGCTCAAGGCGCAATGGGAGATGGACAAGCATCGCAGCGAGACGGCGCTGAGCGATCTGCAGGAGGCGCTGAGCCTGCCCAACCCGCCGTTGCGCATGGAATGCTACGACATCTCCACCACCCAGGGCATCGAGGTCGTGGGCAGCATGGTGGTGTTTGAGCAGGGCGTCCCCAAGAAGAGCGACTATCGCCGCTTCCAGATCAAGACAGTGGAAGGCCAGGACGACTTCGCCAGCATGCGCGAGGTGCTCACGCGCCGCTTCGACCGCTGGCGCCGCATCAGCAACGGCGAGCTCAAGGGCACGCGCGGTAGCCAGGGGTGGTCGCGGCTGCCGGATTTGCTTATCGTGGACGGCGGCAAGGGGCAGTTGGGCATGGCCGTCGAAGTGCTCAAGGCCTTCGATTTGCAGGACAAAGTCCCGGTGGTAGGCCTGGCCAAACAACACGAAGAAATTTTCAAGCCGGGACGTTCGACCTCGCTGCGGTTCGACCCGGCGGCGCCGGCCATCTTGCTGCTGCGCCGCATCCGCGACGAGGCGCACCGCTTCGCCATCACCTATCACCGCCAGCGCCGCGGCAAACGCGGGCTGGCCTCCCAAATTGACGAAATCCCCGGCATCGGGCCGGTCAAGCGCAAGGCGCTGCTCAAGCATTTCGGATCGCTGGAAGGCATCCGCGACGCCACGGTGGACGAGTTGTGCAAAGCGCCCGGCATTTCCAAAATGTTGGCGCAGCAAATTCGCGAGCACTTCGAGCGCCTGGCCGCCGAACAAAAGGCGCAGGAGTAGCCGGGATGGCTGTTTTCACCGCAGAGGCCGCCGAAAACTCATAAAATCTCTGCGCTCTTTGCGCACTTTGCGGTAAAATTCCGCCGGCGCACAAGCCTTGAAGGAGTCAAACGATGACAGCTTCGGAACCGGGATCAGGCGCAAAAATTTTGATCGTAGACGACAACCCCAACGTGCTCTCCTTCATCTGCCCGGCGTTGGAGCGCGAGGGTTACACGGTGGCGACGGCTGCCGACGGTCTCGAAGCGCTGTATCAGGTCGAAACCTTCGACCCTGAGTTGGCGGTGCTAGATATCGAGATGCCGGAGCTGAACGGGTTGGAAGTCTGCCGCCGGCTCCGCGAGCGTGGGGAAAACCTGCCCATCATCTTTTTGACCGTGCGGGAGAGCATCACCGATCTGGAGATGGGCTTCGCCTTTGGCGCCAGCGACTATATGACCAAGCCGTTCGACGTGCGCGAATTGCTGGCGCGCATCAAGGCCCGCCTTCCGCCGCGCAGCATGGAAATTGACGGGTACTTGCGCATTGACATCTCCCGGCGCAAGGTGTGGCTCTGTCAAAACGCAGCCTGGGCGGAGGTCGAACTTACCCCCAAAGAGTTTGACCTGCTGCGCCACCTGATCTTCAATGCGGGGCGCTCCATCGGCAAGACAACGCTCTTGGAGCAGGTGTTTGATTACCCCGATAGCATTGAGACCAAAACCGTAGAGAAACACATCTGGGCGTTGCGCCAGAAATTGGAGCCGGATCCCAAAGAGCCGCGCTACATTCTCAACGTGCGCGGCGTCGGCTATCGGTTCGAGGATTATCGCCGGTGAACGATTTGCTGGTCTACTTCGGACTGCCGGATTTCATTCTCTGCACGCTGTCGCTGATCGTGGTCTGCGTCGCCGTGGGCTGGTGGCTGGGCCGGCGGCGACGCTCACCGGCGGCCATCCTGAACGGCTTGCCCTACGGCGCCATCCTGTTGCGTCGCGACGGGCAGATGCTCGCAGCCAACGCCGAGGCAAGAAAACTGTGGGATTTTCCGGCGCTTTCCGCGCCGCCCCCTCTGGCCGCGCTGGCCGGGGACGTCCGGCAGGAAGGCGGACGTTGCACCCGCACGCTCGACGCGCCCTCCGGCGTCAAAGTGCGCGTGTGGGCCGCCGCAGTAGACGACGGCGCCACGCTTCTGATCCTGGAGGACTTCTCGGCGCGCAAGCAGCAGGAGGAATTCTACCGCACCTTCATCAGCAACGTCTCCCACGAGCTCAAAACGCCGCTCACCGTGATCCAGGGGCATGCTTCGACGCTGAACGAAAGCGGTGACGGTAACGACCCGCGCCAGGTCGCCCTGCGCCAGACCTCGTTGCGCGTCATCGCCCAGGAAACCACGCGCCTGACGCAGTTGGTGGACAACCTGCTGCTCCTCTCGCGGCTGGAGATGCCCGACTTCATTCTGGAGAGCAAGCCGGTCAACTTCGAGGCGGTGGTGGAGGATGCTATCTTGCAGGTGTCGGACATCGCCGAAGAACGGGGCGTCAGCATCAATCTGCAGGTATCCGGGCCTTTACCCCGCATCCCGGCGGACCCCTCACGGCTCAAGCAGGTGTGCCTCAATCTGCTAGACAACGCCATCAAATACAACCACGAAAGCGGCGCCATCACCGTGAAGCTGGAAGCCGACGAGAAACATCTCATCTGCCGCATCAGCGACACCGGCGAGGGCATCCCCGAAGCGGACCTGCCGCACGTTTTCGAGAAGATGTACCGCGTTGCGCGCCCGCAGGGGCACTACGTCGAGGGCAGCGGACTGGGACTTTCTATCGTGCAGCGCATCATCGAACAACACAAAGGCAGCATTTCCGTCCAAAGCCGGCCGGGAGCGGGCGCCGCCTTCACCATTCGCCTGCCCCATCGCGACGGCAAGGCGGCGGGATGAACGGTAACTTTGCGGTAACTTTCGGGTAAACCTCCGGTAACTTGATGCAGGTACCATGACACAGCAATCCACAATCAAGAAAGGAGTCCCTGCAATGCGATCAGTTTATCCTGCCCTGTTGCTCTGTCTGTGCCTGAGCGCCTGCACTATCGGCGTAGTGAACCGGAACGATCTCACCCCCGGCCCAAGCCCGCTGTTGACGCCCAAGCCCACCATGATCCTGGCGCCGCTCTCGATGTCCACCCCCATGCCCATAGCAACGCCCAAACCGATGCCTACCGTAATGCTGACCCCAACGCCGCCCCCATCGCCGACTCCATCGCCAACACCGACGGCCATTCCCATTCCGCCCTTCCCGTCCGAGGCGATCTCCGTATCCCGCCCGCTGCCGGCCCTGCCGGCCAACCTTTACTTCACCCGCGCAGGCAATCTGTGGCGCTGGCCGGCGGACGGCGGCGATTTCGATCTCATTGTGACGGCGCCGGAGAAGGCAGGTGGGGACTACCGGAAGCTTTCCAGTCCCGTGCGCGGCGACCCGCCCTTTGGCGTGGCGCAGTACCGGCTGACACCCGACGGGCGACATCTGGCTTTTTTGTTTCATGACTCGTTCAGACAACCCTATTCCAAACTGGTGGTTCGCGATCTCCACGCCAATACTTCAATCACCTTACCGATGACTATTGACCTTTACCCGGAAAGGTTTCTCTTCGACATCACCACCGATGGACGGTATATTGTTTATTATGCGCAAAATCGCCTGCCGAATACTGGGGGGAAAACGCCGGGGCTTACACGGAAATTGGAACTCCCCCAATCGCAGAAATTTGAGTATGGGACGTTCATGGCGATAGATGTACAAAATCCCAATCTCGATCTGGAGTTGGGCTATTGCGCAGTGCGCACAGAAGGAGATTTCAGGATTGAATGCAGTGGATTTGCGCTCTCACCTGACGGCGAACGTCTTGCCTTCTCCGACGGGCGCGGCGTCTGGTTGGCAGATATCCCCAAAGGCCCGGCACGGTTATTGGCCGACAGCACGCATGGGGCCGTCGGAATGAGTTGCATCGCCTGGCGCGTAAAAAACTGGTCGCCGGATGGACGTTGGTTGATGATTGAGATTGGTTGCTACGAAGGCAGTTATGCCGCCGTGATGGATGCTCTCACCGGAAAGATTCAATCTGTCCCCAAGACGGCGTACTATGGCGGCTTTGGCGGCGGCTATGAGTGGAGCCAGAACGGCAACTATGTGCTGTCAAGTTTTTATGATCCGTCTCCGTCCTACTATAGCGGGGCAGGCGTTCACTTATACCGGACGCCCGCGGGAGATACCCTTGAGGCAACGGCCATTCTTTCGGAAACCTGGCCCGCTTCAGTATGGCCTGAACACCTTCACGATTTACCCGGCGGGCGAATCGGCTTTGCCAATCGCCGGTGCCTGGATACCCCCGGATTACGATCGGGTATCTACGCCATCGAGCCAGACGGCAGCGGGTTGAGCTTGCTCTCACCGTTGCCGGCAGTGGCGTACAACCCTGGCGGGGTATTGACCGAGTTAGACAGGGGGAAAGTCTTATGGACACGGGACGGCTCCGCATTCCTGTACTTCGAGAGAGAAAGGGGGGAACTCTATGAACAAACCAACCTGCTGCTAGGCCTGACCAACGGCGCTCCTCCCTGGGACGTGCGCGGTGTGCTCGAAGGCGCTTCCGATTTACAATGGGCAGACTTTTAACTTTCAACTTGCAACTTGCAACTTGCAACTTGCAACTTGCAACTATTTTTTAAGGAGAACTTTCATGAACCGTACCATCACAGTCCTTTTGCTCGTAGCTTTGTTGTTGCAGATCGCCGGGCCGGTGCAGGCCGCGCCGCAGGCGAAGACCTACTACGTTTCCACGTCCGGCAAGGATAGCAACAACGGTCTCTCACAATCGGCGCCCTTTGCCACCATCGACAAGGTCAACAGCCTGACCCTGTCGCCGGGTGACAAGGTGCTCTTCAAGTGCGGCGACGTGTGGCGCACCGATCCGCTCATCCTGACGCAGTCAGGATCGGCAGCCGCGCCGATCACTTACGGCGCATACCCCGACGGCTGCGCCAATCCGCCGATCTTCTCCGGCGCGCAGCCGATCACCGGCTGGAGCGTCGCCGGCAACAATCTCTACGTGGCGACGGTAGCCGCAGGCAGTGAGACGGCGCAGTTCGGGTTTGGCATCAACCAGCTTTTCCGCGGCGACACCCGCCTGACGATGGGACGCTGGCCCAACCTCGGCGAGGGGGATGCCGGTTATTCCACCATTGACGCGCAACCGGGCGGCGCAAGCATCCGCGACAACGAACTGCCGGCCGGCAACTGGACCGGCGCGGTGGCCCACGTCCGCGCGATGCGCTGGTACATCCTCAACCGCCAGGTGACCGGCAGTTCAGGAACCACCCTCACCTTCGGCGAGAACAATGGCTGCTGGGGCGGCAACTGCACCGGTTGGGGCTACTTCCTCAACAACCACCTGGGAACGCTGGACAGCGAAGGCGAGTGGTATTACGACAAAGCCTCCCACAAGATCTATCTCTACACCGCCACCGCCCCTACCGACAACCAGGTCGAAGGCTCCGCGATCCTCCACGACGACGGACGCTCCTGGGGCGGCATTCTCCTGGGCAATGATCTGTACGAGGGAGCTTCCTACGTTGTCATCGAGAACCTGGACGTCCGCCGCTGGTTCCGCCACGGCATCGCCACCCCCACCAACCTGCATCCCTACGAGAACAGCTACGTCACCATCCGCAACTGCGCCATCAGCGACGTGGACGGTATCGGCATCAACCTGGCGACGTGGGTATGGGAGGCCGCCGACGGCGCCGACGGCTGGCGCGGCGGCAATCACATGACGATAGAAAACAACACCATCCTGCGCGCCAACACGCGCGGCATTGACACCTATTCCAGAAATTCCACGTTCCAGGCCAACACCATCCGCGACGTTGCCCTGATCAAGAATCTGGGGGCGGCGGGGATGGGGTGTTCCTTCGACGAATATGAAGGCGGGTGCACCGAAGACGGCGTCGGCATCCGCGTCAAGCTGGATCAAGTCGCCGAATCGGGCAACCACAACACCATCACGCACAACCAGCTCAACCGCGTCGGCTACACCGGCATGGGCGTGTATGGGCCGGCCAACACCGTCGCCTACAACGTCATCAAGAACGCTTGCTATTCCAAAGGCGACTGCGGCGGCATCAGCACCTTCGGGCGCGACAGCCTCGGCAGCACGCCGGTTTACGATTTGACGTTCCTGCAAAATATCATCGTCAACACTATCGGCAATACCGACGGGTGTCACGCGGAGTTCAAATCGCTCTTCGGATTCGGCATCTACATTGACAACTACTCCCGCAACGTCTCTCTCTCCAACAACACCGTCATCAGCTCCACCGCCGCCGGCATTCTCTACCAGAACTCCACCGGCAACGCGGTCGGCAACACGCTCTTCCACAACGGGCTGGGCTACCCCTGGGCCTCGCAAATTTCGCTGTCCCAGGATCCCACGCGCGCCGGGCTGGACGGCAACATCGTCGTCGGCAACGGCGAGAATATTTTCAGCCTGGGCGCCATGCGCGACCACATCACTGCCTCCGATAACAACTACTTCATCCAGCCGTATATGGCCGATCACATCAATGTGGATCACGAAAACCGGACGCTGGCGCAATGGCGCGCCTACAGCGGGTTGGACGCGCACTCCAAAGAGAGCTGGTACACCCAGGCAGCGGGCGCAGCGCCTCTCGCGCGAATTTTCTACAACGACACGGCCGCAGCCAAGATCATTGACCTCGGCATCAAGCGGTATCTTGACCTTGATCAGAAAGTTGTGTCTGGCAGCCTGACCCTGGAGCCCTACACGTCGCGTGTGTTGGTTTTTGACGGGGAAATACTGATGCCCGACCTGTCTTTGACCATGAATCTGGTCGAGGGCGAAACCATCGTGTCCGGCGCGCCGGTTGAGTACACCCTCACCGTTGCCAACCTGGGAAACGCCGCCGCCACCGACGTGGTGCTCACCAACCCCGTCCCCACAGTCATCAACAATCCGACGTGGACGGCGTCGGGCGATCTGACCGGCGCCACGGCCCGGAGCGGTTCGGACTTCGTGTGGGATTTGCCGGATCTCGATCCGGGCGAAAGCGGCACAATCACCGTCAGCGGCGTCTACATCACCGTCGCGCAGACCGACCTGGCGTATGCCGTGACCGCCGATGTGGCCACGTCGCTCCAAGAAACCGACGAGAGCAACAACCAGGGATTCCTGCCGCTGGGACACTGGCGGTCGGTGTACCTGTCGCTGGTCCGGCGCTAACGGCCAGACCCTCTACTCCAAAAAAAACTGTCCCCTTCCGATCAATTCCCTCGGAAGGGGACAGTCCATCTTACTGACCCGCTTTCTCGCTGATCCGCTGACCCGCTACTCCAACGCCTTCTCCGCCACAACCTTCCCCACGTAGGCGACGAAATCCGCCACCGGCATGGCGCCCAGATCCTTGCCGCTGCGCAAGCGCACGGCCACCGCGCCGGCTTCCAACTCCTTGTCGCCGATGACCAGCATGTAGGGCACTTTCATCATCTGCGCTTCGCGAATCTTCGCGTTCATCCGCGAGGCCGAGGCGTCGGTGCTGACGCGAAGGCGCGCCTGGCGCAATGCATCCTCGACCTGTTTTGCGTATTCGATGTGCCGGGCGGCGATGGGAATGACCCGCGCTTGCTCCGGCGCCAGCCACACCGGGAAAGCGCCGCCATAGTGCTCCACCAGAATGCCGAAGAAGCGCTCCAGCGAACCGAGCAGCGCACGGTGCACCATGTACGGGCGATGTTCCAGCCCATCCTCGCCCACGTAGGTCATGTCGAAACGCTCCGGCTCGTTGAAATCGAACTGGATCGTGGACAACTGCCACTCGCGGCCCAGCGCATCCTTGATCTTCAGGTCAATCTTCGGGCCGTAGAACGCGCCGCCGCCCTCGTCCACTTGATATTCGAGATTCTCGGCGTTGATGGCGCGCAGCAGCGATTCCTGCGCCTGTTCCCAACGCGCCGGCTCGCCCACGGCCTTCTCCGGGCGCGTCGAGAGATACGCCTCGATCTGCTCGAACCCAAACGCGCGCAGGAGCGAAAGCGAGAAGCGCAGCACGCGCAGCGCCTCGGCCTCGATCTGCTCCGGCGTGCAGATGATGTGAGCGTCGTCCTGCGTAAAGCCGCGCACGCGCATCAGCCCGTGGAGCACGCCGCTCTTCTCGTAGCGGTAGACCGTGCCCAACTCGGCCCAGCGCAGCGGCAGCTCGCGGTACGAGCGCAGCCGCGTCTTGTAGATCAGGATGTGGAACGGGCAGTTCATCGGTTTGATGTAGTAATCCTGCCCATCAATGTCCATCGCCGAGTACATGCCTTCCTTGTAGAAATCCAGGTGCCCCGACGTCTCCCACAGCCAGGCCTTGCCGATGTGTGGCGTGTAAACGAAGTCGTAGCCGCCTTCAAGGTGGCGGTCACGCCAGAAGTCCTCGATCATCTTGCGCATGATAGCGCCACGCGGGTGCCAGTAGGCCAGCCCCGGCCCGGCTTCTTCGTGGAAAGAGACCAGGTCCAGGTCACGGATCAGCCGCCGGTGGTCGCGCTTCTTGACCTCCTCCAGCCAATCCAGATATTCGCGCAGCTCCTTGGGGGATTCCCACGCCGTGCCGTAGATGCGTTGGAGCATCGGGCGTTTCTCGTCGCCGCGCCAGTAGGCGCCGGCGGTGTTGAGCAATTTGATGGCTTTTGGATTGATTTCTTTGGTGTTGGCGACGTGCGGCCCCCGGCACAAATCGGTGAACGGGCCGCTCTTGTAGATGGAAAGCGTCGGCGCCGCGCTCTTCTCGCCGTACTCGTCCGTGCCGCGCTCCAAAATGTCGTTGATCAGCTCAATCTTGTAAGGCTGGTCGGCGAACAGACGCTTGCCTTCCTCCGGCGTGATCTCCTGGTAGATGAAGTCGTGCTTCTCGGCGATCATCTCCTGCATCCGCGCCTCGATCTTTTCCAGATCCTCCGGCGTGAGAGTGCGGGGCAAATCAAAATCGTAGTAGAACCCGGTCTCGATGGGCGGGCCGATGGCGATCCGGGCATCGGGGAACATCTCCAACACTGCCGCCGCCATGATATGCGCCGTCGAATGCCGCACGCGATAGAGCGAGCTGGCGTGATACTCTTCAGAATTCATCGTTTTCATTGTGCACCTCCCTGAAAAATAGTCGAAAGTCAAAAGTCTAAGGTCGAACGTTTAAGAGTTGCAAGTTCGTTGCTGTCATAAAGTATTCCCCCCCTTTAATTCCCCCCCAATGGGGGGGAGGAAAGACTCTATCGCGTGCATTCCCCCCGTTGGGGGGGTTTAAAGGGGGGGGGGCCGTCTTGGGGTCAAGCGCGGCGAATACTTTAAGACTCTAACCAGATTTCAGTTTACAGATTACGGATTCCCAATTTCACGTTTCCCGTTTCACATTTCACGTT
>DAOUFX010000364.1:0-14882 GCA_034429675.1 Anaerolineae bacterium | reverse complement strand
CCGCCCCTAAACCCCCACTTCTCCCCTCTTTATTGAGATGATACGAAAAAAACTACAGTGATGAGTTGAGGAGGAATCAATGAGCGATTTTCAAGAAGGTTTTCAATTACTTGAGAAGTTATTCGGTAATGGTAAAGACAATATCATAGCTTTAGGCACTATTGCACGAGAAACAAATAGTAATGGACAACCACGTCCAGTTGTTCGTGGTGTAGATGCATACTATGAGGATGGTGTGTTTTATGTGACAACCAACCGAAAGTCAAACAAAATGCAACAAATTGAACTTAATCCAGCGGTTTCAATTGCATCTTTTACGGAAATGTTTACTGCCAGTGGTATTGGCAAAAATATGGGTTGGATACTAGACCCAAAGAATGCAGATTTAAGGAATAAACTCAGAACCGCATTTGCGCCTTGGTATGATAGCGCGAATAATGAACAGGATGAGAATTGCTGTATTTTAGCCATTCAGCTCACAAGAGGAACTCTCAATATTAACCATTGGGAAAAACTATACCATATGGACTTTATCAACAAAACAGAGATGGAAAATGGCGGGGTGTTTTAAAAGCGCGGCTAAATGTTATCGTTGGGCAGCCTAAAGTGGGAGATTCAAGATGAATGAAATACTCGCGACATGTCATTGGCCAAAACTGTCGGATAAATACGCGGTGGCCTTACACAGCGCGGTCGAGTTCATTGAGAAAATGGAGTTGACTGGCAGGATCGCAGATCAAACCATGGGTACACGTGGTTTCTTCGAATGGGAGACGCCTCCCGATGAAGTAGCAAAGTAGACTGTCTGTGGCTGTCCAACCTCGCGTAGCCCTGACCCGGCGGGAGTGTAGCGCTCGTCGCATGAGGGTGCGGCGAAAAATTTTTGTCAGCCGGGTCGCGAGTCGCAATCGCCGGGCAGGTTACGCCCTCGTTAGGGGCGGGATCAGTGCAGAGTCATAGAAATATCATCTAGGACAACCACTAGGAGAACAGAAACTATTATGGATGCTGTTAAGGTCATAAAGGCCATTGATGAAGCACTCCCCGACGAAGTGATTCTTCAGGATATACATAACCTACTTGCTCAAGATGCAGTGGATGGTCAAACAAGAATTGAGTTGGGTAGAGAATGGGCGTCCATTCCAATCAATACTCCTGTGGATATTGTTACCAAAGCTTTCTACAAAGAATACTATAATGCGGGGTGGGGCACTTCTTACAGAGTATTGACCGCTATTGGCGGATTTAGGGAAGATCGGCATGGCCTTCATACCGCAGGATATTGTTTTGCTACTTTGTATTACAACGAGCAAGGTCATAGGATCACAGAGGACTTTCATGTCGAATTTCGTTGAACATTGAGGTGTATGAGTCGCAGCCGGACGGCGGCTGATGTGTGCGTTCGGCACTCCAAAAAGCAAGTGTACATTGTGTGCTACTTTGTAAGTCACAGGCGATTGAAATGAACGATTGGAATCCAGACCAGTATTTGCAGTTTAAGACCGAAAGAACTCAGCCTTCCATTGATTTAGTGGCTAGAATTCATTTTGCTGATCCTAAAACGATTATTGATTTTGGTTGTGGCCCAGGAAATAGCACGCAAGTGTTAGTCAAGCGATGGCCCAAAGCCCGAATCATTGGTTTGGATAATTCATCGGCAATGATCGCTAAGGCTAAGGAAGATTATCCAGAGCAGGAGTGGATTTTGGCCGATGCGGCAACCTATGAATCTGAGGTTAAGTTTGATATTGTCTTTTCGAATGCCACAATCCAATGGATTCCTGATCACACCGCATTACTAAACAAATTTCATGGGCTACTTGTCGAGGGGGGGATTGTGGCCGTTCAATTGCCTCTATTTTGGGATATGCCGTTAGGAAAAATTATAGACCGGGTTTCTAAAGACCCACGTTGGCAGTCTTACACAGAACAAGTTCCAAGCCTATTTACGATCCATGATTATTCTTTTTACTACGACCAGTTATCAGTTTTATTCCAGAAGGTAGACCTATGGGAAACCTGTTATATGGATATTTTGGATTCCCATAGGTCACTCGTGGAGATGATCCGGAGCACCGGAATGAAACCCTATCTCGAACAATTGGACAGTCATAACGCCAAAGTTGAATTCGAGCAGGAAGTACTAAAGGAAATTGTGAAAGTTTATCCCTCGCAGCAGAATGGAAAGGTAATTCTGCCGTTCAAGCGATTGTTTTTTATTGGTCACAAATAGAAACCATCTGGTGGAGTATGCTTTTGTTGACGGAATTTTTGAGAGTATCACAATGAAAAAAGATTTTTTTATTCCTACTTGGTTTCGTGTTTGGTTCATTTTGTCTTGTCTTCTTTTATTCATTGGCGGTATCATCAATGTTGTGGAAGGTGGTGTGCAGGCAGAGTTCAACCCATGGGGAGCCGCTCTGGGGGTATTTGGAATGTATGTTCTCATATGGGGGGTATGGAAATATGAGATGCTAATAAGCTGGGTGTCTCGCTTGCCAACACCATTGCTGATCTCATCAGTCATCGCCGGGTGGCTATTCGCCGAAATCGGCGAATTGGTGAATTATCCCTTCAATCCCCTTGTGCCCGGGATAAGTCTAACAGAAGATATTCTACTAACAACACCCATGTATATCGGCGCGCATCTGATGTGGTTTTGGGTATTGCGAAGGTACAGGTTTACAGTTTTCCAGGCGTTGATGACAGGCGGTTTGTCTTTGGGAATATATGAATTTATCTTAGGGACTCCGTCGCTAATGGCTATTCTCATTCTCCCGTTTATGGTTATGATACATGGCGTTCATATGGTTGTACCTAAACTAGCACTGCATGAGCAGCTTGAAAAATTCAATCTCAAAGAATCCAATATGAAATATGTATTTGGAATAATCCTGCCTGCACTTGGAACAGGACTTGGAATTCTTGTTGCGTCATTATTCGTATCTTGGGGTTCGTGAAAATATAAATTCCCGCATTCGTGTTATGTCATTCTGAGCAAAACGAGGGCTCTCCGCCGAGTCGCTGAGAATTCTTCACTCGTTGCGCTCGTTCACGCCCAACAAAGTATTGCACCGGACTGCCTACCACTCAGTTTTTCAAAGGTTTTTCGCCCGCGAAGTGTCTCTGGTTGAGAGTAGTTTTGCTGGCCCGGCAGCCGCTGAAGCCTGCCGTCGGGCGGCAGCGTGATATTGTTCGCCTCAACAGGCTATTGCATAAAAATGAACGCGGATCATTTTTTTTCTCCAGGGTTATTATGACAGTCTTGAGCGAGAACGAAAAACTGAATAATTACCTGGCGGCGTGGCATTTGTCCAATCCTCAGCTACTCGCTCAGACGATGACCAGTCGCATTTATACCGTCATTCACGATAACGAGGAAGTTATTTTGAAATTGTTATCATCAGCGGAAGTGGATGAACAGCGAGGAGCGTTTGCGTTGCATTATTTTAACGGGCACGGAGCCGTGAAATTACTACGTTACGATGACCGCGCTCAACTGCTGGAATACGCTTCGGGTGATGCCCTGGTGACGCTGGTCGAACGCGGCGAGGATGAAAATGCCACGCGTGTCATAGCTCAAGTCATCAAACAACTTCACAGTGTTCCTCAAGATGCTCCCCATGGCGGTATGGTGATGCTTGATGACTGGTTTAGAGCGCTATTGGAGAAAGCTGCGGGAGAAAAGCGAGCCGGTAGCGCTTCTATCTACGTGCGAGGTGCATCCCTTGCCGAGCGATTGCTGGTTGATCAGCAGGAAATTCGGGTGTTACACGGTGACATTCATCATTATAACATTAGGTCCTCACCACGAGGCTGGCTTGCGTTTGACCCGAAAGGCGTGGTTGGAGAGCGCACCTACGACTGTGCCAACACACTCTGTAACCCGGTTATACCAGCACTGGTTCACAATGAAACTCGCCTGCTGCACAATGCGACCATCCTTGCGGACGCACTGACGCTTGAAGTGTGGCGCGTATTGGCATTTACCTACATTTACGCCTGCCTGAACGCCAGCTGGTGGACACGGCTTAGTGATCGTGAAGAGGCCAGCGCTATTGTTCGGTGGCATCTCACTGTTGCTAAAATCATCGAGCCGCACATCCAGAGGTTGTGAAACAAAGCCTGGCAGGCCAAGAGATAAAAGAAGAGTTTTTCGTGGGCGGGGGTACCCGCCCGCAAAAACCCCCTTTTTACCCTCTGTTTTAAAGGAAACGAAGACCCATGTCACATGCCTTCTTGCAACAAACGAACAAATTGATCAGAACCTATGATAGCGAAACCCTCTGGATCGAGGCCTGGGGAGAAAATAGCTTGCGAGTCCGGTCCACCCACGAGGGGACGATGCCCGATAACGACTGGGCCCTGCTCCCGGCCCCCCAGACACAAGCGGTTATCCAAATTGCCGGGAAGGAAGCGGCGATTACTAACGGGAGCATTCGGGCCGAAATCAATGCATCCGGCGATTTAACTTTCTTCAATGCCCGAAACGAAATCCTTTTGCGGGAATTCACATCCCGGGAGTCTTGGGGAATCAAGAAACGGGGCCGGGATTTTCAGGCCATTCCCGGCGGCGACTACCGGCTCATCGCCCGGTTCGAGTCCGATCCCGAAGAGAGAATCTTTGGTATGGGCCAGTATCAACAGCCCCAGTTGAATGTGAAGGGGTGTAGCCTGGAACTGGCCCACCGCAACTCCCAGGCCAGCATTCCCTTCGCGGTTTCGAGCCTTGGCTACGGGTTTTTGTGGAATAACCCGGCCATCGGCAATGTGGTTTTTGGTCGGAACATTACCGAGTGGACCGCTCAATCAACCAAGATTATGGATTACTGGATGACCGCCGGCGACACTCCGGCCCAGATCGTTGAAACCTACGCGGGGGTTTCGGGCAAATCTCCGCTGATGCCAGAGTTCGCCGCCGGGTTCTGGCAGTCCAAATTGCGCTATCGAACCCAGGAGGAACTGTTGGCCATTGCCAGGGAATATAAGAGACGGGGCCTCCCCATCAATGTTATCGTCATTGATTTCTTTCACTGGCCCCACCAGGGAGACTGGCGATTCGATGAGGAATATTGGCCCAACCCCAAGGCCATGGTAGCCGAACTGCAATCCCTGGGCATCGAGCTGATGGTTTCAGTTTGGCCTACTGTTGATCGGGAAAGCGAAAACTACGAGCAAATGTTTTCCCAGGGCCTGCTGATGCGGACCAATCGGGGCATCCGAACGACTATGCAGTTTGTGAACGACACCCTGTTCTTCGACGCTACTCGCAAGGAAGCGCGGGACTTTGTCTGGAAAACCATCAAGAAGCACTACTTCGATGACGGGATCAAGGTCTTTTGGCTGGACGAGGCCGAACCCGAATTTCACGCCTACGACTTCGATAATTATCGCTACCACCGGGGCAGCGCCCTTGAGATTGGGAACATTTACCCCTTCGAATATGCCAGGACTTTCTACGAGGGACTAAGCGACAATGGCGTGGATCAGCCCATCCAGCTCATCCGTTCGGCTTGGGCCGGTTCCCAACGTTTTGGCGCCCTGCTTTGGTCTGGGGACGTCGCCTCGACCTTTGCCTCGTTTCGTAACCAGGTGCAAATTGGGATGAATGTGGGGCTGGCCGGGCTGCCGTGGTGGAATAGCGATATCGGAGGTTTTGGCGGCGGAGATCCCACCGACCCAAAATTCAGAGAGCTGGTCTGCCGCTGGTTCCAGTTCGGCACCTTCTGCCCGGTTATGCGGCTCCACGGTGATCGGGTTCCATGGATTGCCGCGACCGGGACCACGGGTGGGGGGCGGTTCGGCTCCGGCTCGGACAATGAGGTCTGGAGCTTCGGCGATGAAGCCTACGCAATCCTCCAGAAGTTTTTGCGCCTGCGTGAAAAAATGAAACCCTACATCCTGGCGCAAATGCGGGCAGCTCATGAAAAAGGAACCCCGGTTATGCGGCCCCTCTTCTACGACTTTCCACAAGACTCTACGGCCTGGACTATTGAAGACCAATATCTATTCGGCCCCGATATTTTGGTCGCGCCGGTCTTGTTCGAAGCATCTATCCAACGAGCAGTTTATCTACCGATTGGAGCCTCATGGAAAGAAATGGAAACGGGAAAGATTTTTGCTGGAGGGCAGACCGTCGTTTCGCAGACTCCCTTGTCGGTCATTCCCATCTTCCTAAGAGTGGGGAGCCATCGTTATGAAACAGGCACTGGCGCATGGTGCGCCGATGATCTTGCAGAAACAGTATTTCAGTAGGAAGGCATATACGGAATAAGTTTGTCAGTCTGACAGATACAAATCTGGAGGTTGATGATGAAGAAATGGTATGATGAGGAGTATGAATGGGAAATCGAGGTAACAGGTTTTCTTCGCGGCGACCACACCGAGAGGTATTGCCGAAATGGTGAAGAAATCGGAGATAAGTACACATGCACTTATGGCTGCCCTGTCAATCAGGATGGTCAGGGGATATGCTCCAAAGTCATGATGATTATGTTCCCAATCATGGAAGCGGTCAGAAGTGGCGGAGATTTAGAGAACATCGGTGGAGATAGCCAATATAGTAAGCAAGTTGTATGCCCAGACGGATGCGTTATGTTCAGGATGACTGCAAAGAAACTTGGAAATGAGAATTTTTATAAGGGAAAGTTTTTTAATTAGCTCCAATTTTTCATTGTGTCCAGTTCAAGGATAGTTATAATGATATTCAGCTTAGGCTGTGAAGCCGTCCGTTGATTGGAAGATCAAATGTCATTGCTAGAGATATTCTAAAGGAGACAGATGAAATACATAAAAGAATTGCTGCTGGCTGTTCCCGTCGTTTTGCTAACGTTCGCTGCAAGTGGGAAAAAAGAAATCCCCGTTTCTAAGACCATCAAAGGAGTTTGGACAATCGAGAAAATGGATGTCGGGATCGGGGAAAACAAAAGGACCACTGTCCCACAGTCGTTTATGATGTTCATTATGGACAAGCACTACAGCGCCATTCGCGATTTTTCTTCCCAACCGCGCCCGGCGATGACTTTCCCATCGGAATCCGCAGAAGATTTCCGCGCCTCCATCGTCAACTTTATGGCGGATGCCGGAACCTACGAATATGACGGAACTGAGCTGGTGCTTTACCATCAAGTTGCTATGATCCCCAATATGGCGGGTGGAGGATCTACGATGACCTTTGGGTGTCACTTGGAAGGGGATGACACCCTTATCCTGACACCGCAATACGACAAAATGGTCATACCGGGAATGAACCTCGCACCGTCTAAAGATGGAAAAATGACTTATGGAGACGTGGCTACACGCTATCAATTCAGGCGTTTGGAGTAAAGAAGTACAATACGGCAAACAAGATTACGCGATACTTTTATAAAGGAATTCATCATTAACCTACGGTTCACCAGCGGTTGGATGAAAATCACGGCCTACAAAGCCAGGAATAAACGGAAAGTGTTTTTTGCGTGCGGTACTCCGCACGCAAAAAACACTCCCATTAAACGGATCGCCGAAAGCGATTCCGAACTTTCAACTTGTGACTTTTAACTATTTCAAAGGAGTTCTCTCATGAGTCAACAAAATGGCACCTACGCTGAAGAACGGGCATTGATTGAAGACCTTCAAGCCCGCTATATGTTTGCGCTGGATTTTGGAGATATTGACAAGTATCTCGCCACATTTACGGAAGATGGCGTGCTCGATATCGGCGAGGGTGAATGGCGTGGGCGTGAAACGATTAGAGGCCATATATTGGCAATGCCAAAGGATGACCCGACCACCCTCGCCAATGCGCCAAAGTTACGTCCTGCAAGCGGGCGGCACAACATCACGAATATCGTTTTGAGAATTGAGAAGGACAAAGCCTGGGGAAGGGCCTACTGGTTTCACATGGCAAACAGAAATCCTGAACGCAATACTACACTACACTCGTATGGGCATTACGAAGACGAGTTGGTCAAGGTAAATGGCGAATGGTTGTTCAGCAAAAGGAGAATCTATAATGAGCAGGAGGCTCGCTGGGCATACCAGGGTGACAATCCGTGTTGGTAGCCCGGCGACCCAGGCGGTGCTCAACAGCCTGGAGAGCGCAGACGGCTCCCCCGCGCATTTCAACTGGAGCGAGTTCTACTCCCACGATGGCTCCGGCTTTAGCGGCGGCAAAGTGAGCGAAGCCGTGGTCAGAGAAAACGTCCGCCGCCTGATGTACAAGCTCGAAGCCCTGCGCGGCAAAACCGGCAACAACAGCATCACCGTCAACTCCGGCTTCCGCAGCATCGCCCACAACCGCGCCGTCGGCGGGGCGTCCAACAGCCAGTACCTCTACGGCGTCGCCGCCGACATCGTCGCGAGCAATCGCTCGGTCCTCCCAGGTTATCGCGCTGGCCAAAACCTGCGGCTTCAGCGGCATCATCCGTTACAGCACCTTCACCCACGTGGACAGCCGGATTGAATATCCCTACGGTTCGCAGAGCTGGTACTGGGCGGATTAAAAGAAAAACGACCCGATCCCAGGCAAATGTTTGTCCAGGAATCGGGCCGTTTGCTGCTAAAATCGCAAGGCCGGCATGAAAAAAACCGGGGTTCTCACAAGACCCCCGGTTTCTGATGTAAAGTCCCTGAAAACAACACCACAAGTTTAATCAACCTCGCGGCCCCAAGAGACGGTCCCCATTAAAGTGAATGAGATGATCCGCTATCTCCGCGACCCACACCTCGGTCTCCCAAGCGATCTCGGACAGGAAATTCTTGAAGGTGGAAAAATCCGGGAACGCGGTTATATAAACCAGACTCGCAGAACAATTCTTAAACATTTCACTCAGCTCAACATAGCGTTTAGGCGAAAGCGGTCCATGCGAAGTGACGGCTTCAATCAAGAATATCCAATTACGCGCATCGTCAAAAAGCACCACATCGGGGAGTTTATCGTGGTCTGGCAAAGGCACACCCAATGAGACAAAAACCTTTTCCTCCAAGATCAATTTTTTGTTGGCCGTGTCTCCCAAATAGAGCACAGTCGCGCCAGGAGCAAAGCGAGGGCCGAATTCTTGAACGACGCGAGCTTGCAATTCATTGTGTTCACCTGGCGAAAGGTAGAACGCACGGCCATCGGTAAGACGCAATGGCGCCTGATGTCGATTGCGCACCTTCTGGTAGACTTCCAACAACGATCCCTTTCTCCGGCTAAATTCTTGCACTGCGCTTTCCCATGTGGAAGTACCATAAGCCTGGAGCGTCCTGACAGCGAGATCGGATAACATGTAACAGGTGCGCGGGCTATTGGTCGGCAGATCAGGTTCATCGGGATTGCGCAACACCAACCCGGCCTGCTGGAACTGGTGAACAACCTGGCGGCGCACCGTCTCCCGAGTATTCTCTGCATAGTCGCGATCGTAGCGCGTTTTCATCTCACCAAGCATATCGTGAATTCGGAGATTACATTGCTGCGCTTGATTCCAAGGCGTCGCTTCAGATAACTGCGCCAACACCAATAGAGTCAAAGCTGACATCTCGTTTTGCTGAGCAGAGGGTAGCCCTAAATCTCTAAGAATCTTTTGTGCTTCCTGGATTTTTCCCATCGTGATACGTGTCTCCCTAATCGTTGGAAAATCTGGGGGCAAATAGCCGGCCTCGCGCAGTACGTCAAACGTAAGCGCGTCAATATCGGTGATCTCCCCCGCCGCAATAGCAGCCTGCCCCAGTTGCCGGATAACGGTCAGCGGCGGCAGCGGCAGGGCGCGTAATTCGGCGGCATTTACTTGGGTGTTGCCGTTCAAGATACGAAAATACCGGTCAATCAAAGCACTGTTGAGCAGAGCTGACAATCCTACAGCTTCCTCGTCGGTAAGCTCACCATCTTTCCGATAAATATAATTGAGGTGGTTTTCTAAGCCTAAAGTCACACCATACTGTACAAATCGTTCAGCAAGTAGCGGAGCGGCAATCAACCGGCGGCGTTCCTCTTTGGCGCTAAAGCGGCGCAACAAGACGGAATTCTGCAAGGGAACCAGTAACTTGCTGCCTGCCTCGGACAGGATACCCTGTGGTTTGTTCCGGTTGTTCACCGGCCATTCGGCTCTTTGCGCTTGTACGTTTTGCATCCACAACAAGGGCGCTGCCTGACCACTGTCAACACTAGCTTTGTTTGCCAGATAGTCAGACGCTCGAAAAGCCACGACCGGCCCGGTGGATACTTCTAAACCATACTGGTGCAATGAACCACGCCAGGTGTCTACTGCCTGAACCAGGTCTTTGTCGAAAGTTCCCAGCGGCAGGCGAAAAAACAAGGAGCCATTCAAACGGCCCAAAAACAATGCTGCATCTATCTTATAGTCTGAAGCAACTTGTGTCAGATCAACAGCGCTCTGCGAAGTAGAAATCATAACGTCAAACGGAGGCGTAATCGCAGCAGGGCGTGAACGACGCCGAAAAGTAAAAATGAGATTCTCTTGCAAAACATCGCCATGCTCAAACACCATATCCCGCGCCTCAAAAAGGTGTACGGCTACCGGCAAAGCCTGTTGAATGAATTGTTTACGAAAAGCGGAAAAGTAAGCGCCGGAACAAAAGCTGCGCGGGATAATAAAGCTGGCCTGCGCCGACGGCACCAATAACTTCAAAGCCAGTGCGATAAAAATCGTGTAGATATTGGTATATCCGTTGATTTGTACCATCATCGCCTGTACGCGTGGATCCTGCCTGTTCAATTTAAAATAAGGGGGATTAGCCACAATGTGGTTATAATGCGATGCATCGGCAAGAGGAAACAACGGCCCCGGCGAGGTATGAGCCAGGATAAAGTCAGTTTTGTGCACCTCCGTATGAAGAATAATCCCGTAGTTTGCGGCAAACTTGCGCGCATATTCCAGGTTTTCACGCGCCGCCTGCGCCAGTTCGGTATCCACCTCATATCCATCTATCCAGAAAGTCATCGGGGGAGCATCGGCGCTTCTGGTCTGTATCGCCCGCTCAATCACAGCACAGGCCAACACACCCGATCCAATCGCGGGATCGAGAATATGATCGCCATCACAAAGAGGAGCAAGTTGCCGGGCAAGATAACGAGCAACGGCGGGGGGCGTGAGAAACTGCCCGAAAGCCTTACGCTTCTGGGAAGAACGCGCTGCTAAAATATGCTCGCCTGCGACAAAGCTCGCTGTGACTAAATCTGTAGACATCAATATGAGGACCTTCCATCCCGCAGCAATAGTATAATCCAACTCCCAAAAACAAAAAAGCGGTCTGGTTTTTCAACCAGACCGCTTTTCGATGGGTCGTACAGGATTCGAACCTGTGGCCCTGGGCTTAAAAGGCCCCTGCTCTACCGGGCTGAGCTAACGACCCAAGCCCCGTTAGTATAACATGGGCGCCTATTCTGTCAACCGTTTTTGGCGACGAATTTTATCTTTCCACGTTTGCGGTGATGATGCCCTCTTCGGTCACGCCGAGGTTCGTATAACGCCCGGCGTCGCTCCGCCAGCGCCGGTTGAATCCCCAACCGTGCCAGTCCCACACCGCAAGGGTGCGTTGCGTGGCGCCCAACCCGGCGCCAGGCCGCGCCGACTCCAGCACGATCAGTTCCTCGATGCCGTCGCCGTCTACGTCGGCCAGCGCCAGCTCGTGAATGCCCTGATCCACCGCCGAGCCGCCCCAGATCACTTTGATCGTTCCGCCGCGATGCGCGATGATGAAGGGATGGCTGGCGAGGACGCCCGCGTCGTCGGGTTTCCAGAGCGCCGCCAGCATCTCGTAGCGACCGTCGTCGTTGGGATCGCCCAGAGCGACGTCCACAACACGCCACGCCGGATCGCTGCGCCAGATTTCGGCATCCCCCTGCAGGACGCGCAGCGATTCGCCCTCGCGCCGGATCGTCTCCGCGACACCGTCGCCCGTCAGGTCAATGGCGCCTTCGACAAAAGGCGCGCTCGCGGCCCCGGTGGGCGGATCAACGGGTTGGCACGTCAGCCGGTCGCAAACAAAACCTACCTGCCGCGTTCGTCGCGGCAGGTAGGTCAGGGTTAGAAGCCCCAATGCAGCCAGAGGCAGCAGCGCCATCAAAAACAGCCGGCGCATACGCTCACCACGCGGGTCGTTCGCCGGCCACGACGATGCGGGTGACCGTCCACTCTGCGCCGGTGCGCTCCAGGGTGTAGGTTACGTCCAGGTCGTAAGGCCCACGCGAACCGATTTCCTGCATGTCGTTCTCGTCGCCGGTCTCGGCGGGATGCGCCGATCCGCTGTAAGCGTAGAGCGTGTCCTGCCAGGTTTCGCGCACCGTGACCACGGCCAGGTTGTCGGATTGCCGGTCGAAGGAACGATAATCGGTGTTGACCCACTGCCGGCCCTCGAAATGCTTCTGCGCTTGCAGACCGGCGATCTCGTCAATGATGAAGTCCAGGGCTTCGCCACTTGCCATGTGATTGTAGTCAGAAGCCACATATTTCGCGTCCAAATAGAAAACCGCATTGACCCACTCGCGCTGGAATCTATAAAGCGCGTTCTGTAAATCGGAGTACTCGCCCTCATTCGTGTAAAAGCTCTCGATCCAGACGGGGCGCTCCGGCGCCTCGCCGTTATCCAGCATCTTTTGCCATTTCTCGTCGGTCAGACGGTCGGCGGCGGGCCAGGGGAACTCGTAATACGAGAAGATGCCGCCTTTGGCGACCTGCAAACGCAGGCTGCCGTCTGCTTCGACCAGCGGGACTACGACGTGAATCTCGCCGACGCGCCCGACGCCCACTTCCAAAACCGCGGCGCCGGGAATGAGGTTGCTGTCGGGGTCGGTGGCAACATCGGCGATGATAGCCGCCTGAGGGTCTTCCTCCATAAAGGTAATATCACCGGATTCCTCGCCCGTGTCGGCGGAGGCCATCACCAGATGCTCCAGCTCGCCGCCGTAGAAGCGGATGCGTTCATGTTCTTCTTCGGTGAGTGGAATCCCCTGAAGTTGCTTTTCCGCCATCTGCTTGAGCGCCAGGGATAGCTCCTCGATGCGCATAAGGCTGTCGGCGTCCGCCGCGCCTAGCAAGCTACGGGAAGCGAGCCCCTCGCGGGTCATCGCCGCCAACGCCGCCAGCCGGGCGTAGAACTCCGGGACGGGTTCGACGTAGCCGCGCGCCGGTAGCGGATCGGGCGGGGTGGGCATCCAGCCGGCGCCCATCTCGGCGTAAGTCTGCTTGGCGTAGAGGATGGTATCGTGCTTCAGCTCGGCCCAACTGCCCAGAGCGGCGTGCAGTTGCTTGTCGCGCCAGGCCGCCGACTGCATAAAGGAGGGATAGCCCTCGCCGGGGACTTCCAGAAGCGGGTAAAAAGTATAGAGCCAGGTGTTGTAGACCGTCTCCGTCCAGTCGTTCACCGAAAGCTCGCCGGTCCAGGCGCGCATTTTGTCCATTTGTGAGGTGTAGCTCAGATACTTCGTGTCGCCCATTGTATCCAGCAGCTCGTAGGCGCGCTCCGAACCCATCGCTGCGAAGACGTCGAGACCCTTGGGCAGCCCGCGGCGCTCCTCACGCGTGCTGACGTTGCGGTAGATGAGCTGGCGGAAAATGTAGGCGTCAGGCACAAAGCGCTGTCCCATAAACCGCAGTCCCTTGGTTTGCGCGGTCTCATCGTCTGTGTCGCTGATGACGATGCCGAGGATGCGCGGCGGCGGCATGGCGTCGGTGGCGGCGATGAATGTGTCCAGTTTGGCGTCATCCGCCAGCGTTGCCGTCGCCGGGTTCTCGCCATAGATGGCGTCTATCACCGGGATGTATTCGTGGGCGGTGAGGTCGTCGCTGCGCCCGACGAGGAAAGCGGTGGGGTCGTAGAGATCGCCCCAGACATCCAGCGCAGGCCGGCCATCTACCTGGGTATTGCGCAAAGCCCGCACCAACAGCAGCGCGGAACGGGTTTCCGCCCTGCCGATGTCGGCGTCTTTGGTCTTCAAACGGAAAGTCATGCGTCCGTACCACATCATACCTTTGAAATAAGCCCTCAACGCCTCACTGCGGGTGTAGTGGCCGCGCGGAATGTATTGGGTGTAATCCTCGCCGAAATCCAGATAGGGAAAGAGGGGCGATTCCAAGATGCCGGCGGCGCCCTCGATGTTGGCAAGTTCAGCGTTAACCAATCCGGCGGCGTAATCGGGAACGGAGAATTCGGCGTCGGCCAGTCGCCCACCCACAGCAATGAAAGCGACGGTGCGCAGGGCCGCGTCCTCCCACGGCCCGCCGCGCAACGCCTGGTACTGTGCATCGGCCTCAACGATCAACGCGCGGTTGAGCGATTGCAACAGCGGGTAAAAGAAGGTAGTCTCGGCCGTGCGCAACGTCTTGTCGAACATCAGGTGATAGACGTGCAACAGCGAATCGCTGGTGACGAAAACGGGGACGTTGGCGTAGCGTGCCTTCTCGTAGACAGTGAAGAACTCCTTCTCCTGTAAACCGGGGCTGGCGACGACGCCATCGCGAGCAAGCCGGGCAAGCTGATCCGCCGAAAGCGGCATCGCAATGTGAACGTTGCTCAGGTCAGGCGCAATCGCGGGTTGGCTGAGCGCAGGGACGACGCCCACCGCTTGCGGATTATAGGCGGCAAAAACCGCTTTAGCCGCCGGTTGAATAGGTGGGGTCTCGGCGGTAGCCGTAGGCGGGGTCTCGGCAGTTGCCGTAGGCGGGGTTTCGGCAGTCGCCGTGGGCGGCGGCGGCGTTGGCGTTTGTTGGCAGCTGCCGGCGCCCACTAACAACAACACAACCAGGGCAAATTGCCCCATGCGAACGAAATGGTTTTTCATAAAATATCCTCCTTTGAAACTAGCGTTTAGCCTTTAGCCGGATATAAGGGGGGGTATTTTTCGAGGCGGTACCCCGACTCGAAAAATACTTACCTTTTATCTCTAGCGTTTAGCCGTTAGC
>DAOUFX010000363.1:0-8087 GCA_034429675.1 Anaerolineae bacterium | reverse complement strand
GGGGTACCGGCTCGAAAAAACACCCCCTTATAATCCGGCTAACGGCTAAAAGCTATTTTCAAAGGAGAGCGCCATGGACAGAATACTTCTCGCGCGATGGCAATTTGCTTTGACAACCTGTTTTCATTTCCTGATTGTTCCTCTGACCATTGGATTAGCGCTCTACATCGCCATCCTGGAGACGAGCTACGTCCGCACCGGGAACAAGCTCTACAAACGCATGGCCCAGTTCTGGGGACGCTTTTTTCTCCTCAACTATGCCGTAGGGGTCGTCTCGGGCCTGGTGCTGGAATTCCAGATCGGCATGAACTGGTCGAATTACTCGCGGCTGATGGGCAACATTATGGGCGGCCCGCTTGCCGCCGAGGCTCTGTTTGCCTTCTTCCTGGAATCCACTTTTTTGGGCCTGTGGGTTTTTGGCTGGCGCAAGCTCTCGCCCAAACTCCACCTTGTCTGCATCTGGCTGGTGTTTCTGGGCGCGGTGTTGTCGGCGCAGTGGATTCTTGCCGTCAATGCTTTTATGCAGCACCCGGTCGGCTATGCGGTTGAGCAAGAGATCGTCAAGTTGGTGGATTTCTGGGCATTGCTGACCAATCCCTACCTCTTTTACCAGCTCGCGCACACCCTGGCCGCTTCGATAACCACCGGCGCCTTCTTCATTCTGGGAATCAGCGCCGTGCAACTCGTCCGGCAGCCCTCCGCGGCTTTCCGCAGTGCGCTGCGTTTCGGCGCCGTCTACGGCCTGGTCGGCGCGCTGCTGGTGGCCGGCGTCGGGCACGCGCAGGGGCAATACCTGATGCGCGTCCAGCCGATGAAGATGGCCGCCGCCGAAGCGCTCTGGAATACCGAAGCGCCGGCAGGATTCTCGCTCGTCGCCAGGATCAGCGAGGACTACCGGTTCAATGTCTGGGCCGTGCGCATCCCCCGCATGCTCAGTTTTCTGGCGTACAACAATTTCGATGCGGAGGTCAAGGGGATTCTGGATTTGCAGGATGCCTACACGTCCGAGTACGGAGGATGGGATTACATCCCCCCGATAACCCTGATCTTCTGGAGCTTCCGGGCCATGGTCGGCTCCGGCCTGCTCCTGATCGCGCTCTCGGCCTGGCTTGTCTTCCGCGCCGTGATCACCAGGCGTGACCCGGCGCGCTGGCTGCTCCGGCTCCTTCCGCTGGCGATGGTTCTGCCCTACGTTGCCAATACCGCCGGTTGGATCATGGCCGAAACGGGGCGCCAACCCTGGGCCGTCTTCGGCCTGATGAAAACGCAATTTGCGGTGTCGCCTTATGTCACCGCCCATCAGATTCTCTTCTCGTTGATCGCCTTTATCGCGGTCTATCTCCTTTTGCTGTTCGCCGACATCTATTTGATGGTGAAGCACACGCAGAAGAATGCGCCCACGCTTCAGGATTCGCGGCGCGCGGTGGAGGAGGGTTGACATGAGCATCGTCACACTTTGGGTTATGCTGATTGCCGGACTGTTTAGCGCCTTCTTCTGCCTGGAGGGGTTTGACTATGGCATTGGAATCTGGTCGCTCTTTCTGCCCAAAGAGGACGGCGAACGGCGCGTGCTGTACAACGTCGTGGGGCCATTCTGGAGCGGCAACGAAGTCTGGATGGTGGCCGCGGTGGGGGCGTTGTTTGCGGCGTTTCCGCACTGGTACGCGGCGATCTTCAGCGCGCTCTATATCCCGTTGACCGTACTTTTGCTCGCCATGATTTTGCGCGGCGTTGCCTTCGAGTTTCGCCGCCACGACGACGGCCGGATCTGGCGCGCGTTCTGGGATGGCGCTTTCTTTCTCGGCAGCCTGCTTTCATCTTTTGGCTGGGGTTTCTTCCTCGGCAATCTGAGCCACGGCCTGCCTTTGAACCGGCTCTGGGCCTTCACGGGAAAGTTCTGGCAATTGTTGCAGCCTCAGGCGTTGTTGGGCGGACTTGCCCTGACGTTGCTTTTTGCCTTCCACAGTCTGCTGTTCGTCAACCTGAAAACCTACGGCCCGCTCCAGGAGCGCGCGGAAAGCCTCGCCCGGAAAGCCTGGTGGCCGGCGTTTCTGGCGGCCAACGGGTTCGCCGTGTGGAATATCGTGCAATCGGAGGTTTTCGCTCCGATCAACATCGCCGGGGTGGTGCTGGCGCTGATCCTGATCAGTTTCCTGTTCACGCTCTGCCGCCATTTCCTGGATCAGGATCAACCCGGACGCGCCCTGGCGACGTCGTCCCTGGTCATCGTGCTGACGACGCTGATCGTCTTCTTCATCCTGCATTTGCAAGGATTGACTTCCACCCTCGATCCGTCATGGACCATCACGGCGCCCGCCGCTGCCGCCGATGGCTACTCGCTGCAAGTATTGACCATCATCGCGGCCATCGGCTTGCCGCTCGTCATTCTCTACCAGATCTGGGCCTACCGCGCGCTGCGCGGACGAATCGGCGCGCAAGATACGTTGGAATACTGAAACGTGAAACGCTATCCGTAATTTGTAATTTGTAATTTGTAATTCGCTGACTCGCTGATCCGCTCCGCAACTTTGAACTTGTAACTTTTCAACTTGCAACTGCCTTTGGAGGGCTCATGCAAACAAAAATAACCGGTCGCGTCTGGAAATACGGCGACGACGTCAACACCGACATCATCTTCGCCGGGAAATACACCTACGGCATCTCCGATCCCGACGAGATGGCGCGCCATGCGCTGGAGGACCTCGACCCGGCGTTTGCGGCGAACGTGCAGCCGGGCGACATCATCGTGGCCGGCAAGAACTGGGGCTGCGGCAGCTCCCGCGAGCAGGCCGTGATTTGCCTCAAGCAGATCGGGGTCGCCGCCCTGGTAGCGCGCAGCTTTGCTCGCATCTACTACCGCAACGCCATCAACTACGCGCTGCCCATCGTCACCTGCAACGCCGTGGATGGAATCGAATCCGGCGAAATGTTGACCATTGACTTCGCCGCCGGGACGGTCACGACCCCGCGCGCTACCTACACCTTCCCGGCCTTCCCACCGGAAGTGCTGGCCATCCTCGCCGACGGCGGGCTGATCCCCCACGTCCAAAAGCAATTGGGGATCGCCACCGGCGGTTCCCCAACGGTTGGATGAGAATCACGCTTTACATGTCAGAGATTATGGAAGGTATTTTTTGCACACGGGGTACCGTGTGCAAAAAATACCCCCTCTTTACCCTGACCGTCAGAGGCTAAAAGGAAGGGTTTTTCGCACACGGTACCCCGTGTGCGAAAAACATCCCCTTTACCCTGACCGTCAGAGGCGGCTACAGACTTTCGACTTTTTGACTTTTGACTTTCGACTATCTTCAAAGGAGCCCCTTTAAACAATGACAACACTCGAACACGTTCGCTACCCACTTCACAACGGCTTTATTCACAACTGGCTCGTCGCCGGGCCGCAGGCCATCCCCGTGGCCGATCTGGACCGGTTTACCGGCGAAAATATCCATCTGGACATCGCCCACTGTTACTACGAAGCGGAATCCGGCATCGCCGGGCAGCCGGTCGAGCCGGCCAAAGTAGAGGACGGCCAGTTCACGCTCGCCGGAACCGCCTATCCGTACAGCGGGCAATGGCGGTATCTGCGCTGCCGCGAAGATCATCTGGTGGACTTCAGCACCTTCCACCACACCCCGCACTACCTGCGCGGCTGGGCCTACGCCGAAATCGAGGCGGAAGCGGACACGGCAGTCACGCTCGTGCTGACCACCAACGGGCCCGCCGACATCTGGCTTGACGGAGGCCATCTGCACCGCCAGGAGCACCTCGCGCGGTGGCGCCCGGCAAGCGCGAGCTGCGCGGCAACCCTCAAGGCGGGACCCAACCGCTTCCTGGTACGCTTCGAGAACGTCGCCACGCGCGACTGTATTGACGTGATGGCGCTGCAAATCCGGGCAGCGGAGGGCGCAGAAACGCTCACCGTCTGCATCCCCACGGCCATCGAACCGGTAGAACGCCGCGAAGCTCTCGAAACTATCTTCGAGGCGGCCTACCTCACCCAATACGTCTTCGCCCAACAGGATAAGATCAGGGTGCACTGGCCGGGCGCCAAACCACCGGCAAAACCGCTGAACGGAGCGGGCAACACGGTGGGCCGGCTACAAGCTGAGAGCGGCAAAATTTACGCCGAAACCAACCTGATGGGCGCCGAGGGTGCTACGCTCGAACTGGGATGCGCTTACCAGCACCCCAATACCGCCTACACCCTGCGCCTGATGCCGCGCGCGCAGGAGCACTACGAGGAGAACCGCCGGGTCACGCGGGACTTGCAGCTCTGGGGCATGGGCATCGAAAAACACCACGATGCGCCCTACAGCACCTACCCGGAACGGCGCAGCGCTGCGCTGCTGGACGCCGCCCGCCGCGAACTCAACGTCTACTCCGAAATCGCCAAGATGACGATCGGCTGGTGGGTACACCTGGAGATCAAAACGCTGCTGGATGCCATCGCCGGCATCAACCAACGCAAAGATTGCAGCGACTTCTACCTGGTCGGGCTGCTGGGGATGCTGTACCGCTTCGGCGAAGACCCGCAGTTCCCGGACGAGCTGCGCCAGCCGCTGGAAGAGTGCATCCTCAATTTCAAATACTGGCACGACGAACCGGGCGCGGACGTGATGTGGTACTACTCCGAAAATCACCAGATTCTCTTCCACGCCTGCGAAATTCTGGCCGGGCAGCTGTACCCCGACCGCGTCTTCAGCAACAGCGGGCAGACCGGCCAATGGCACCGCGAAAAGGGCGAGCGTCTGGCGCTGGCGTGGCTGCACGAACGCGGGGCGCGCGGCTTTTCCGAATGGGATTCCAACTGCTACTTCGAGGAAGACCTGCTGGCGCTGTCGCACCTGGCCGATCTGGCCGAGACCGACGCAGTCTGGGAGATGGCAGCGGTGCTGATTGACAAGATTCTCTTCACCATCGCCGTCAACTCCTACAAGGGCGTGTTCGGTTCGACCCACGGGCGCGCCTACGCCGAGCAGCTCCTGGGCGGGCGGATGGAAGCCACATCGCCCATCACCCACTTGCTATGGGGTATGGGATCGTTCAACACGCGCATCCTGGGCGTCGTCGCCATGGCCTGCGCCGAGAACTACGAATTGCCCGTCATGCTCCAGACGATCGCCGCCGACCTTCCCGACGAACTATGGGCGCGCGAGCGACACGCGCCCGCCGACGCCGGCGAAGGGGTCAACAAAGTCACGTACAAGACCCCCGACGGCATGCTCTGCTCGGCGCAGGACTACCGCGCCGGGGCTATGGGCAGCCAGCAGCACATCTGGCAGGCGACCCTGGGACCGGACGCGGTGGTGTTTGTCACCCATCCTGCGTGCGCCAGCCTCGACGGATCGCACCGCCCCAACTTCTGGGCCGGCAACGCCATCCTGCCGCGCGCGGCGCAGTGGAAAGACGTCCTCATCGCCGTCCACCAACTGCCTGCCGACGACTGGATGGGGTTCACCCACGCCTACTTCCCCGTCCACGCCTTCGATGAATACACCCTGCGCAACAACTGGGCCTTCGCCCGCAAGGGGACGGGCTACCTGGCCCTCACCGCCTCGCAGCCGCTGAGCTTCATCACGACCGGGCACAGCACCTACCGCGAGCTGCGCGCAGCGGGATCCTGCATCTGGGTGTGCCACATGGGGCGCGCCGCCCTCGACGGCGAATTCGGGGATTTCCAGGAGAAGCTGTTGGCCCTGGACCTGACCTTCGACGGGAGCAACGTGCGCTGCGCGACCCTGCGCGGGGACACGCTGAGCTTCGGGTGGGAAGGGGACTTCTTGCGCAACGGCGTCCCCGTGCCGCTCAGGGACTTCCCGCACTACGAAAACCTCTACTGCACTGCCCCGTTCCCGGCGGAGCGGATGGACATCCAATATCAGGATGTCGCCATGCGACTGGAATTTGAAAAGTAAAATCGTAGCGGGACTTGAAAAATGGGCGGCGCGCCCCGGCGTCGTGATGATCGTCTCGTTCCTCGCGGCAAGCCTCTTCATTCTTTTGATGCTGCCGCTGCCGCGCTTTGCGGGCGAGAGGCGCTGGTATTTGATCGGCTACCACGCACCCATCGGCCTGGTCTTTGTGAATTACCTCTTTGATCGGTTGCGACATCGCCGGGAAATCCGGCTGTGGCAATGGGGCGTCGAAGCCGGCCTCATTGCCCTGGCCTTGTTCCGCGCAATCTTCACCAGCCCTCCGATTTCGGGTCACACGCTGTTTTTATCGTACCTGCTGATTGTCACGCCGTTCCGCCCGGTGTGGTGGCTTTCGGCGGTAGTATTTGTCGAAGTTATCCTCATCAAAGTCGCCGTCCTGAACGACTCCACCTGGATGGGAGGCGTGCTCGTTGGGTTGGCGTGCGGGCTGGCTGTGTGGTGGGGGAAGCGTCAAACGGATCCACCTGCGTGAACCGCCCGCTCTCCGGATTGTACCACCGCGCGTGCAAGGCTTCCGCAGGTATTGCCGGCCCGTCGCGCGCGGGCGTCAACGCGCCGCGCTACGGAACCACGCCCCGGTAACCGTTTAGTAAGTGGGGGTGGGAGCAGTATCAGTCCCCATAATTGACAGCCGCGAGGGAGATAAGAAAAGAACGGGGAGGGTCACCTTATCCTTTCTGCCAGCCAGATGCCAATGGTATTGATGGTCCGGATTAAGGGCGTCATCTGGTTACCGGCTTTCACCGTTTGAGCAACTCCCAGAATGACCAACGCCCCCCAAAGAGCGGCATACCAGGCCGGCACATATCCCTGTCCTACGGCCCTGAGCATCACGTAGCCGCCGGCTGGAATCAAGAGCAAAGCCGCCGTGACGGTGCCCGGTGCATACTTTCTGAAATAATACGACCAATAAATATGCTGAAGGGCGTTCTGAAGCATTATGGCCACCGCCGGCAAGAATATCCATGCAGCGGTGGTCGGATTGTCCGGCAAGGTGGCTGCCACACACCAAATCAAACCTACCAGGCAGACAAACGCGATCCACATACGGGCGCTCCTGTCGGTGGCCGCCGGCGGCAACCCCTCAAAGTGTTGCCGCTCAAACTGATCAATATTCCACTCTTCAAACTCATGCAGCACGAACATAAAGAAGAACACCCATACCAGATTCAGGAAGCCCAGTTGTTCAAGCGTGACCACAAGGTTATGCATCTTTATCCACTCCTTTTCATTGATCTAAGCCCAACGTCTCGACTCAAAAGCAAACGACTTGTGCCCCCGGCACAGATTATTTATTCCTCACCATACGTTCCACCCACGCGGGGAAAAAGCGATGCAGCATGATCAGGGGCTTTGCCCGCCCGCCATAGATCTCATACCGATCCTGGCGCATCCCTTGGAGCACCTCCTGCACCAACACGGCGGGCGTTGTCTTGGGGCCAGTCTGGTCTTTGGCCATCTTGGTATCCACCAGCGGCGGCACAACCTCGAACACCTTGACCGGCGTATCCGCCAACTGGTAGCGCAAGGATCTAGAAAAGGCATGGACAGCAGCCTTGGTGGCGCAGTACACCGGCGCGCTCTTCTTGGGGATGAATCCCACCAAAGAAGAAATATTGATGACCGCAGCTTGGGGCTGTTGCGCCAGCAGCGGCAACGCCATGTGGGTCAAACGCAGCAAAGCGGTGAGGTTCACCGTGACTTCTTCCGCGATCTGGGCCAGCACATCCGCACCCGTCAAGAAATCGTGGCGATACTGCACCCCGGCATTGTTGATGAGCAGATTCAATTGGGGAAATTCTGTCTGTAGGATGTCTACCGCACGTTCGAGTTCATCAGGGTTAGCAATATCACACCGGATCGTGCGAATTTGAGGGTAGCATTCGCGTACCGCTTCCAGCTTGCGTTGATCCCGCCCGCAAATGATGACGGTATTCAGCAAGCTCACTAACTCCCTGGCAAACGCCAGACCGATCCCGGAACTGCCCCCGGTGATGAACACCGTGTTTTGAGCCAGTCGCATCGTGTCTTCTCCTTTTGTATGCTCCTGTGAGCGTGTTTACAAAGACTACGATACCGAAAGGCGCTGCGGTTGTCATTGATGTATGTTAAGAAACAGGGGGAGTTGAGCGCTTTTCGCTCAACTCC
>DAOUFX010000362.1:0-11944 GCA_034429675.1 Anaerolineae bacterium | reverse complement strand
GGGGTACCGGCTCGAAAAACACCCCCTTATATCCGGCTAACAGCTAAAAGCTAACGGCCAAATGCTATTTTCAGAGGAGCCAATAAATGCAACAAAAAATAGCCATAGCAATCATAGTGGTCATCGCGTTAGTTCTGGCAGGGGCAGCCGCCGCAACACTGGCGCGCCCGGCGCCCCAACAGGGCGGCACGCCGCCGGTCATGAGTTATCAAGGTAACGTGCTGGTAGAAGGAGAGCCGTTTACCGGCATGGGTTACTTCAAATTCGCAGTCGTGAACGCAGCAGGCAACCAAACCTACTGGTCCAACGACGGAAGCGCCAGCGGCGGAAGCGAGCCGACAGCAGCGGTAGCCTTGTCGGTGTCCGGCGGACTCTTCGATGTGTTGTTGGGCGATACAAGTACCGGAGGAATGAGTCAGAAGTTGAGCGCGGAAGTGTTCGCTGAGCCCGATCGCTACTTGAGAGTGTGGTTTGGCACAGATGGCAGCACTTTCACCCAACTCAGCCCGGACCGGCGGATAACAGCGTCGCCATACGCGCTGCACGCGGAGTCGGCGCAGGAAGCGGATAAGCTGGACGGACGGCATGGCAACGAGTACGCGAACGTGAGCCACACACATCCGGGAAGCGACATCACCTCGGCGGTGGCCACCGCAACGCTGGCGCTCCAGGCGCAGCACGTGATCACGGCAAGCTACGCGCTGAACGCCGACATGTTGGATGGGCGGCACGCCAACGAATTTGCCGGTGCAAGTCACAATCACCCGGGAAGCGACATCACCTCGACGGTAGCGACCGCAACCCTGGCGTTGCAGGCGCAAGAAGCACTCACGGCAAGCTACGCGCTGAACGCCGCCCGGTTGGATGGTCGCCATGGAGACGAGTTTGCGGGATCAATTCACACCCATCCGGGCGGCGACGTCACCTCGGCGGTGGCGACGGCAACGCTGGCCTTGCAGGCACAGGAAGCGTTCACGGCGGCCCACGCCCTGGACGCGGACACACTGGATGGGTTGCACGGGGGCGAGTACCAACTGCACCTCGACACACTTTGCCCGCCGGGGCAGTCAATAGGCGGGATTATCAGTGGCACAGTGGTATGCGCCAACGACGAATCCTTGAAACCCTCTTTTATCCCCACGACGACCCTCATTATCACGCCGCCTCTGTCAGGAGGCTACGTCAGTGCAATGATGGGGGCAGACGGCCTGCCGTTAATCACCTACCAATCAGCCGACCGCGACTTTGTGGCGGTGCACTGCGAGGATCTGCCATGTGAAAACAGAACCATCACCGTATTGGATAGCGTGGGAGAGGTTGGCGCCTTCAGCAGCGCTATCGTCAAAGGAGATGGATTGCCGCTCATCGCCTACTTCGATTACACCAACGGCAATTTGAAAATAGCGGAATGCCAGAATATGGCATGCACTACGGCCGTCACGAGAATCGTGGACAGCGGCGGCGCGGACAGTGTGGGATGGCAAGCTTCATTGACGCTCAGCGCCGATGGCCTGCCCTTTATCAGCTATTACGATAATACCAACGGCAACCTGCGGGTGGCGCATTGCCAGGACGTGGGATGTTCAACTGCAACGATCACCGTCCTGGATAGTGTGGGAGATGTCGGCAAATTCACCTCAGTAGCGCTGGGGGTGGACAAATTGCCGTTCATTAGTTACCAGGATGATACCCAAAATGCCTTGAAAACGGCGCACTGCGATAACCCTGACTGCACCACGGCGACCATGACACTCGTGGATGCCGGGGATGTCAGCGGTACCTCGGTGGTCATCGGAAGAGACGGTCTGCCAGTGATCAGCTATTACGATCTTACCCACCAACGGGTGAAAGTCGCCCATTGCCAAAATACAGCCTGCACCGCATCCCACGTTACCGTTCTGGACAGTGTCGCCGCGACAACAGGATGGTACGTCTCATCCATAATCGGCGCGGACGGGCTGTTGCTGACGACTTACTACAGCCCCACCCAACACGCCCTGATCGCCGCGCATTGTCAGGATGTGGCCTGTACGGCGGCAATTCCCGTCATTGTAGATCGCAGCCCCGCCACCAACCTTATCTTCATTGCCACCGTTTTAGGATCGGACAGATTCCCATTTATTGCCAGCATTGACGCAGTGGGAACATTCCGAATCGCACACTGTTCCAACACATTCTGCACACCCTATTTCCGGCGACGCTAAAAGGGACACCCGGGTTTCAGGAGGTCAATCAATGCAACGAAAAACGATAACGATCTTGGGAATAATCATTGTAGTCGCAGCGACTCTGTCAGGCATAGGAGCAGTTGCACTGGCGCGCACGGCAGCGCAACAAAGAAACGCGCCGCTGGTGGTGAGCTATCAAGGACACGTACTGACAAGTGGAACGCCGTATACGGGAACAGGGTATTTCAAGTTCGCGGTTGTGAACACGGCGGGAGATCAAACCTACTGGTCCAACGACGGAAGCACAAGCAGCGGCGGCGAACCTATGACAGCGGTGGCGCTGCCGGTAGAGGGTGGAATATTCCACGTGTTGTTGGGCGACACGAACCTGGGTGGAATGAGCCAGGAATTGAATGCGGGGGTATTTGCGGAACCGGATCGTTATTTGCGAGTATGGTTCAGCAAGGATAAAAGCGCCTTCACACAAATTACCCCGGATCAAAGGATAGCCTCGGTGCTTTATGCGATGCACGCAATCATGGCGCAGGACATCGAGAGATTAGATGGTCGAAGCGGAGAGGAACTCGCAAATGCGGGCCACTCGCACCCGGGGAGCGACGTCACGACGGAAGTAGCCACGGCAACATTGGCATTTCAGGCGCCGGAAGCCGCCACGGCGGACTATGCGCAGGAAACCGCTCTGCTGGACGGGCAACACGCGGATGCATTCGCCGAAGCGATTCACAACCATCCGGGAAGCGACGTCACGACGGCGGTAGCGACGGCGACGCTGGCCTTGCAAGCGCGGGAAGCGTTCACGGCGGCATACGCCGCGAACGCAGACTTGCTGGACGGGAAGCATGGCGACGAGTACGCCGATCTAAGCCATACGCACCCGGGAAGCGATATCACCTCGGCGGTGGCCACCGCAACGCTGGCCTTGCAGGCGCAAGCGGTGCTCACGGCAAATATTGCGCTGGAGGCGGATATGCTGGACGGGCTTCACGGAAGCGAGTATCAACAGCGATTGAATACGCTCTGTCCGCCAGGGCAGTTGGCGCGAGGAATTATGAACGACAACGTCGTGTGTATCGGCGGCGACCCGCTGGATCCTTCCTGGATTCCTACGGCTACGCTTACGGCAACCCTGCCCGGGTTAGGAGGCTATCTCAACGTAACGGCAGGCGCAGATGGCCTTCCATTGATCACGTACCAGTCGGTCCCGGCCCGCGATCTCATGGTGGCGCATTGCGAGAATCTGGCATGCACCGTCACAACCGTCACCAATCTGGACAGCGTCGGAGAGGTGGGGTCCTATTCTTCAGCGATCGTAGGAGTGGATGGTTTGCCCTTGATCTCTTACCTTGATTACACCAACTACAATTTGAAGGTAGCCCATTGCCAGAACGTAGCGTGTACTGCGGCCACGTTGAGGACTGTGGACAGCGCCGGCAACGTGGGATGGGAAACTTCCACGACGCTTGGCGCAGATGGGTTGCCCTTCATCGCCTACTACGATATGGGCAACGACGCTTTAAAAGTCGCACATTGCCAGGATGCGGGCTGCACAGCCGCAACGATCACCACGTTGGATTCTACCGGCGATGTTGGTGAATTTCCCTCTGTGGCGCTGGGGGTGGATGGATTGCCGGTTATCGCATACGGCGACGATACCCTCAATTTGATGAAGGTCGCCCATTGCCGGAACCGCGAGTGCACGACGGCGACGTTGACGGTGGTGGATACCGACGGGAATCCCGGCGGCACTTCGCTGGCGATCGGCATTGATGGGTTGCCGGTGATCGGATATTATGACGTCGTCAACACAACCACAAAGGTCGCGTCCTGCCAGGACATAGCGTGCGCCACATCTCGTATCACGGTTTTGGACCACGCCGGGGGTCTGGGATGGTTCCTTTCATTGTTCATAGGCTCCGATGGATTGCCGTTTGTCGCCTATTTCAATACGAGCCAGAGTGCCGTGATAGCAGCGCATTGTCAGGATTTGTCCTGCACTGCGGCGATCACCAACACGGTGTATCCTTCAAGCAGCAGCACACATATCACCGCTGCGCAGGGATCCGATGGTCTCCCGTTCATAGTTTTCATAGATCCGTCGAACGTCATTCGGACGGCGCACTGTTCGGATGTATTTTGCACGCCCTATTTCCGGCGGCGTTGACAAAGTCGGCGAGGGATACCGTGGGAACTCTCTTTTTCTGGAGGAAAAAATGCAACGAAAAGCAATGACAATTCTAGCGATCATCGCAGGTGTGTTGGCGCTGGTAGGCGTGGGAAAGGCTGCGCTGGCGCGCACAAGCGTACAAATCAGTGGAGCGCCGCCGGTGGCGAACTACCAGGGACGTGTGCTGGTGCAAGCAACGCCCTACACCGGCATGGGATATTTCAAGTTCGCGTTGGTGAACGCTGCGGGCAACCAGACGTATTGGTCTAACGATGGAAGCGCCGCCGGCGGCAGTGAACCGACCCACGCGGTGACACTCTCGGTAAGCGGCGGGTTGTTTCAGGTGTTGCTGGGTGACACAAGTGTAAGCGGAATGAGTCAGGCGCTAAGCGCAGAGGTGTTCACGGAACCGGACCGTTATTTGCGGGTGTGGTTCAGCGCCGATGGCAGCGCCTTCACGCAGCTCAGCCCGGACCGGCGGGTGGCGGCGTCGCCTTATGCCTTGCAGGCAGCGACGGCGCAGGAAGCCGATCTGCTGGACGGGCGCCACGGGAACGAGTTCGCCGACGCGAGCCACACGCATCCGGGGAGCGATATCACCAGCGCAGTAGCGACGGCAACACTGGCATTACAGGCGCAAAATGCGCTATCGGCAAGCTATACGCTAAACGCGGACATGCTGGATGGACAGCACGCAAGCGAGCTTGCAGGCGCAAGTCACACGCACCTGGGGGACGACATCACCTCGGCGGTAGCGACCGCGACGCTGGCCTTGCAGGCTCAGGAAGTGTTGTCGGCGAGCCAGGCATTGGACACGGACATGCTGGACGGACTTCACGGCAGCGACTATGCAGGCGCAAATCACACACACCTGGGAAGTGACGTCACGACGGCGGTGGCAACCGCAACGCTGGCGCTACAGGCGCCGGAAGCGTTCACGGCAACCTACGCGCTGGACGCCGACACGCTGGACGGGCTTGACGGCAATGCGTACCAACGGTACTTGAACACACTCTGTCCGCCGGGGCAGTTGGCGCAAGGGATTACGGGGGATGCCGTGGTGTGCAAAAGCAATGAGTCATTCATCGCCTCTTTGATCCCCACGACAACTCACATCATCACGCCGCCTTTAACAGGAGGCTACATCAATGTGACGGTGGGAGGGGACGGGCTGCCATTGATCAGCTACCAATCCACGGACCGCGATTTTGTAGTGGTTCATTGCGAGGACCTGTTGTGCACAGCCCAAACCGTCACGACTCTCGACACTGCCGGTTGGGTTGGTGCATTCAGCAGCGGCATCGTCAGAATGGACGGACTGCCCCTCTTTTCATATTTTGATTCCGACAATGGCAGCCTAAAGGTGGCGGATTGTCAGAATGTGACATGCACCACGGCCATCACCAGAACGGTGGACACCAGCGGCGCAGCCAGCGTGGGATGGTTTTCCGTGGCAACGCTCGGCGTAGATGGGTTGCCCTTCATCAGTTACTACGATAACAGCAACGGCAACCTGAAAGTGGCGCATTGCCAGGATGCAGGCTGCGTCGCCGCGACGATCACCACCCTGGACGCAACCGGCGATGTCGGCGAGTTTACCGCTATAGCTTTGGGGGTAGACGGGTTGCCGATCATCGGCTATCGGGATGATACTCAAAATGCGCTGAAAGTGGCACACTGTGAGAACCTCGACTGCACCGTTGCGACTTTCACGCGGGTGGATGCCGGAGACGTCAGCGGCACGTCAATGGTCATCGGAAAGGATGGGCTGCCGACGATTAGCTATTATGACATTACCCACCAGTTGGTAAAAATCGCACACTGCCAGGATGTCGCCTGTAGCGCATCCGACGTTACTGTTTTGGACAACGTCGCCGCGGCGGCGGGATGGTATGTGTCTTCGATGTTGAACGCTAATGGCTTGGTGCTGACCACCTACTACAGCCCGACGACAAGCGCGCTCATCGCCTCCCATTGCCAGAACGTGACCTGCACCGCGGCAATTCCTGTCCAGGTGGATCACATCTCCGCCAACTTGCTTTACCCTGCGGTAACCTTAGGATCGGACGGGCTGCCCCTGATCGCCTACTTTGACGCCGTGGGAGAATTGCGAATTGCGCACTGTTCGAATGCATTCTGTACGCCTTATTTCCGGCGACGTTGAAAGGATTGATCATGAATAAGCGATGGGTAGTTCTTCTTGCAGGATTGGCCGTAGTTTTCAGCGCCGCGATGACGTTGGCGCGAGAGATGGCGCCGGAAACGCCCTGGCAGGTGCTGGGCAACGGCGGGGGACATGCCACCGGCGAAAATGTTATCGTGAACGATACGTTGGGCCAACCCTTTGTCGGATGGTCCAAAAGCGAGACCATTGATCTGCACGCAGGCTATTGGACGGGACGACCGGGGTCGGAACACAAGCTGTACTTGCCCGTAGTCATCCGATTGATTGGCGGAGTAAAATAACAAAAAAGTCCAGAGGCAAAAAGTCTCTGGACTTTTTATGATGTCACCGGCCCGGATTTAAGGGTTAGGCGACATCGCGAAGCTCACCGAAACGCGCGCCTTCACACTGATCTGCCCCGGCGCCAGGCTGCTGTCGAACTCGGCCCCGTTTCCGTTGACCTCCTGAATCACATTCTGGGTCATGCCGCCGCCCCAACGGCCGGACCACCAGCTGCCGTAACCCGACCACCAGTCGTTGGATTCCTCCTGGATGGTGAGCGGCGCGCCGAGCTGTTGATCCAGGGCGCCGCTCATCGCGGTGGCCTTTTCTCGCGCAGCCTGCAGCGCCAGTTCGCGAGCCTGGTCACGATATTCGCGCAGTTTGGTGGTGCGGAAGTCAATGCTGTGAACGTAATTCACGCCGGTTCCCAAAACATCGGTCAGGAAGTCCTCGAACTTCGTGAGGTCGCGCAGGGTAATCACAATCGAGTTGTGAACGAAATAGCCGATGAAACTTTGCTGTTCGTAAGAGTTGTTATAACGCGGCTCGATCTGGATGAAATCCGTCTGCACCCGTTCCGTGGGGATGCCGTATTGCTTCGCCAGCGCAATAACCCGTTTGACGATTTGCTCGTTTTGCTTTTCCGCGTTCAGCAACGTTTTGTCGGATGTCTCCACGCCCAAACGGATGATGACCTCGTCGGGCACAATGCGCATCTCCGCTTCGCCGCTTACGTTGATCACGCCGGGTGCGGCGGCAGAGACGGCCGGCTGAGGTTTCTCGGCCATGGCCCACCCGCCGAGGACAAGACTGGCAATAACGGCCAACAAAACGATCGTGAGTGTTTTCTGCTGCATTTCATTTTCCTCCTGGAAATAGATTGGACTGTATCTCAGTCTGCGCGTTTATTTTGACGGCGGATTGTGACAAATTGATGATACCAGGAGGATGTCCAGCAGACAAGAAACCGGCAAACCCCAAAAAAAAGAACGAGGCAGCTTTTATCCGGCACAGGCAAACCGACTAAAGTCGGAGTATACCGACACAAGCGTACACACCGGCTTCAGCCGGTTCTTCGATGCATCTTTATGTAAGAGGCCGGTGCAATGACAAAAAAAGGGTACTTTGTGCAGTTTCCACACAAAGTACCCTTGACGTCCAAAGAAAAGAAGACCTATTTCACAACAAGCTTATCGCCTACCCAGACGATGTCATTGGGACGAATGCGGCCTACGTTGAGCTCGCGCAGTTTGGCCAGAGTGATGCCGTTCTTCTTGGCGACCTTGGACAGAGAGTCGCCTTTGACGACAACGTAAACCGTGGCGCCTGCCGGAATCGGAGCGGGCTTAAATTTCGACGTGGCGGTATTGGTCGTCGTCGTGGTCGTGGTCGTGGTCGTCGTCTTGGCCGGCGTGGTCGTCTTGGCCGGCGTCGCCGGTTTCGGTTGAGGCGCAGCGGCAGCCACCACGACGAGGCTGGCGTTGTCCACGTACACGTCGTTGTGAACCCGGGGAATCATGTCGGTCCAGTCGGCCCGCGTGTAGGTAAACACCGTGACGCGGTCGGATTGCGCCACGGCTTCGACCTGAAGCTGCAACCAGACGTCCACGGTGTTGTTTTCGGCGGACCAGATCACCGTCGCGGCCAGAGGGTCGGTGCCGCCGGTCGGGTCAATGCCCACCCGCGCGTGCATCGGCGCCGGGGAATTGGAATAGGGCGTGGTGGGGCAGGTGCTCCAGTTCTCGCCGGCCATACACGACCACAGCAACACAAAAGCCTGGAAATGCAGGCGGGTCCCCGGAACGATCCCGGTAACCTGCTGCATCATACCGGCTTCGTGCTGCCGCCCAAAAGTGAAGTATTTCTGCGACTTGAGCCCGGACTGCACGCGGTTAGCGAATTCGGCGGCCTTGTTGTCGCGGAATTCGGGTCTGGCCCAGTAACAGCCGTTGTTTGGGTCGTCATTGCACCGCGCCGGCTTGATAGCGTACGCAGGCGGAAGATCCGCGTAAAATGCGCGCCAACCGGGAGCGACCTGAACTTCGGGAATATTGTCCTGGAAAGCCCAACCGCTCGCGTAATCGCCTTCCTCAAAATCACCGTTGCGCAACAAGTTGCCGTCGCTCTGCGCCACAGCCGGCGCCATCGGAACCAACAGCGCGGCGATTAAGACAATCCACAATGCCGAAAGGGATATCTTTTTTAGGGTAAACATAAGTTTCTCCTTGGGAAACAGTGTTTAGCTATTGGCTGTTAGCAGTTAGCTGTCAGCCGGAATCGCCGCTGACGCGGCGTAGATTAAAAAGTCTGAGAGTCTAAAATTTGGGAGCGAGAAGAATGGGTCAAAGTTCCAAAGGCCAAAGTCTTTTTCATTTGACAGTTCTATGGGGTATTTCGGGCAGCCAATCAATGCAGCAAGAACCGCAGCAAGTTGCGCCCTTCATCATCTCTCCTTATCCCGGCAATGTCGCCACGCTTTGGCCGGCACCGGGGACGGCGCCGGCTCAAAACGAATTAACGGGCATTCTACCACATTGCCACAGAGGAAACAAGGGGGGAGTTTTTAGTTTTTAGATGATCATGGTAAGCACGGCCAACGCCACTTCGACCGCCACGACGCGGGTCATCATTTTCCATGCTTTGGGCGTGCCGTAGTTGCGGCTGTAGTATTCGGCGCTGCCGACGATCAAAGCCAGACAGATCGCGCCAAAGGCCAGGATCAGGATTTGACGGATAAAAACGGCGCCCCAATAATCCGGGCCGTAGGTGTTGTATTCACCCCAAAATGCGGCGTAAATGCGCAAGACCATGTCCAGCACGGACAACGCCAACGCCACCGCCCCCGCGCTGCTCAACGCCCAGACGACGCCTGTGACGATGGCGGCTATCGAATTTCGCGGCTGTAAACCCTCGAGTTTTTCCATATTATTCCTCACATTGCGCCGGGAGCCACACCGGGTTCCCCATCACCTGGCTGCGCACGGTTCCCAGATAGGGGGACGGATCCAGCAATTGCTGGTCTTTGATCGCTTGCGGCAACGGCGGATCGCCGGGCCGCGCCCGTCCCAGCAGCGCGGCGGGGAACCCGCCATCCGGCAGAGTCGGAACGATGGCAAATCGGGCGTGCGTCCAGACGGCGTCGCCATCCCAAACCGTGCCCTGGTATCCCAAAAGCTGCCCGCGCTTCACCGGGACGGCTTCACTGCCCAACGCGAATTCCTCCGAGACAAACGCAGCCCCCTGAAGATTGGCCATGTCGCCGTAGAACGTCCACACTTTCAACCCGGGGCGCACCGGGTCGTCGTGCAGAATGGCGACGGCGTCATTCCAGTCCGAACGGCGCAGCAGCAGACCGTCCGCCACGGCATAGACCGGCAACGTGTTCTCATATCCGACGCCCATCGGGAGCAACTGCCGGCTATACCACCACATGCCCATGTCGCTGCGCGTCGGCAACGACCACGGCGCGTCCGCGCATTGAAGCAGCTCGGACGGGGTATGCGCGTCAGAACGCGGAACGTAGACCAGGCTCTCGGCAATAAACGACTCCGGACGGTAGTACGTTATAATCGCCGCCAGCATTTCCGGCGTCCAGCGGGTCAGGTACACCGGCCAGCTCATAAAGTGATGGATCATGATGACCGAAAACTCCTGGTTGCGGATGCTTTCCAACAACCCGGCCTGATCCCATTGCCCGGCCTGGGCCAGTTGCGTCATCTCGAACGGCTGCAAGTAAAGCGCCTTCCCGTTGAGCGTCAAAAGCCCCATATACTCGTCGGCCAGGATCGGGCCGCCGGCGGTCTGAACCAACGTGTCGAGGTCTCTCATCTCCCTGGCAGACTTCAGACGCCACTTGAGGCTTTCGACCGGGTCGCGCAAGGTGCTGCGCAACAGGAACGCCACCTGCACCGCCAACAGAATTGTCACCAGACTGTGAACCGCCGGCTGCCAGTGGGTCCACGCCGGAGGGGTATCCTCTTTGCTCGCCGGACTTTTCGTGAGGCCCATGCTCCATCCCAGTAAAATTCCGGTCGCTAAAACCAGCGCCGCCGCGAGTTCCAGGAGATAGTTGACGTTGGAACCGATCTTGCCGATGGTCGCCGCCGATAGCACCCCGCCCACCAGGTAAGGCGCGGCCAGCGTCCAACCGGGGACGCCACTTTCGCTCCCCTTGCCGCGCGGCGCAAGGAAAAGGAACACACTACCCAGGATCAGCAACAAAGGCACGGTGACGCGGACCTCGCGCCAGTAGTGAAGCAACGTTCCCATCTCAAACTGATTGGCATTGGCCGTGACAATATTGAAGAAGAAGCCGCCCCCGCTGGCCAGGGTCAGCCCCACGAACAGCGCCAGCCCCACCCCGCCGACCATAGCCAGCAAGCGCAGAGCGGCCCGGCGATCCTGAAACCAGAGCCAGACGCCGGCAGCCAACGGCGCGGCCAGGCCATAGGACTGTTTGGTGTAAATCGCCGCGATCAGCAGCAATGCCGTGATCACCAGGCAGCGCAGCTTGCGAGACGTCGTCGAATACGTCGAAACGACCCACAGCGCCGCCGTGCTGAAGGCCAGCGCCGGCATGTCCACCCGCAAAAATCCCGACCATTTCACGACATAGGGAATGAGCAGGAAGAGCATACCGGTCGCGACGGCGGCCTTGCGCTGATGGGTGAGCTCGTGAACGGTCAGCCCCAAAAAGAGCGCCGTTGCCACAGTGCCAAGCAACGCCAGCAGCCGCCCCCAGAAGAAACCCGGCCCGAACAGGGCAACGACCGGCGCCAACATGGCGCTGTAAAGCGGCGGGTAATTGGAAATGGTGTAAGGCGGCGTAGTAAGGTCGCGGCGATAGATATTCTGCCCGATCGCCAGACGTTGCGCCTGGTCAAGCAGCGGCGCCTCGCCGTAGTCCAACGGGTAGCGGTGCGACAGCGCCATCACGCCATAGGCCACAAAAACCAGGACGCCGATCCACAAATACAGCATCAACATGATGCGCGCGGCGGTATCGAAATAGGGATTGAACGTGTCGAGCATCTTCTTCCAGGATAAGTTCATAACCCAACTCCCTTGAAAATAGCGTTTAGCCTTTAGTTTTTAGCCATTAGCCGGATATAAGGGGGTGTTTTTTCGAGCCGGGGTACCGGCTCG
>DAOUFX010000361.1:0-2566 GCA_034429675.1 Anaerolineae bacterium | reverse complement strand
TTTTTCGAGCCGGGGTACCGGCTCGAAAAAACACGCTTCCTTTACTTCTTCCGTTGAGTCACGATTTTCATTGCTGGGTGGTGTGCCCCCGCCTCTCTTTATGTTTCTGAGCTCGCACACACAACACCTTTCCCATATATACTCCTTTCTCTACCGTTGACAAATCCAATGCGCCGGATATAGTCTGCGAGAGGCGAAGCAACAAGGGCCGCCCCCGGCCTGACATTCTGACGAAAAGAGAAAACCCAATGAACCGATATTTCCTGAAAAACCTGTGGCTCTGTGGGATACTGGCGTTGGTTGCCTGCGCTTCACCCGCCTCCCCCACGACGACATCTCCGGCAGAAACGCCGGGCGACGAAGCAACCCCAACGATTGCACCGGCCACGCCAACACCGCCGGCGCCCACCGCAACGCCGCCGGCGCTCCCAACGCTGCCCGTGGGCGTCTGGCCGGACGGCGCTGTGCGCAAATTGCCGGCTCCGCTCTATTTTCTGTCCGAGACAACCCTGTGGCGACTCGAAACCGATGGGTTGACCCGGACGCCAATCACAGACACCCCCATTGACAGTTTTGACGTCTCGCCGGCCACCGGTCAAGTCGCCTACATATCCGATGCCGTCCTGACAATCAGCGACGCCTACGGCAATAATGCGCGCGTCATCAATACCGCCGGCATGCGAGCAGACGGCGCGCCAAAGACGGGCACAACGCTGGCCTGGGCGCCGGACGGCATGAAATTGGCCGTCACAGGACATGGCATCTGGCTCTACGACACCGTCAGCGAAAGCCTCACGCAATGGGTCGCCCAACCGCCGGATACGTTCAGTTTCAGTGTGTACCCGCCGCACGCCTGGTCGCCTGACGGCAAAGGGCTTCTGGCGGGCAGGATGTACGCCGATTCGGACTACGGAGAATTTGCGTATGTCGCGCTTCAAGGGAGCGAACCGGAAATGACCGGAGCCTCGATGTGTAACCACATGAGCTGGTCGCGCGACGGCCAGGCCGTCTATGCCGCGATGTACCTGGAAACGGCGCTGTGTCCGCTGCCCGGAGTGGAACGGCTGGAGGTGAACGGCTGGGGCAAGACGTCTCTGGTTTCCTCGGTGCAAGGGAAAGAGAAAATGCAGGCTCACTTTGTGGATGGAGTCGCCGAAGGTCAGGACGGGAATCTTTACTACTTCTATGCCACCGCCGAAGCGCCGGCGGATGGGGCCGCCGCCACCCGCTACGGCGCTCTAAAAATGTATCGCGCCGCCAAAGAAACCCTGGCAGCGCCGGCGCCCCTGCGCGACGACGACCACGGCTTCGTCGAAGAAATACTCTGGGCCGACGATAGGAGCCTCGCCGTCATCGTCGCACAGGACGATCCCTTCACGCAAGCCGGCGGCAAAATCATCCTTTTGACCGCAGACAACAAACCGGCGGTTGTCTTAGCCGATCAAGGCGCGCGACTCCGCTGGGGGCAAAAGGACACAGACTAGCCGCTAATCCGGCTCGTGCCCCACATTGATCGTCAACTGATCCAGGTTGCGCACGGTGACAAAAGGAACGTACCCCTGCGCCTGCGACTTGCTGTAGGCGTCGTCAATGTGCGCGGGGGTCGTCGCGTAATCCACGGTCAATACCAGTTTGCCCGCATCCCGGAACACATTCAAGTCCGCTTCGACCGCTGCCGTCACCTCCGGCGGCGTCATTGCGTCGTCATCGTCGTAGCCGTAGTAGATATCTTCCTGCCCGATGCCGTCCACGTTGTCCAGATACCCATCCACCAACCCGGCCAGCTCCGCCGAGTTCTGCGGGAAGATGTAAAAATCCGCGTCGCGCTCGTGCGCCCGCGCGCGAATGGCCGCGATAAAATCGCTCATCTCCTGCGCCGCCGTATCGCGCCCCTGCTCGCTGTAATATTCGTAGGCGTCAATGATGTCCAGATAAGCGCCGTCGAACCCGGCGTCCAGCAACTTGTCAGTGTAGGCAAAAATCAGGCTCTGCCAGGCCGGATCCCAGTAGCGCACCTTGTAATTGCCCTCCCAGTCGGGATCTTCGAGGTCCAACCAGGCCGGCGCGCCGGGATCGGGCACTCCGTCGCCGTCTGCATCCCAATCCTGGTTCCAGTAAAAGCGATAGATCTCGGCCTCGCCGATGCTCATATACGCCAGCACGATCTTTTTGCCGCCGGGGCTGTCCTTGAGCGCTGCGATCTTGGCCGCGCTGAACGCCGAGCCGTCATCGCCGTAAAGCGCGTAGTCCATCACCACCAAATCGTAGGCCGTGTTGCCGATTGCCGTCAAATCCATCTCCTGGAGCTGGTAGAGATAATCGTTCACCGTCGCCAGCGACAGCTCCCGGTCGCTCCGCAGCACAAGCGGCAAGTAAATCCACGCTACCGGTTCCCAACCCTGCGCCACGCCGGCGCGCCCCAATGCCCCCGTCTCCGCAGAGCGCGGCAACGGCAGACACCCCAACACCACCACCAACAGAGCCAAGCCGGCTCGCAGCCACAACCCACCGGTTTTCAAAAACATCCCGACCTCCTCATCAAATCTGGGGGTGGGGGTTTGGGGGC
>DAOUFX010000360.1:0-5513 GCA_034429675.1 Anaerolineae bacterium | reverse complement strand
CCAACCCCCAGTTCTCCCCCTTTTATTGAGATGATACATTTGACTTGAGTGGATGGTTACACTCGTTGGCTGGAATTGGCCGCGATAGGGTCGGCGACCCGGCGAGAAGAAGCGGCGGTGTGTTTGCGGCTGTAACTTCCAGAACGATGATACACGAATCGGGCATTTTGTCCAATGTGAGGAGGGCGCCGGGTTTGACGCGGCCCTTGATCCGGCTATACTTACGCGCGAAGCTGTTTCGATTAAGCTACGCGAGGTCGTGTGAGAGAACAACGCACCGGATGTGCCCGGTTATTACTTTTTCTAGTGCTGACGCCGATCATTCTCGGCGGCGCATGGTTGTACACCAACTGGCGTTCCAGCCAATCCGTATTACCTCCCGGTCTGACCGTCAACGGCATCTCCATGGGGGGCATGACGCGCGATCAAGCGCTTAGCGCCATCGCCCTGGTCTACATGTCCCCAATCACGGTTCATTACGGCAGCGAAATCACGACGCTGTTGCCGGAGATGGTTGATTTGTCGCTGGATGCCGAGACCACCGCTCAGAACCTCGATGCCGCTTTGGCGAGCCGTTCAGATGTGAGCAGTTTTGTGGAGTACATCCTGGGTCATTTCTTGCGCCGCGAACCGAAAACGGTGGAGGTCAAGGCGATTGTGAATTATTCGCGGGAGCGCGTAGATGCGTTTATGGAGCGTCTGGCCCAGAAATACGATCGCCTCCCGCAGCAACCGGTCTCGTTGCCCGAATCCGAGACGTTCCGCCCGCCCGGCATGGGCACCGAATTGGACCTGGAAGCTTCGCGTCCCCTGTTGATCAAGGCTATTTTGGCGGCGGATCCGGCAGAACGTGAGGTGCACCTGGCGGTCAAGACGGAGCCGGCCCCGGAAGCTTCTATGGAGTTGTTGCGCACGAGTATCCTATCCACTCTGGGTGGTTACACCGGCGTGAGCGGGATTTTTATCAAGCATTTTGACCAGGGTTACGAGCTCTGTCTGAACTGCAAAGTGGCTTTCTCCGGCGTGAGTTTGCTCAAGATCGGGATTGTGTTGGAATTGTATCGCATGTCGGATGCGGGGTTGAGCCCGGCGACGACCGCTTTGATCAGCGCGACGCTCTCCGAGAGCGATAATACTTCGGCCAACGTCTTGTTGGCGCAGATCGGCGCGGGGAATCCTTACAGCGGCGCACAGCAGGTCACGGCGCTGTTGTGGGATTTGGGGCTGCGCAATACGTTTCTGGCCGCGCCTTACGATATGACCGAAGGGGCGCCGGCGTCTATGATTGTCACTTCGGCCAATTCGCGCAGCGACGTGGTGACCGACCCCGATCCTTACAATCAGACCACGCCTATCGAGATGGCTCTGTTGCTTGAAGGTATTTATTACTGCTCGCAGGATGGCGGATTTCTGCGGGCGCTCTATCCTCAGGCCATCACGCCGGAGGAGTGCCAGAACATCATGATTTGGTTGGCGCGCAACCGGACGCGCCCGTTGTTGACGGGCAATTTGCCGGCGGTTACGTCTGCGCACGAGGCCGGCTGGGCGCGTGGGACGTCCGCCGATCTGGCGTTGATGTACGGGGACGCGGGCAATTTTGTGATGGTTGTTTTTTTGTACCAGCCGCAATGGCAGGCGTGGGAAGAAAGCGCCCCAACGTTTGCGGCGTTGGGGCAGTTGACCTATCGTTTCTTCAACGGCGGCGAGTAACCGGCGTTCGGGAACAACCCGCCGGATCCGTCAGGGCGACAGTGGGACGAATCCGTGTTGCGCCACGAGGCTTTGTCCTTCCGGGTCGAGCGCCCATTGCACGAAGTCGCGGGCGGCGCCCTGGGGTTCACTGAGAGCCACCCAGTAGAGTTCGTAAGTGAGGGGATAGGCGCCGGTTGATACAGCCTCTGGGGCGGGGGGGATGCCGGCGACCGCCAGCGCGCGCACGGCGTCATTGAGGCGCGCCGCTGACAGATACCCGATGCTCAAGGGATCGCCGCCGACGAGTTCCAGCACCGCATCGCTGCCGGGCGCAAGCATCGCGGTGGATGCCACCCGGATGTCCTTCATCACCCCGCGCTGAAACAGCATAAATTCCCCGGAAGCCTCTTCGCGGCTGATGAGTTGCGGGGAGCCGGGCAGACCGCCCCACAATTCCCAATTCTCCACCTGCCCCTGGAAAAGCTGGCGCAACTGCTCTAACGTCAGGCCGGGCAGCCCGTTTTGCGGATGGACGACGATGGCCAATCCATCGCGCGCAAAGGGCGCGCTCCAGAGCGTCGTCGTGACCTGAGCCGGCGCCCCCATCCTGACGATCAGATCGGCGTCCCCTTGTTCGAGCGCCTGCATCGCCAGCGTGTCGGCGCGTTCGATCAGCGTGACTCTGACCCCGGTGTTTTTCTGTTGGTAGACCGAAGCCAGCGTTTGTATCGCCGGCGCGACGGTTTCGGCGCCGGCGATGAGGAGCGCTTGCGGCGTTTGCGGCGGCGGGAGCGGGGTGGGCGTCGCGACGATGGTCAGTGAAGGCGCGCAGGCGACCAGCAGCAGCGCCAGGATTAGCCAGCTATATTTCATCGCAGGATTCCGGTCAACACCAGCGTCCCAAAGACGGCGCAGTAAGCGGCGAACGGCCACAGACTTTGCCGGCGCACCAGGGCCAGCAGCCCGGCAATGGCGAGATAGCCCACGATTGCCGCGGTAGCGACGCCGACGATCATCAATCCCCAGGACGTCGTTGCGGCGCTCCCCCCCAGCATCTTGAGCACCTGATAACCGCCGCTGCCCAGGATGATCGGAACGGCCAGCAAAAAGCTGAAGCGGGCGGCTTCGTCGCGGCGGTATCCGAGCAGCATGCCGGCGGCGATGGTGGAGCCGGAACGGCTCAGCCCGGGGGTAATGGCGAGCATCTGCGCCAGCCCGATGATCAGGGCGTCCGTCCAGGAGAGAGCGTCGAGCGTGCGGGTTTTCTTGCCCAGGAATTCGGACAGCAACAGGAGCGCCGCGGTCCCCAGCAAGAATCCGGCGACGACCCTGGGCGCGCCGAACCACGTCTCGAACATATCCTCCAAAAGCAGGCCGCCGATGGCGCCGGGGATCGTCGCCAGCGCCAGACACCAGGCAAGGCGGGCATTGGGATCGGCCAGCGAACGCTTTTGTAGACTTTGCAGCGCCGCGAAAAACAGCTGCCACAAATCCTTCCAGAAGTAAACAATCACGGCCAGGATGGTGCCGAGGTGCAGCATCGCGTCCAACATCAGCCCCGGATCGGGCCATTTCAAGAGGTACGGCACAATGACCAGATGCCCTGAACTGCTCACCGGCAAAAATTCGGTGGCGCCTTGCAAAATTCCTAAGAGTATCACTTGCCACAATGTCATGGGAGGTCTCCTTCAGAGATAGTTGAAAGTTGAAAGTCAGAAAGTCAAAAGTCAGATAGTCGCGGCGGCGTCAATCTGGCGGCAATGATACCAGTCCCGTGCGAAAAACGCAAGGAATTTGCGGCGGAGTTTGTTGCATCTGCGCTTCATCTTTGTATTCGTTCTGTCGCAGGCGCCCGTCAAGGTCTCGCGAACCCCGCTGTTTGCTCAAGACTCCCAGGGCTGACGAGAATTAACGAAATAACCGGGCAAGGGCGTGGCCGGGCGGTTTTCAGGGAATCGTCAAAGGCCGCCCCATTCCGGGAACTGCGATGGTTATTTTCGATCCGTGCAGCTGCTTTGCCCACCAGCCGGGGTTTTCGGTATGGATGGGGATCAGGCATTGCGGTTGCACGGCTTCGACGAATTCGAGCAGATCCGCCGCCGATGCGTGCCCGGAGGCGTGGTAGCCGGGCTCGACGCTGACGCGGGACTCGTTGCCCGCGCTCTCCAGGCGCAGCCCTACGACCGTCAGTTTGAGATAGTGCGCCCATTGCCACACCCGCAGCAGGTCCACGGATTGTTCGTCGTCGTAAGCGCCGCTGTTGGAGAAGATGTAGACGCCCCCCGGTTGTTTGTCCATCAGGAATTGCAAGTCCAGCAGATCCGCCATATCCCCCAGGCTGAAGGCCAGGATATAATCGCCGGGGTGGGCGCCCACGGCCTGCGGGCTGACCACCTCGTGGCCGTAGCATTGACAAAGGTCGTTCTCCCAATCCTTTTGCGACCGGAGATCGGCGCATAGCCCGATGGCTTGATCGTTCATCCCGTCCATCAACGCCGGGTCGGCCAGGCGCATGGCGTGGAGCAGGTAGGCGTCCCGGGTGTGAATCAACAGCCGCCGTTGGGTCTGTTGGGCGATATCCTGGAACGCCAGCAGCCGCTCGACGTTGCGCGACGAGAAATCGGCGATGACCAGCTTCCCGCCGGCTTTCTTCACTGCTTTCAGGCAGTTGCCATGGACTTGCGACTCATCGGTGGCGTCTCCGGCGCGGCCCTCTTCTTGAGTCAGACGGGTGCCTTCACAGATCAGCGCCGCCGGCTTGAGCCCGGCCAAGGCTTCGGCGAAGTCGCGGGAGAACTGCCGGTGTTTCCCGTGGAAGCGCAGGTCGCCGGTGTAGACCACCCACCCGGCTTCGGTTTCTACCGCAAAGCTCGCCGCGCCGAGGATGGAATGGTCAACCGGCCACCAACGCACGCCCGGCAGCATGTCCGGCGTCGCGGGCAGTTGGAGGCGTTTGCCGATGGGCGTTCTCCAGAAAATTTCGGCGCTATCAAGGTTGCTGCGGAGGGCCTCGGCGTTGTCGTCGCCGTCGTCGCCGGGCGCTGCGGCAGAGTCGGGATGGTTGCCGGATGCGTCAAGCGGGTAATCGAGAAAACGCCAGGGCCGCCCGGCATATTCCTGGTCGGGCGCGGCGCGCAGCAGGCCGGCTTCGTTGGGCGCGGCGGGGTTGACGTAGGCGGCGCCCGACTTGTTGCCCGTTCCCATATCGAGCAGCACTTTGCCGATGAAAGCCGTCATGCGCGTGCTGGCGACGGGCAGCGCCGGCTCGACGTATTCCAGGTCGTTGATGTGATCCTGGTGGGCGTGCGAGATCAGAATCAGGTCAACGGGCAAAGCATTGGCGCGGCGCAGATCCCGAAAGGTTTCCGGCGCGTGGCGTTGCCAGTAGCGCCAGAAAGCATCCACCGTCCCCGGTTTGCGCTCGATCTGCAGGCGTTCCTTTCTCTGCCGGCCCGTCGGGGGCACGTGGGTAATCTCAAGGTCGTCGGGATCAAAAACCGGGATCAGGTCATCCCGCAGCAGGCCGCGCAGCGGCGGGATGAGCTCCAGCGAGAGCAGATCGAGCAGCCCTCGCGCGTCGCGCTCTTTGGCGAAGATGCCGTCGAAGTATTGGCCGTAGCGGCCAAAAGCCTTGCCGAAGTCAAACAGCACGCGGCGCTCGCCGTATTCCAGTAGAATCTTGTTGCCGCCGATTTCGTTGACGCTTCCGTAGCACGTGATGGTCACTGTCATGGGCTTGTCTCCTTTGAAAATAGCCGCTGCTGACGCGGCGGAGGGTTAAAAGGGAGTGTTTTTTCGAGCCGGTACCCCGGCTCGAAAAA
>DAOUFX010000359.1:0-7338 GCA_034429675.1 Anaerolineae bacterium | reverse complement strand
GGGCGGGCGCCGCCCGCCCCCAAACCCCCACTTTTCCCCGTTTGTTGAGATGATACTGCGAATTTTGATCGAAGGTAAGGCATGATGCGTAAATTTTGGGTGCTTTCGTTAAAAGAAGTGTTGTTGACGTTCCGCGATAGGAGCGCGTTGGTGATGATGTTGGCCACGCCGATGGCTCTGACGCTGGTGATGTGGGCGGCGTTTGGCGCAGGCGGCGAATCGCCCATCTCGAATATCCCGGTGCTGTTGTTGAATCAGGACGAGGGCGCGCTTTCCGAATCGCTGATCAACGTTTTCACCTCCGACGCGGTGGGCGATCTGGTGACGGTGACGCTGGTCACGGATGAAGCGTCCGCGCGCGCGCGGGTAGAGGCTGACGAGGTCGCCGCCCTGGTTATCATCCCGGCGGATTTCACGGCGCGGGTTTTGCCGATGAGCGTCCTGGCGCAGGACATCGCCGGCATTGACATCACGACGCTGACGACCGAGACGACGTTGACGCTGGAACAACAACTGCAATTGGGCATGGCTTTTATGCAGAGCCAGTCGTTCCACGTGACCGAACCGGCGGTGGTCGAAATCTACGCCAGTCCCGATTGGCGCATCAGCGCGTTGGCGGTCAAAGCCATCGCCGGCCGGGGCGTCGAGATGCTGGCGATGCAGGTGGCGGGCACTTCTCAGATTATACATAGATTGATCGAGGGGTCATTGCAAGGCGGGGCAATACCCAACGCCGGAATGGCCGACGGCTTTGCAGCTATGTCCCCGGCGGGCGACAACCCCGAAGGAAACTACAGCGAACTTCCCATTTCGTTAAAAATCACCTCCACCACCGGTCGCAGCTTCAACTGGCTTGGCTATTACGCTTCCAGCCTGGCGGTGATGTTTTTGATGTTCGCCGTGACCGCCGGCGGGCGCACGTTGTTGGCCGAGCGCGAACGGGGCACGCTTCCCCGGCTGCTGACGACGCCCACGGCCCCCCTCACCGTTCTGGCCGGCAAGATGGGTGGAACGGTCCTGGCCGGTGTATTGCAGATGACAATTCTCTGGCAGGCCACTCGCCTCGTCGGCGTCTACTGGGGCAACGATTTGGGCGTTATATTGGCGATTTTAGCGCTCGTCTTTTCCGCTTCCGGCGTCGGCGCGATTATCTCCGCCTGGGCCAAAACGCCGGGACAGGCCGGCGCCATCGGCGCGGCAGTCTCGCTGATCGGCGGCGCCCTCTCCGGGAGTTTCGTGGTCCGCAGTAACATGCCACTGTGGCTGCAACGGATCAGCCTGATCTCACCGAACGCCTGGGGCATCGAAATTTTCTCCAGGTTGCAGGCCGGCAAAGATCTGGTCGCCATCCTTCCCTGGCTGGGCGGCGTCCTGGTGTTGGCCGTCATCTTCTACGCCGTGGCGCTGATCGGGTTCAGGCGGCAGTTTGCGTAGCGCGGCGGGGGCCATCCACGAATGCGGACACGAATACACGAATCGCGGGTAAAGTCTGCGGCGGGTCAGCGAGTCAGCGAGTCAGTGAATTACGAATAGCGGATTACCGATTACCGATCACCGATTACGAACTGTGAATCTCACGTCTCACGTTTCACGCTTCACGTTTCACGAATCAAGCACTGCACTTGAGAGGTTAGTTTATGCATCGTTTATGGGGAATTATTCGCACGGATTTTCTGCGCCGGTTTAGCAGCCGGATCGAATGGGTTTTCTTTTTGTTGTTGCCGCTGTTGTTTACGGCGGCCGTCGGCGCAGGCTTGCGCGGCATCATGGATCCGAATGAGCCGCCGGCCGAAGAGGTGCGCGTACCGCTGTATGTGATTCAGCAGGACACCGGCGCCCCGACCGAGGCGTTGTTGGCGGCCTTGCAGGACGTCAACTTTGATGTGAAAATCGTGGAGGCGCTACCCGACGATACCTTCGGACTGACCATTCCGGCGGGGTTTTCGGCGGGACTGTTGGCGGGCGCGGATGTCACGTTGACCATGCGCACGCGCGGCGATTCGAGCGCCAGCCCGGTGGTAGAGCAGGCGGTCCAGGCCGCGCAGAGCCGGGTGGGCGGCGCGGCGCTCGTCGCCAAGACCGGCCTGGCGCAGGCGCAGGATTCCGGTCTGGTGACGACGACGGAGGGCGCCGCGATCTTCTTCGCGGATCTGTTGACCGAGACGTTGGCCGCTACCGCCGATCCGGCGGTCGTGACGCAGGTGCGCTGGCCTGAAGGCGTGACCGTTTCCGACGACGAAAACGCAATGGCGAACAGCTCCGAGCACGCCTCGGCCGGGCAGGTCGTCACCTGGGTGCAGATCACGCTGTTGGGCATAGCCGAAGTGTTGGTGGACGAACGCCTGCGCGGAACGCTCAAGCGGATGCTGGTTACGCCTACGTCGCGGGCGTTTATCCTGGGCGGGAAATGGCTGGCCACCCTGGGAGCCGGGGTGTTCCAGATTGCGCTCCTGCTGGTGGGCGGGGAGCTGCTGTTCAAGGTCGGTTGGGGACGCGCGCCGTTGGCGGCGGCAGTGGTCTCGTTGGCGTTCGCCTGGGCGGTATCGGGGCTGGGGCTGTTCCTGGCGACGTTTCTGAAAACGCGCAGTCAGGCCAGCAGTCTGGTGATAGGGCTTTCGATGACGATGGCTGCGTTGGGCGGCTGTTGGTTCCCGCTGGAAATCACGCCGGCAGTCTACCGGCAGGTTGTGCAGGTTCTGCCGTCCACCTGGGCTTTGCACGCCTACGAGGACATCCTGGCGCGCGGCGCAACCCTGGGGGACGTTTTGCCGAGCATTGCGTTTATGGTCGGATTCGGCGTCGTTTTTGCCGCCCTCGGTATGCTGCGGTTCAGAAAATACGAATAGCTTGTATGGCGATGTCTGTTCTCAGAGCCGTTCTTTTTGACTTCGACAACACCCTCACGGATTACGTGTCCCTCGATTTGCAAGGGCTGTGCTATGTGTATGCACTGACCGGAGACGAAGGGCGGGCGGATGAATTTGCCGACGTAGCCGTCGCGGAAATCATGGCCTGCCACGAGGCTATCGAACAGGGACGCCTCGATCCTCTGGACCTGCATGCCGCCCGTTTGAAGGCCACGTGCGCCCGGCTCCGCCTGCCCTGGCGCGACGAATACCGTGATGGTTATCAAGACTATTTCATCGGGAATACCGTCGTCTACCCCGGCGTGCTCGATATTCTTGAAGCGCTCTCACGGAGCTACGTTTTGGGAATGATCTCCAACGCTTATGACGGCCAGGAGCAACGGCGCCGCGTCGCGCATTGCGGCGTGGGAGAATGGATGAAGGAGATCGTCATTGCGGGCGAGAATGGGTGCAGCAAGCCGGACCCGGCGATTTTCGAGCTGGCGGCGCGCCGGATGGGGATTGAAAGCCGGGAATGCCTCTATGTGGGGGATTCGGAATCCTACGACATCGCCGGCGCCCGTGCGGCGGGGATGGCTACCGTGAAGGTTGCCTATACTCCGAGAGCTATGGCCTCATCCGCCGACCGGGTCATCCGTTCCATAGACGAACTCCCCGCAGCCATCGCCGACCTCCGCGATGGCTCTTTCAATTTATCCGGCTAACAGCTAACGGCCAAATGCTAACTGCTAAACGCTAATCCGCCCTCATCCAAAACCGCCCGGCGATTTCCTCTTCGAGACTGTCGCGCATGAGGGCCAGCGGGATGCGTTCGATCATTGAGCGCATAAAGCCCTGAACGATGAGCCGCTCCGCCTCTTCTCGCGGCAGGCCGCGTCCCTGCAGATAGAACAATTGCTCCGGGTTGATGCGTGAAAGCGTGGCGCCGTGGCTGCATTTTACATCGTCGCAGAGGATTTCCAGACCGGGAATGGCGTGGGCGTGGGCGTGTTCGCCGTCCCCACCGTGGCTCAACAGCAAGTTGTGGTTGGCCTGGTAGCCTTCCATCGCCACGGCCTCGCGTTCGGCGCGGATCATGCCGTAGAACACCGTGCGGGCGGCATCGCGCAATACTGTGCGGAACAGCAGATCGCTGTGGGTGTTGGGGGCGAGATGGTGCTGGTAAGTGCTCTGGTCAATGTGCTGGTGATCCACGGCAAACGTGAACCCTTGCATCAACGCGCGGGCGCCTTCCTCGGCCAGGGTGGTGCGCAGGAAATCCTTGCTCATTTTGCCGCCCAGCGCGCCGTTGACCCAGACCAGATTGGCGTCCCGCTTGAGTTGGACATTTTGCACGCTGACGGAGTGGCGCTGCCCGCCCCAATGCTGCAGGCTGATGTAACGCACCCACGCCCCGGCTTCTGCGTAGACCTCGACCACTTCGACGTTGAGCTCCGGCCCGCGCTCCTGCGATACCCGATCCTGGATCAGGGTGACGTGGCTGCCCTTTCCCGCGATCACCAGCGTGTGGTGCAGGGTGCTGCCGGCTTCACCGTCACACGAAATCAGCGATTGGAGCGGGCGGGCGACGCGCACACCTGCGGGAACGTAGAGGAAAGTCCCGCCATGCCACAGGGCCGTGTGCAACGCTGTGAACTTATCATAGTCGGGATGGGCGACGCCGCTTTGCCAGTATTTGCGGATGAGCTCACCGTGAGTGTTCAACGCCCGGTGCAGCCCCTCGAAGACGACGCCGGCGGCGGTGTCCTCGCGGCGCATCGCGGCGTAGGCGCGCACGCCGTTGCAGTGCACCAGCGTGCCCGCCACCTGATCCTCCGGCGAGAGGTTGTTGTGCCAACAGAGCGGCAGATCGGAAAGCGATTGGAATTCCAGCCCCGAAATACCTACCCGCAACGATTCCCAGGGATAGCGCGCGATCGGTGTGCGCCGCCAGGCTTCGGCGGACGGCGCGGGCAGCGGCGTTTCCTGGTACTGCTTCCAGGCGGCGCGGCGCGCCGCGCGCATCCAGTCCGGCTCGGCATACAGATCCGAGAGAATGTCCAGCACTTCGGGCCCTGCGGCATAGATTTGCGGCGTATCGGCCTGTGGCGCCATCCGGCAGTCTTTGGTCGCCGTCATCCCACACCGCCTTCCATTTGCAAGGCGATCAGCCGGTTGAGCTCGACGGCGTACTCCATCGGCAGCTCCTTGATGAATGGTTCCAAAAATCCGTTGACGATGATCGCCGAGGCTTGCTCCTCGCTCAGTCCGCGGCTCATCAGGTAGAAGAGCTGATCCTGGCTGATTTTGCTCACCGTGGCTTCGTGTTCGAGCCAGACCTCGTCTTCTTGTACATCCATATAAGGGTAAGTGCTGGTCTGCGATTCCGGGCTGAGCAAGAGCGCGTCACACTGCACTTTGGAGTGCGCGCCGGTTGCGCCCGGGTTGACGCGGATGAGGCCGCGGTAGTCGGCGCGACCGTTGTCTTTGCTGATGGACTTGGAGGTGATGCGCGATGTCGTGTTGGGGGCCAGGTGGATGGCCTTGGCGCCGGCGTCAAAATGTTGATCGCGCCCGGCGAAAGCGATGGAGAGCACCTCGCCGTGCGCGCGCTCGCCGCGCAGAACGACGGCGGGATACTTCATACTGATACCTGAGCCCATGTTTCCGTCTACCCAGAACATCGCGCCGTCCTCCCAAACCATCGCCCGTTGGGTGACCAGGTTGTAGACGTTGCGCGACCAGTTCTGGATGGTGGTGTAGCGGGCGCGGGCGCCGCGTTTAACGAAGATTTCGATGACGCCGGTATGCAATGCGGCTGTCGTGTATTGAGGTGCAGTGCAGCCTTCTATGTAATGTACAGAACTGCCTTCTTCTGCAATAATGATTGTACGCTCAAACTGTCCCAGACTCTGCGCGTTAATGCGGAAGTAGGCTTGCAGGGGAATTTCCACCTGGACGCCCGCCGGCACGTAGACGAAGCTGCCGCCGGACCAGAAGGCGCTGTTGAGCGCGGCGAATTTATTGTCGCCCACCGGCACCACCTTGCTGATGTGTTCGCGCACCAGATCGGGGTACTTGCGCACGGCGGTGTCCATGTCCACGAAAATGATGCCGTGGCGTTCCCATTCTTCCTTGAGCGAACTGTACACCGATTCGGAGTCCATCTGCGTTTCGACGCCGGCCAGATATTTGCGTTCGGCTTCGGGGATGCCCAACTTGTCGAAGGTTTCCTTGATGGCGTCGGGCACATCGTCCCAGGTGCGCGCTTTTTCGGGGGTGGCGCGCATGTAGTAGTAGAATTCCTCGAAATCGAGGCGGCCCAGATCCGCGCCCCAGGCCGGCATCGGCATACGGTTGAAGACCTCCAGCGCTTTGAGGCGGAACTCCAACATCCAGTCCGGTTCCCCTTTGAACGCCGAGACCTGCCGCACCACATCCTCGCCCAACCCCCGCCGCGCCTTCTGGGCGTACTCGATTGCGGTGGTGAAGTCGTAGCGATCCTGTTCTTTCAGCTCGCCTAAAGATTCGTGTTCGTCGCTCATAGCTCTCCAAAGAGCTATTAGCTTTTAGCCGTTAGCTATTAGCAAAACCATCCGGCTAAAGGCTAACAGCTAAAGGCTAACAGCTAATTCTTCTTTTACCCAGTCGTAACCTTTTTCTTCCAGCACGTCCACCAGTTTGGCGTCGCCGGATTTGACGATACGCCCATCGTAGAAGATGTGGACGACATTGGGATAGATGTAGTTGAGAATACGCTGGTAGTGTGTGATGACCAGAATGCCCAGGGTCAACGTCTGCTGGAGCCGGGTGATGTTTTCCGAGACAATGCGCAGCGCATCAATGTCCAGGCCGGAGTCAATTTCGTCCAGAATGGCGAATTTGGGTTTCAACAGCGCCATCTGCAAAACTTCAACCCGTTTTTTCTCGCCGCCGGAGAACCCCTCGTTGAGGTAGCGGCGCAGGAAGGCCGGGTCTATTTTCAGCAGGTCGAGCGCGGCGTTCAATTCCTGGCGAAACTCGCGCATGGGAATAAGGTGGGCGTTGAGCCGCCCGCGCTGCGCCGGTTGCGGCGTCTCGCCGTAGCCGCGCACGGCGCTGGTAGCTGCGTGTAAAAACGATGAAAGCGTCACGCCGGGGACGGCGACGGGGTACTGCATCGCCAAAAACAGCCCGCGCCGCGCCCGCACGTCCGGCGTCAGGGAAAGCAGGCTTTCGCCGTTGAGCAAAATGTCGCCCTGGAGCACCTCGTAGTTGGGGTGTCCCATCAGCGTGTACGAGAGCGTACTCTTCCCGGAGCCGTTCGGTCCCATCAATGCGTGGACTTCGCCGGGTTTGACGGTGAGATTGACGCCTTTCAGAATTTCCTTGCCTTCCACACGCACGTGCAGGTCACGAATTTCTAACGTTTGCGGCTCCATCCATTCTCCTTTGAAAATAGCTTTTAGCCTTGAGCCGGATATAAGGGGGTGGTTTTTCGAGCCGGTACCCC
>DAOUFX010000358.1:0-4370 GCA_034429675.1 Anaerolineae bacterium | reverse complement strand
TTTTTCGAGCGGGGGTACCCGCTCGAAAAAACACTTTTCTCTACCTCTTGATAGTCTATTCGACTAAGCCAGAGGCAACCGCACGTGGAAATGACTGCCGGGGCACGTCTCTTCGTCGTAGCGTTCACTTTCGACCCAGACGTTGCCGCCGTGGGCCAACGCGACGCCGCGCACAATCGCCAGGCCCAGACCGGGGCCGCCGCCTTTGAATTTGGTGCGACCTGAGGAATGAAAAGCTACTTCGCCGGTCTGGTAGAATTTCTCGAAGATGAGCTCGTGGTGTTCCGGGTTGATGCCGATGCCGGTGTCGCTGACCACCACCTCGATCGCCGTATCGTCGGCCCAGCCACGGATGGTGATCTGCCCGCCATCGGGCGTATACTTGATGGCATTGCCCACCAGATGCGTGAACAACTTGGAGATCAGGTCAATGTCGGCAGGGACCGGCGGCAGCTCTTCGATACCGTGCACCGTCAGGGTCAATTGCCGCTCCCGCAGCGCCGGGGCGACCTGCGACACAATCCGATCCATCACGCTGGCAATCTTGACGGGGCGTTTGGCAACCTTCAGCGCATTGCTATCAATCTTGGTCACATCGAGGATGCTGTTGACAATGTCGTGCATGCGCTCCATGCCGGATAGGATGCCGTCCAGGGCCGGCCTGACCTGCGGATCGTCCTTGACCACCGGGATGGCGCCCAGAAGTTGGGCATACCCCTTGATGACGGTCAGCGGCGTGCGCAGCTCGTGCGCCGTCACCTCGATGAAATTGGATTTGGTGCGGTCCAGCTTTTCCAGCGTGCGGTAAGCCTGGTTGACCTCGCCGTAAAGCCGGGCGTTTTCCAGCGCGACCGACGCCTGAGCGGCAAACGCAGAGGCTAACAACGCGTCTTCCTCGCTGAAGGCGCCCACGGCGGAGCGCGTCATTGAAATCATACCGATGAGACGATCCTGAGAAAACAACGGCACGCCCAGCCACGCGCGATTGACTTCCAATCCCTCGACGAAGCGCCAGCCCTCGACCTTCATCACATCGTCGAAAAGCACCGGGTGGCGCGTCTCGATCATGGGGCTGAGAGCGGGGTCGTCTTGCGTGACCGAGATGCGCACCTGTTTGGCGTGTTGTGCGTTGGGAAAGCCGCGTTGCGCACTGATGTACAGCGCATCGCCGCGTTGAAGCATAATCGAACAACGCACATAGGGCACCACCAGAGCCAACTGATCCAGAATCCGTCCGGGGATCTCTTCGATGTCCAGGCTGCTCACCAGCTCGCGCCCGGCCCGCTCCAATGACTCGGCGAGCTGGCGCCGGCGCAACTCGGTGGCGTACAATTGCGCATTGCGAATCGCGATGGCGATCTGGTTGCCCAGCGTTTGCAATAACAAGCGCTCGTCGTAGCCAAAAACGTCGTCCTGATCGCCCTGAATATCGAGAACGCCCAGCACCATCGTCCCCATCGTGATGGGGAGGATAAACTCGGTGCAAGTGTCGGGATGTTGGGCGGTCGCCACGTCTGGAATAAGCGCGCACGAATCTGAAGTCAGATATTCCTGCCCGGTCTGCGCCACCCTGGCGACGGGCGCTTCGCTGGCCAGTTCGATGCGGCAGTCCGACCTGGGGCCGGTGACGGCGGCGCGGCTGGCGCCGGCTTGCAAAACCACGTGGGTCTTTTCGTCCGTCAACAACCAAACGCCCACGAAATAATAATCAAACTGGGCGCGAATGAGATGCACGACCTGTTCCAGCAATGCATCCCGATCCAGGAGCGTCGTCAACTGCTGCCCGATCTGGTTGTTGGCCTCCAACTGGCGCGCGCGCTGCGAAAGCGCCTTGTTGGCCTGCAACAACTCGAACGTGCGCTCAGTAACCCGCTGTTCGAGCAAATTGGCCCAGGCCATCGTCTCCTGGTAGAGCCGCACGTTTTCGATGGCGGTGGCGGCCTGGTTGGCGAAGAGCGTCAACAAGTCCATGTCGGTTTCGGAGAACTGCCCGCTGATCGCGCGATTGTCCACGTAGATCATCCCGAGCAACTCCGAGCGCGCCAGCAACGGCACGCACACCACCGAGCGTGTGTTCAAAGCGGCCCCGCCCTCCGCGGCATCCAGACCGTTGCGATCCGCGGCGTCCTGCAACAGAATCGGCGTCTTCGACTGCGCCACGTCGCTCAGAACGGTGTAAGCGGTCTGCGCTCTGGCGCGACGGATGTCGGATTCGGGCATCCCGCGCACGACCTTGAAATCCAGGCCATGCCCCGGTTCGAGGATCGTCAGGAACCCACGTTCCGCGCCGCTCAGCTCAATCACCTGATCCATCGCAAAGTTGAGCAAAGCGTCGGTATCGTGCAGCTCGTTCATCTGGCGGCTCACGTTGAACACCCGGCGCAGTCGCTCCTTGAGCCGCCCGGCTTCAGTCACCGGATCCGGCTGCAACGGCGGCAAAGCCGCGAGCTGATCGGGGTCGCGGAGGGCCAACTGGCGCGTCCACTCGGTGACGATGTCGCGATTGATCTTGACCTTGTTCAAATAGTTGCGCCGCAACCCCTCATCGCTCAACGAGGCGACCGACGCGAGCATCGTCGTATAGGCTTGCTGCAAACAATCCCAGGCTTCATCGGAGACAATACCATTCGTGGTTGAAGCGGAAGCAGCCTTGAGCACCTGATAACGCAACCACCACACATCTTGTGTCGCGTGATCGCCGGTGTTACCGGCATTGCGCAGGCTTGCGATGGCCTGCGTGGTGTGGTTCAGGGCGGCGGCGCGGTCGCCCAAAGCCTGGTAAGTGACGCCGAGCCAGGCCAGCGAAATGGCCAGCTCGCCCAGAGCCCCTACTTCCATCTGCAAGTCGCACGCTGCGTGCAACCGTTGCCGGGCCGCGTCCCATTGCCCCTGCGCCAGCGCCACGCAGCCCAACCCCCAGTGATAGACCGAAGCCACCCAGCGGTCGCCCGCCTCCTGCGAGAGGAGCAACCCCTCTTCCAACACCTGTTGAGCCTGATCGTATTCGCCGAGCTCCAGATACACGCGGCCCAGACTCTCCAGATAATACGTCAGCATCGTGCTGGCGCCGGATTCACGCTCTATCTGCACCGCCTGCCGCGAATAGTCCCGCGCGCGTTCGTAGAGACCCAGTCGCCAATAGACCAGCGCCAGGTTGTTGAAAACGGTGCCCTGACCGAAGCGGTCGCCGATGGATTGGCGGATGAGAAGCGCCTGTTCGAAATAGTCCCGCGACATGGCGAAATCAGACGAGGTAGCGCCCAACGCATTGAGCACGTTGGCCTCGCCGGCGCGGTCGCGCAATTCGCGGTAGAGGGTCAGGGCTTGATCGTAGAACGTCCGCGTCTGGTCGGCGCGGTTCATCCGGTAGGCCACCCGCGCCAACAGCCGCAAGCTGTTGGCCTCCCCCTCGCGGTTGCCGAGCTCGCGGTAGAGTTGCAGCGCCCGCGAGTGGCTGTCGTAGCAGCGTTCAAGCTCGCTCAGGTTGTACGTGGCCTCGCCGAGCACCGTGAGACTGTCGGCGGCCAGCTTGCGATTGAGCCCCCGCGCCTGAGACAGCGCCGCTTCGGCCATCTGCGCCGCTTCGACCTGATCGCCCATCTGATTGGCCAGCGCCGCGCGGCGAATCGTGACCTCGATGCGGCGGTCGGCGTCCCCCAGCTCCTCGGCGGCCTGCGCCAGCGCATCCAGGTCGGCCAGCTGGGCGGCGCGATTGCCCACCAACTCGTGACAGTCGGCGCGCGAGGAGAGCAACTCGTAGCGCAATTGTGGGGCGGACAGCGCGGGATACTCGCGCAGCAAGCGCAGCGCGTGGTCATACTGGCGGATGGCCAGCGCGTTGTCGTAGAGTTCCCGCGCCTGGTCGGCGGCCATCTGCGCGTATTGCAAGGCCAGCGCGCTCTCGCCGGCGCGTTCGAAATGCCAGGCCAGCATCTCGTCAACAGCCTGGCCGGCGGATTCGCGCTCCTGCAGGATTTCGGCCACACACAGATGGCGCTGCGCGCGCTCGGCGGCAGGGAGGGAGTCGTAAACGGCCTGGAAAAGCTTCTCGTTGCTGAAATGGTAGGGAACCTGCCGCGCCTGCTGCGAGCGATCCAGAATGCGCCAGCCGACGGCCGTCTCAAGATGCGCCGCCACAACGTCGGAGGTCAACCCGGCGGCGGCGGCGACGACGGCCACGTCCGGCCACGGCATGACCACTGCAGCCCATTGCAGCGTGTTCAGTTCTTCAGGGTGTCCGGCGAGGGTTTCCAGCGCGGCGTCAACATCCGACGCAGAATCTTCTGTGCGTTCAATCGGCGGAACGCCCGGTTGTTCGAATTCAGAAGATACGGATCGAATGTCTGACATAGAATTTCCTCTGAGGGGGT
>DAOUFX010000357.1:0-21042 GCA_034429675.1 Anaerolineae bacterium | reverse complement strand
AAAAACACACTTTTTAAAATAACAGCGCCCCGTGTCTATGGGACGCGGGGCGCTGCGTGGTTCCACCCAAGTTCCTGGGACATTGGTCGTCACAGGCTCTCTCTGGCTATAACGGGCCTGCCCGGAGTTCTTTACTCGTAGCTTCTTGCCTGAAAGCTAATGGCTAGAAGCTAAATTCCCTTTCCAGAACTCGCTCGCGGGGGGTTTTCGCCGGGTTTGGATGGGGGAGGCTCTCAGTCGGTGGCCTCCGTTCTCTGGCATCTAAGCGCCGGGTACTCGTCCCGCTCAACGCATTGACGAATGGGCTCGATTATAGGGGGAGTGCGTGATTTGTCAAGCGATAGATTGAAGGTTTTTTCCCCACAGACGTACCAGGAATTGCGCGCCGGATATTTCAAAGTCCGGTTCGCGTCCCCCATGCTCGCGCATCAAACGAATCATCCGTGGTACACCTGAACCGAGGGTATTGACATAACCCAGATTGAACAACACGCGGGCCAGGGTCTCATTGCGGGGTTTGCTATAGTGCGCGCGGATATTTTCCAAAGTGACACTGTTGGGCAGTGAGCCAGGACTGCGCAGTTCAATGCGATCGTCGAAGATATATAGCAAACTTTGCGCGCCTTCCAGACTGTAGTCGCGGTGCGCCACGGCATTGACGATGGCCTCGCGCAACACCGGACGTGGATATTGGGGAATATCGGTGTGCTGTATTCCTTCGATTTTGGTTGCCAGGGCTGTGTTGCGGATGATAAAGGCTTCTGCCTGCTGTATTTGATCTGGCAGGCGCCCGCCAATTTCTTGCCGGTCAATGATCACTTCGCCGGCGTCAAGACCGGCCCAGCGCACCGCCGAAATGCGCGCATGGTATACGAAGTCTTGGGGATGCTTGCCAAAAAGCAACAAGCCCGCCAGCGACAGGCGGGGGAGGTTCTCAAGGTCACGCACGATGAAGCGCATATTTTCCAACATCGGCGTCAGCGGGACGTCGGCTTCGGGTAAGGCCATAGCGTAAATACGCTGATAGTACGCATCAAATGCTTCCATATCTATGTCGCCGACGCCGGTGCGGGCAATAGGGGTTTCGTCGTAGTGGATCAGGCCAGACAGTTGTAACAGCCGCGCCCGTTCGTGCGGCGTCGCCAATCGTTTGGTCGAGCCAACACGGATGAAACATTGCCCGCTGTTGTTTTCGTGGGGGATACTTGCCCGCCGTGGAATTTCAACGTCCAGAATGGTTTGTCCTTCAACGGACAATCGTGTAATAGTGGGCTGCAAGGGGGGATTGCAATTCTGGCGGGCGATGTTGAGAACGTCTTCTTCCAATCGTTGCGGGTTGTCCACACCTACAACGCAACCATCGTCTGCAACGCCGACCAGGATGCGCCCACCTTCGCTGTTGGCGAAGGCGATCATCTCCCCGGCGAAGTCGCTGCGTTGGCTTGCGTCGCGTTTGAATTCGGTGAAGCTGTCTTCGCCGGCGTGCAGGAGTTCCGCCAGTTCCTGTGAGTCCATTTTTCCCCTTTGAGCCTCAGCGGGCCATTTTTTAGGATTCCTGCTCCGCCGCCGGAATCAGCGCTTCGTAGTCGGCGACGGTGCCCTCGTCCAGGCAACATTCGATGATTTGCCGGCCCAATGGGAGCAGGTCGGGTGAGTCGAACTCTTTCAGGCATTTGCGGAAGAAATCGTAAAGCATGCCTGCGCCGATGTCGTAGGCTTCCTCGCCCAATTCGGGCTGCATCTCGACCTTGGTCAGGTAGTTGGTAATCATGCGGCCTTCGACTTGCAAGTGGTGCAGGCGGTAGCCGAGCAGCGGGCAGCGGGTGGCGCGCAGTTGTTCCGGCTTGAAGGGCGCCGAACCGCGCCGCGCCAGAAATTCGCGGGTGACCCACTGCGGCATAAATCCCACGCGCCACGCTCCGATGTTTTGGCTGGGAACGAGGATGTAACGGGTGCGGGTGTTGTCGCGGAATTGCGCCAGCAGCAGGTTGGCCTGATCCACTTTGCGCCCGGTGGCGAAAGGCCAGTAGGAGCCGACGCCCTCGCTGCTCATGCCTTTACTTTCGGTGATGCTGGGGTTTTCGTGCCCGCGCGGGGCGGCGAGACGCCAGAGCCACGCCAAGGCCGGCGGCAGGATGTGAAACAGGCCGATGATACCGTAGGTGGGATTTTCGCGGGTGCTGGGGGGCGTGCGCACGCCGAAGCTGCGGATGTCCACGCGCACCGGGCCGTTGACGATGTCGGGCACGAGGCTGCGCGGGATGACGACGCGCGGGTTGGGGCAGGGCTTGCCCGGCGCATCCTCGATGTGATCCCAGATGAGGGCGCGGCCCTTGGGAACGGCGTCAATGTTCAGGAAGAGCAGCGGTTCTCTGGCCTGCGCCGTCAGCCGTTCCAGGTGAACGTCGGTGCCGTAATGGTTGATGTGATTGACCCGCACGAACCACGCGGTTTCGGCGTCGGCGATGTTGAGCTTACCCTTGCTGGTCTGGATTGAGGGATGGCAGACGGCCATGTCGTCGGCCACGGGTTGCAGATCGCAGGTGCGCGGGATTTCCAGGTAGCGCTTCTCTCCGGTGACGAGATTCTCGCCGAGCAGCAGCCGCCCGTCGTTTTCGCGGTGTGCCTGCTCTAGCATCTCGCTTTTGCCGCCGCCGCTGGCGCCTTCGTGCATGATGACCACGGTGTTGTCGTAGGGCGTCACCACGCGCACCGCCGAGCAATGCGTCGTGACCCAGTTCTCGCGCTCGCCCTGGTTGAGCAGCATGCTGTAGACGCCTTTCTTGGCGCTGGGGCCGGGGTACAGGTTGTAGGCGAACATTTCGTGCAGATCGTCCATGCGATTGTGGACGACGACCTGCCGGCCCTCGAAGTGGGTGTGGCGGAAGGTGGGGGCGACGTAAATAACGCCGGTGGGGTTGAAGTCCGGCGACAGTTCATCGGCGGGGATGATGCCCTGGAGCAGCGCCAGACCCAGCGCAAAGAAGCCGGCGTTGGCCGGGCCGATGCATAGCGCTTGACTGCCCATGCCCTTCGGGCCGGCGTTGAAAGCGAACAACAAGAGCGGTTGGCTTTTGAGCCATATAAAGCTGGTCTGGCGCACCGAGGCAAAGCTTTCGCCGTAGCGCTCTTTGAACGTTGGTTTGTCGGTGGGCTTGTCGTCGGCGATGACCATGCAGTCGGGGTCGCGGCGGCGCATGTACGGTTCGGGGTAGTTCACCGAGACGCCGTTGCGCACGCGGCAGACGGTCGCCTCGACGACGCGCCCGTGGTCGGGAATGTCGTAGACGACCTCAAAAGAGTTGCTGCCCAATCCCCCGCAAGCGTGATTGACCAGTTCTGTAATCGTGCTGGCGATGATGACCGAGGGAGCGGTTCGCAGAATCTCCTCAGCATCCGCCGGTGGGTGGTATTTTGTCCATTCCATAACTGTAAGCTCCTTTCCCCCTGGCTTTGCCGCCACATCATAACACAAAACAGCGTTCACGCCATTTATGGGGTTTTGGCGTTAAGGAATTGCGTGAAACGTGAAACGTGAAACGTGAAACGTGAATTTTACTGTCACGTTTCACGTTTTGCAAGCTTTTGCGCGGGTCAGCCCCCTGTGGGTTCGGGGTAGCCGGTGATTTTGCGGATTTCCTCGTAGAGCGGTTTGAGGCGGCTGTACATTTGTTTGTAGACGCGATGGTACAGCCCGTCGTAGACGGCGCGCGTGGCCGGATTTGGGGTAAAGACCTCGCCGATGTGGGTCATTTCGTTCACGGCGGTTTCGATGTCCGGGTGCAGGGCCAGCCCGACGGCGGCGTCAATGGCGGCGCCCAGCCCCGAGGTTTCGTAGATGTGGGGGCGCGCGGTGGGCAGGCCGAAGATGTCGGCGGTGAGCTGCATGGCGGCGTTGCGCTGCGAGCCGCCGCCGGAGACGCGCAACTCGGTGATGGGCACGCCGCTGCGCCGTTCGGTGCGCTCTTTGCCTTCGCGGAGCGCGTAGGCCAGGCCTTCGAGGATGGCGCGGTACATGTGCGCGCGGGTGTGAACGTCCCCGAAGCCGATGATGGCGCCCTTGGCTTCTGGCCCCGGCGTTTTGAGCCCCGGCGACCAGTAGGGCTGCAACAGCAATCCCATCGAACCGGCCGGAACTTGCTGCACCAGTTCGTCGAAGAGCGCTTCCGGTTCCACGCCGCGTTCGCCGGCCAGGACTTGTTCGTGGTAGCCGAATTCCTCCTTGAACCAGTTGACCATCCAGTAGCCGCGGTAGATTTGCACTTCGAGACTGTAGCGTCCGGGCGCCGCCGAGGGGTAGGGCGGGATGAGCGGGATGACTTCGATGTACTTTTTGTGGGTGGTGTTGATGGTGGCCGTGGTGCCGTAGCTCAGACAGCCGATGTGCGGGTCGAGGCTGCCGGCGCCGATGACTTCGCAGGCTTTGTCGGCGGCGGCGGCGATGACGGGCAATCCTGCGGGGATGCCGGTGTCTGCGGCGGCGGCGGGCGTGATCTGCCCCAGGATTCCGGCGGGCGGCGTGAGGTCGGGCAGCATGTGCGGCGGAACCGGGACGGCCTGCCATTTCCAGTCCCAGGGTTTGGCCCAGGTCAGGGCTTTGTAGTCGAAGGGGAGGTAGCCCACCTGGCTGCCGACCGAATCGGCGAAGCGCCCGGTCAGCCGGTAGGTGTAGTAGCCGGAGAGGAAGAGATATTTGTGCGTCTGCTTCCAGATGTCGGGCTGGTAGGTGCGCAGCCAGTTGGCCTCGGCTTCGGCCTGAAGGTAGGCCACCGTCTCGGACATGCCTGCGGCCCGGAACAGCAGACCCCAGGGGCCGCGCACCGGCTGCAGCCCGGAGGTGCGCCGTTGGTCCAGCCACACGATGGCGGGGCGCAGCGGCGTTCCTTTGGCATCCACGTTGATCATCGTGGCGCGCTGGGTGGTCACGGCGACGCCGGCGATGGCGTCTTTCGGCACGCTCGTCTCTTCCCAGAGCTTCTGGCACGCCTGGCAGAACATGCGCCAGTAGTACGCCGGGTCCTGCTCGGCCCATCCCGGCTGCGGGGAGACGTACGAGATCAGCGGCACGCGCACCTTGGTCACCAGATTGCCGCGCAGGTCGAAGATCAACGCGCGCACGCTTTGCGTTCCGTTGTCAATAGCTAAGATGTAGTCTTTGTTGGGCATGTGAACTCCTCCGAGAATAGTTAAAAAGTTACAAGTTGGTTAGTGTCTTAAAGTATTCGCCGCATCTGACGCCAAGACGGCCCCCCCTTAATCCCCCCCAACGGGGGGAATGTGCGCGATAGAGTCTTTCTTCCCCCCCATTGGGGGGGAATTAAAGGGGGGAACTTGCTCAAGTACGCTGAGACGAACTATGGCGAATACTTTATGACAGTAACCAAGTTGAAAGTTGGAAAGTTGAGAGTTGAAGAGCGGATTCATTTTTCTGTTTCGTGTCCGTGGCGGTGGTGGATGTCGGGGGCGTGCGGGTGCTGGTGGTTTTGGACGGCGTGGTGGTGCGGGTGGGAGTGGTAGCCGTCGCTGATCTCCGTTCCTGGCGCGTGGGTGTGGTCGTGATGTTGGTCATCGTGGCGGTGGCGATGTTCGTGGGTGATGTCCGGGTGTTCGTGGCGATGCTCGTGTTTTTCGTTGACCAGCAGCCACGTCCCCAGGGCCATGACGACGAAGGCGACGAGGAACTGGACGGTGGGCGCTTCGCGAAACAGGACGAAGGAGAGCAGCATGCCGATGAAGGGCGCCGTACTGTACAGCGCGCCGGTGCGCGCGGCTCCCAATCCGCGCAGCGCGTGGATGTACAGCGTGATGCCGACGCCGTAGCTCAAGGCTCCCAGCAGCATGGCGCCCAGCGCCAGGGTCAGTGTGGGCAGAGGTTGCCGGACGATCTGGCCCAGGAGTAGCGAAAAGCTACCGGCGCCCAGCCCTTTGATCATCACGATGACCAGCGGGTTTTTCGCCGAGATGTTGCGGGTGAAGGTGTTGTCAATGCCCCACAGGATACATGCGCCCAGGATACCGAGCGCCCCGATGGAGAATCCCCATCCGCCGTCTGGCGTCAGCGAGAGGAGTATGCTGGAAAGGGAAATGAGCGCCACGCTCTGCCAGGCGCGCCTGCCGATGGACTCGTGAAACACGATGCCGGCGATCAGGGTGGTGGCGATGCTCTCGAAGTTGAGCAAGAGGGCGGCGGTGGCCGCCGGGGTGACTTGCAGGCTGAACATCAGCGCGATGGGCGCGATGACGCCGCCGGCGACGACCGCGCCGAGCAGCCACGGGACATCGCTGCGGACGAGTCGGGCTTCGGCGTTGCGGGGCTGGATCAGCAGCAGCAGCCCGGCCCCGGCGCCGCTGCCCAGATAGAGCAGCGCCGCCATCGCGATGGGCGCGACCTCGCCCAGCAAAACTTTGGCCAGCGGCGCGCTGACGCCGAAGAGCGCGGCGGCCAGCAGGGCTTGAAGGATTGAGATGGTTTGTGTGTTCTTCATAGGTATTCCTTGAATGTAGCGGGTGAGCGGGTGAGCGAATTACGGATTACGGATTACGCATCACGTTTCACCCTCCCCGGTTCAACGATGGAGCGCGCGGCATCCCAGGCGTCAATTTGAGCGATCAGCTTTTCGACGATTGCCGCGTTGGCCGGGTCGTTGGCCAGATTGCGCTCTTCTTGCGGCGCCGTCTCTAGATTGAAGAGGACGCGATCCTCACGCACGCGGCCTTCATTTGTATGGGAGTCACGTGGGAGGGCCGGCAACGGCGGGTTGCGGTAGAGGCTCAGTTTCCAGGGGCCTTCCCGGACCATCACGTAGCGCTCGCCGTCGCGATAGTTCCAGGCGCCGTAGTCAATTTCGCTGAACACCGGCGCGGCCTGCGGTGGGCGTCCGGTGCGTACGGTGTCGGCCAGGCTGGGGAATTGCGCCTGGGGTGGGATTTCGATCCCGACCAGGTCCAACAGGGTGGGCAACAGCGACCCGCTGCTGACCGGCGCGGCGACTTCCGCCGCCGGCACTCCCGGCCCGGTGATGAAGAACGGCACGCGCGCGGCGGCCTCCCAGTAGCTTTGCTTTTGGAAAAATCCGTGATCCCCCAGGTGCGTGCCGTGGTCGGAGACGAAGGCGATGAGCGTGTTCTTCAGTTCGCCCATTGCACGCAGGCGATTGAGCAACTTGCCGAAGATGTGATCCGTGCAGGTCACGTAGCCGTAGTAACACTGGCGCGTGCGCTGAATCTGCGCCTCGGTGAGCCGGTGTGAGCCGCCGTAGTGGATGAGCAGATCGCGGTGCGTGTCCGAGACCATCTCCAGTTCGTCGGGATGATCCAGGGGGAGCCGGATGGTTGCGGGGGGAATGAGCGTATCGTAGGGCGCCGGCGTGACCACCGGTGTGTGCGGAGCGTTTAGCGAGAGGCGCAAGAAGTAAGGTCGGGACGGATCACGGCGTTTGATCCAGGCGAGCGCCTGGTTGACGTTGTGCATTTCGGGCGTTTCGTTGACGGTGCCGGGAAATCGCCCCGCGAGGAGCCAGGGGATTTCGCCGCCTTCGTAGCGCACGGCGTTGGCGGCGGCCATGTCCACCGGCACTTTGTACTCGTAGTAATACACCCGGTTCCCCAGGATTTTGCCGCCTTCCAGGTCGAAGGCGTGGCGCGGGTGCCCGTAGTGATGTTTGCCGAAGCTGGCGAGCTGGTATCCGTGCGCCGCGAAAGTCCAGGTGAGAAACTGCGGATCGTCCAGATTGAGCCAGTGATGGTTGTTGTAGATGCCGATAGAGGAGCAATAGCGCCCGGTGAGCAGGCTGGCGCGAGCGGAGATGCAGACCGGGCTGGGGGTATACGCCGATGTGAAGCGTGTGCCCGCAAGCGCCAGCCGGTCGAGATGCGGCGTGCGCGCCCAGGGCGCGCCGGTGTAGCCCAGGGAGTCGCTGCGCTGCTCGTCGGTCATCAGCCAGAGAATGTTCGGGCGTTGGGGCATGGTCTCCTACGAAAATCGTTTCAAGTTTCAGGTTCCAGGTTGAAAGTTGGGGGACGGAGTTGGCCGTGAAATGACGTCGCCTCCATTATACTTTAACCGGGTGGAATGAAAAAACGTCCGCCCTGGATGGGTGTGTTTTAATTTATAGGCGTAGGGGCGAGGCATTCCTAAAAGATTCTGTGGATACGCAGGCTTTATGAGATATAACATGCCGTGTGGATAAGGCGCCTATGCGGAATGCCTCGCCCCTACCGTGGTTTGCCCAGAAATTAAAACGCATCCGCCCTGGTAACCCAGGGCGGACGGAGCAGGTTCTGTCAGCGGCCATTACGGTTGTTTGTAGATCAGTGTTGGGTTGTCCCAAAAGGCCGCGTTCTGCTTGACGGCCAATGTGCCGTGCGCTCGCAGGTAGAACGTGACTTGTCCCGCTTCACCGACGGTGGCCGTCACGGGATGGGTGGGTTGGTAGACGTCGTAGATGTATTTCGGCTCGCTCCAGATGATGGTATTGGCAAAGGGGTCGGTGCCGCCGTCTGGCTCTACCCCTACCTGGAAGTAGAAAGCCTCCGGGCCGCTGCAAGTGAGCGGCGGTTCGTCTTCGTTGCACGACCAGGCGTGGGCGTAGGCCATGCCGGTTATCATAGCGCCGGGTTCAAGATCCTGGACAACTTGATAGACGCCAGCGTGTTGTTTGTGATAAAAGGTGAAACACATCCAGGCGTAATATCCCTGATAGATGCGGTGCGGCTCCGTATTATACGGCTCTTCATTCGGGATGGGTCTGCATTCCGGTCGTCCGTAATCCCCCTCTTCCCACCACGTTACCCAGCCTTCAGGGGTGAAGATTTCGCCGTATTGTTCGCCGTTGAAAGTATCGCGGGTCCAGTTCCCGAAATTGGGCAGATTGTTGTCCACCGGGAGGCCAATGCCTTCGAATCCGGGATTCGTGAGCAGGTTAAGCTTCGCGTAGTTTTGGTGATCGCGCATGGTCAAGGGCAGGTAGTTTGTGTAGATATGCTGCACGGCGCGAAGGGTATGGGTGGATGTGGCCGGCGGCTCATTGCCGGCGGTTGCTACCACGGTGTTGGTGAGCGCGCCGGTATACTCTGCTGCAACCGTGACGACCACTTGCTGTGTCCATCCGCCTGCGCTGTTGCTGATGGTTGGCGTCCATACAAGCTGTCCGCCGGGCAAAATTGCGGTGCCGGCCATGCTTTCGTCCGTGTAGACGTGCTGTGGCAGGGTATCGGTAATGACTACCTTGAGACCGGCGGCGCCATTGTGCGTGACGATCAACGTGTAGGTCAGGCGTTCGCCGGATTGTACAAGAACCGCCGGGCGGCTCTGTTGCTGAACGGTGAGGGTCAAGGCGTTGCCCGCTACATTGTGAACATAGGTGGTCGCGTCAGCCCGGACTTGCGGCGTTGTGTTAGCCGCAAGGACGAAGAATGCCACTCCCGCAAAGACGGCGACGATCAATAGCTTATGGAAATGTTTAGACATGAAGGTTCCTCCTGTATAAAATCGGTCAAATTCTCATAACCAATCGCGCCGGCGGAAGGTGAGGGCCACGGCGATTGAAAGGACGATGGAAGCGGCCAGAATGCCCGGAAAGGCCAGGGGATTGGTTTGAAACGGCAAATCCACGTTCATGCCGTAGAGGCTGGCGACCAGCGTGGGCAGCGACAGGACAATCGTGATGGACGCCAGAAATTTCATCACGATGTTGAGATTGTTGGAGATAATAGAGGCAAAAGCGTCCATCATCTGGCTGAGAATGGCGCCGGCGATGTTGACCATTTCGATGGCCTGCTGGTTTTCGGTGAGGACGTCTTCCAGCAGTTCCAGATCGTCGGGGTAGGTCTGGAAAAGCTGATTGCGCTGCAGGCGTTCCATCATCAGCTCGTTGGACTTGAGCGCCGTCGTGAAATACGTCAGACTCTTCTCGTATTTCAGCAGCTCCAGCACTTCCTGATTGCGCATCGAGCGTTGCAGCTTGTCTTCGAGGGCGTCCACCCGCCGGTTGATCTCGCGCAGGTAGGACAGATATTGTGTGGCGGTTCTGAGGAAAAGATTGAGCGTGAGGCGATTGCGTTTGTTGGTGGACAATCCGCGCACGCGCCCGCTGGTGACTTCGCGGAGCAGATCGGTATCCATGCGGCAGATCGTCGCGACAAAATTGGGGGACAACATAATTCCCAGAGGGATGGTGGTGTAGGGAACATCGGCAATCGTTCCCTGGTAGTGAGGAATCTTAATGACGATGAGGGTATCGCCATTGGACTTCTCGACCCGCGACCGTTCGTCGAGATCGAGCGAGTACGAGATAAAATCGGCGGGAATCCCCATCGCCTGAAGCCGGGTAATCTCCTCCGGCGTCGGGTCTACCGCGCGAATCCAGCATCCGGCGATGACTTCGCTGACCTGGATCAATCCTTCTTCCGTTGTCTTAAAAATTGTGATCATGGCCTACCTCCTGAAATAAATTTGTCTGGTCTTTAACGGCACAGACGGCGGCAGGTAAACCAGGATTGATCGGAAAGCGCAATCAACGCGGATACAAATTACATGCGCCACCTCCGCGCTTCAAAGCCCGGTGGTTGCATTCTCTGCATCAATCCTGGGGGGTACTCTATGTCGCCGCTGCTACTATTACTACCAGACGACTCTTCGCTTTGATCCAAGGGAAAATCCTCCTGCTAAGGGAAAACACATTTCAATCGAATTCTAACATACTAATTATACACCTAAACGGAAAATCCGCTTTGGCGCAGAAAAATCCCCGGGGTCTCAAGACATCCCCCGGATTTTCGCTTATAATTCGATGGTTGATAGTCTCCCCACCGGTATTGCCAAGGCTGCCACACCAGTTTTGAACCGCGAAGGCGCAAAGCACGCCAAGAGAGTCAAAGAACCTTTGCGATCTTTGCCTCTCTGCGGTGAAAAATCCGTAGGGGCTACACCGTGCTGGTTCCGAAGCGCATGGCGCAGGTCAACGGCGAGGCCGCCGTCGCCTGGTGGCAGATAGACCCCGCAACCGGCGAGACGCTGGGGGTGGGGGAGGATGGGGCGCACCAGTTTATCGTCACCTTGCCGGGAGCAATCAAGCTGTTTCTCATTGCCGTCGCCATTGCGCTCATCGCCATTACGCTGTGCCGCTACATACTGTGGCAGCGCGCCGCCGAGGCGACGTGGGCCTATTTCTTCCGTTATTGGATATCGGAAAACCAGAAAGGGAACACGCAACAAGGTTATATGGATGCTCTATATGCTGCCAAACAGTATATGACGACGATCTCGGCATAGGATATTTTCTGGGATAGTTAGGCAAATCAGAAAAGTTTGAGAGGAGTGCGCCAAAGTGAAGCAACGCAGATATGCAGGGTTAGGAGTATTGGGCATTGTAATGGCGATCGCCGTAACACTGATTGTGCGACAAGGGCGCGGCAAGCCGGTTTCGACGTTAATTGCGCCGGAAACAACAAATGACAAGAGAGTCACGCCATTAACTACATTGGAAGCAGGGACCTCTTCGACCTTATCATCTACACCAGTAAGCCCAGATGATGTATCGGTGAATAGAGAAGATATGCCGATGGTCGAAGTACCCGCCGGGGAATCTGTGATGGGGAGTACCCGCGATGATGTTGCGGAATGGGGGAATGCATGGGCGCAATACCATGCAACGAATACCGGCTTGCCGGCTTCAGAAGAGCGTTTTGTGGATGAACTTCCACAGCTTACCGTCTATTTGCCTGCCTTCGAAATTGACCGATACGAAGTGACCGTCGCACAATATCAACAATGCGTCGCCGATAATATATGCACGCCGCCTGATTCCAGATATACACCTTACGATTGGCGTGATGCCGCCTATAGCAATTATCCAATTGTCGGAGTGCGTTGGCTTGATGCACAGAACTATTGTCAGTGGATGAGGAAACGATTGCCTACTGAAGCGGAATGGGAGAAGGCCGCGCGCGGGGAAGATGGTCGTATCTACCCTTGGGGGAATGTGTGGGAGGCCGGCTATGTGAATTTGGGGCGCGGTAACCTACAGCCGGTAAATAGTCACCCAGAAGGCGCCAGCCCTTATGGCGCATTGAACATGTCCGGTAACGCCGGAGAATGGACGGCTGATGAATATGCCGCTTACCCCGGATTCTCGCCCTCCATGACAAGTACCAATCATGAAAGGACTGTGCGTGGTTGGGCCACAACTCAATGGGATGCACGTGCGGCAGTGCGCGCCAAGCAACCTGATCTGCGCCTGGTGGACCCGACGTTGTGGATAGGTTTTCGGTGTGCTCAAGGATCCGAGCCAGACCCGTTGCGTGAGTTGATTGTTGCTGCCGATATACCGGTAGCAATAACTCCAACAGCGAATATAACCACCAATATTACCGCAGATATGGCATACATTCTGGAGGGTGAATTCCTGATGGGAGCCAACCTAAGCCAGGAAGAACTGGCCGCAACGCCATGGCGAAAAGATGAAATGCCCGCGCATACCGTTTACCTGAGTGAGTATTACATTGACCGCACTGAAGTGACCAACGCGCGTTATGCGCAGTTTCTAAATGCGCTCGGTGAACATCGTTGGGCTTGTCAGGGACAGGATTGCATTGTAGTGAGTCCATGTGCCGGTTGTTCAGACTCACGTATTTTGCACGACGGTAACCAATACGTGGTGGAAGCTGGTTATGAAAACTACCCGGTGCAAATGGTCGCCTGGTATGGAGCGCAGGCTTACTGCCGCTGGTTAGGGAAGCGCTTGCCGACAGAAGCAGAGTGGGAAAAAGCTGCGCGCGGCGCGGATGGGCGACGCTATCCATGGGGCAATGATTGGCAGTGGGGAGATACACAAGCTATGAACCTTTCATTCTTCGGTGAAGTAGGATCGCATCCCGACGATATGAGCATCTATGGCGTGATGGACATGTTGGGGAATGTTGGCGAACGGGTGTCCGATTGGTACGCCGCAGATTATTATGCCCATTCCCCGTATCGCGACCCTCAAGGGCCCGAAAGCGGGGAGGGAAGAGTTGTACGATCCCATGGAGAATCCGGTAGTGCTATTGACGGATTAACTGCCCGTCATCAGGCGAGCACCGGCCTGTTAGGATTTCGTTGTGTTTATACACCATAAGTGTGTTACCTTGATGATAGGTTATCGAGAGGAGTCGGATACATGAAGTGTAGATTACTCGCTATGCGCGGGATTCTAGCATTGTTATTACTAGCGTCTTCTGTTCCCTGGCAAGGAAATATTGTGTTCGCTAACGATTCTGCATTGAATTCGGAATTCCCCTTTATGCAAGAGGCGATACCCGATGGCCCTTTTGGGATTACAAATATTATCCCTTCCTGGAATGAGGCCATTAACTATGCTGAAGCGCGCGCAGGATATTGGGCCAAACCAACCGGAGCGACTTGGGATCGCTGGACAATTGATTGGAGCCGGGTTGAGTCCGGTTGTGATCAGCAATTCACATGGACTTTTGAAAACCTCGACTATGCACTTGGAATTCCAAAGGCTCACGCCCAATCTCTCAATGTTGTTGCTGTGCTCAGGGGGGCGCCAGGCTGCTATCTTGATATGTCCAGTGGCCATTTTAGTCTTGCAGGATTGGGGAATCTGGGAGAATCCGTATTCGATGCTAATGGGCAAATCAAACAAAATAATTCCTGGGCGCGTTACGTTTACGAGGTCGCTACCACTTATGGTGAATACATTGATGCCTGGGAAATCTTCAATGAAATTGACCATGAGAATGAGTGGGTTCCTAACACTGATCCAGAAACAAAGGAGACGTTGCCGTGGTATGCGCCAGAAATGAATACACCTGAGGGCCGAGAATTTTATTTGCGGGTGCTTGAAGTGGCCTCTGAGGTTTTGCGTCATGTAGATAAAACTCAGACTGACAAAATCATTTTGGGGAGTCCGTTGATAAGTTCAGCTGTTGACGCTGCTACAAACGAAAATAGTTGGTATCGCTTGTTTTTGCAACAAATAGGAGGGACATATGCGCATACTTTTGATGCGATTGCACTCCATGCCTATGGGCGTCCGAAAAATACCTATCTAGCGATTCGAGGAGTTCGCTGGTTTGATAGATTGAACGAAAAGCCAATATGGATGACCGAGACAGGCGTTGTTGCCGCCGGAACGCAAGAAGAACCAAATTATCCACCCTATTTCCCTGAGCATAACAGCTGTGGCGGTTCCCTTGACCCTAACCATGGGCAACCTTGTGGGGACGATACCGAAATGGCATCCTATGTTATCCAGCAATATATTTATGCGCTGTATTCGTTTTCTGCGCTGGGGTCGGGAATGCCGGGGAAAGTTTTTCACCATCAGCTGAAAGATGATGCCGGGATGGAGAAATGGGGACTTTTAAGCGATGTTGACCCATTTGCACGTCCGGCTTACACAGCCATAACCGTAGCTGTTGATAATTTGCAAAATGCTCTATTCATCGGCAACCACTCTGATGTTTCGCAAGATAAACAGGGATTTTACCGTTTTGATTTTGATAAGGATGGTCATCAGATTTCGGTGCTCTGGTCACGTTCTAACGATAATACGGTGGATGTTTTAGTACCGGGGGTGTTTGGCAGCGCTTTAATGTGGAATCAATCTGGTCAAGCTCTTCCCAGTGTATATGTTACGGCCCAATCGGCCTACAGTATTACGTTAGCGCCAGGTACAAACCGCACTGAGCCTATACCTGCACCGGGTGAATCCTCTGAATGGATGATTGGCGGACCTCCCCTTATTTTTGTGCAAGGCGCCCCTGATCAAGATGGTGACTATATTCCGGACGCCATTGAATGTCCGCCTGCGATACAAGATTGCTCTATTTACGACACTGACGGTGATGGCAAGGGCAATTATATAGATAGCGATAGCGACAATGACGGAATAAGCGATACGGCTGAATGGATCATAGATATTGATCAGAACGGTGTCGTTGATGGATACGACCGTGATCGTAATTCGAATAGTGTGTGGGATTTTCAAGAATATGATGATGATTCGGATGATGACGCTATCTCAAATTCAATAGAAGGACAGGTAGATTCCGATCAGGATGGGCTACCCAACTGCCTCGATATAGACAGCGACAACGACACCATCCTCGACAAAGACGAAGCAACTTGCACTGAAGCAAGCGGCGTCATTATCGGCGACGGCCTGCTTCCCTGCAACAGCGACGCGACCAACGTGCTTTCGCCGACGCTGGTCGTGACCGATACCCTCCCCGATTACCGCGACCTGGACAGCGACGGCGACGGCTTTTTCGACCTGGTAGAAGCCGGCGACCAGAACCCTGCAACGCCGCCGCATCCCGGCCCGCTGGGCGGGAGCGGCATCCCCGCCTTCCGTAACCCCAACGATCTATACCGTCCATACGACATCAGCCTGCTGCCTACCATCGAATCCTGTAACCCCACCGACTCCATGAGCTTTCAACAAGGGATGACCTGCGGCCTGGAAATGATCCGCGCCGCCCTGGCAAACGCCGGCATCGCCGTCACCCTCGACGATCCCCCCGTCCCCGCCCTGCTCTTCGCCTTCACGCCCTACCCGCGGCCCGCTAACGGGGCGCAAGCCGTGCTCACCACGACCACCACGCCTGCGCCCGCGTCGTTATCCGTCACCCGCGCCGCGTCGCACACGCTCGTCGCCGGCGATTTGCAGGCAACCTGGACGACGAGCGGCTGGAGCGCCGCGCAGTTTGTGACGCTGACGGCGGGGGGCGGTGGAGGTGTGGCGGGTGAGCGGGTCAGCGGGTGAGCGAATCAGCGAAACCTTGATAACCGGCGGGCCGGTGACGGTGGTGGCGCGGAAGGGTGCTGCGACGGCGCTGGCGGTGGGCGAGCTGCTCGCGCACGCGGTTTCCGGGCGCGGGGCGCTGGCGTTCTACGCGCCGGCTACCTCCGGTCTGGGCGCCGCCGGGACCTGGGAAACTTACACCGCTTCCATCGCCGCGCCGGGCGTCTTCGGCGTGGGGCTGGCCGGCGCGGATGTGCTCGTCAACGGGCAAGCCTTCACCGGGACGCTGGCCCTGGTCGTCGCCGGCCCGCTCACGCTTTCCGGGCGCGGCGCGACCCTGGCCCCCGACTTCGCCGCGTCCGCCGCGTTGACCGCGGACGACGCCTTCGTGCGCCTCGCCCCCTCCGGCGACGCTTTCGGCGGCTACAACGGCGCCATCGCCATCGCCGAACAGAGCGCCGCCCTCGACCTGGCGACGCTCGACGGAACCTACGCGCGCAGCCTCGCCGTCGCCGCTAATCCGGCGCAGAGCCAGATCACGCCCTTCGAGCCGACGAGTTTTCAGGTGGATTTGTCCGCCGTCGCGAGCACTGTCCCCGAAACACTGGCCGTCACCGTCACCGTCGCGCCCCCTGCCGGCTGGTCGGCGGACTTTGGCGCTGCCGGCTGTACAGCCGCAAGATTTTGCGTCTCTACCACGCCGCCCCGCAATGCGGAACCCGGCGATTATCCCATTGCCATTGTCGCGCAGGCCGTAGAGACGCAAAATTTTGCGTCTGAGACGCAATATATTGCGTCTCTACTGGCAACCACGGTTCACACGGTTACGATTTTGCCTCACGATGGCATGCAATTGGCCGTGGCCCCCGACCCGCTGACCACCGTGCCCTGGCCCACTTCTTACTCTCCCCCCGCTTGGGGGGAGTTGGAGGGGGGTGCGCAAATCCCCGGCGCGGCCTACCTGGCGACGATCAGCAACACGTCCACCGTCGCGCACACCTTCCGCGTGGAGGTCGCGCCCGACAACTTCCCCGCAGACTGGATCGCCCTGGGCGGCGTGGGGACGCAAGATTTTGCGTCTCTACGGTTGGCCGCCGGCGGGGACGCAGTACACCTTCACCGTGCGCGCGGTAGCCACGGATGCGCCGGCGCTGGATCAAAGCGCCCCGGCGGTCTTCACCATGCCGCCCGTGGCCTTCAATGCCCTCGCCGTTGAGCCGGACGCGGTGTTGGCGACCAACGGCGTCCCCCTGGCGCTCGACGTGGCGTTGACCAACGTCGGCAACGTCAGCGCGACCTTCGAAGTGCTGGCGCTGGCGCCCAACGGCTGGGGCGCCGGCGCGCCGTTCACCGTCCCGCTGGCCCCCGGCGCAACCGGAGCGCGCCCCTACACACTCCTTCCCGCCGGCAGCGCGCCGGGCGACGTGGGAACCATCCGCGTCCAAAGTCCCGCGCCCGGCAGTCCCTACGTCCAGCAGGACACGGTCAACGTGACCGTCGTCGGGCCGTGCGTCTACGCCGCCGCGCAGGCCGCGGAGGCTGCGCGTACGTGCGCAAATGCGGAAGACGCAAAATTTTGCGTCTCTACGGGCGTTGCCCTCGATGATCTTGTTACGCAGCTCGCCCGCTGGGAACTGGATGAGACCAACGCCGCTCTGCAAGCGCGCGTCCGGTCTGCTGCCGCGTTGCTTCAGGAACAGTTGGCTGCCGCGTGTAGAGACGCAAAATTTTGCGTCTCTACGGATCTCACGTCACTGACCGCCGCCACGACCGTGGCCGATTTCTGCGCCCCGCTCTCCGACCTCGGCGACGACCTCGACCGCCTCGCGCAGCGCCGCGTCAGCGCGCGCTTCGTCCCCGGCTACGACGCGGCTCTGCCGGGAACGCCGGTCACTTACACGCTGCGTCTCGCCAATCACGGGACGCTCACCACCACTTACCGGACGAATCTGCGAATAGCGAATGGCGAACTTGTGAACAATGGGCAAATCGTCAGTCCGGGAACGACCTGGCTGGCGACGATGGCGCCGGGGCAGGTCGTGACGACGCCGGTGGTCATCCTGCCGGAGAGCCTGGGCGTCTGGACGTTGAACGCGCAGGTGGAAGCCGTGGAAGACGCCTTCATCCAAACGCAAACTGCCGCCGGACTCAACGTGGTGGACGCCTTCGTCAAGACGCTGGCGCTCACCGCCGATCCGGCCTGCGTCGAGACCGGCGTCAACTCGACCACGCTGGGCGTTCGAGTTGCCAACATCGCCAACGTCCCGCGCGCCGTGACCGCGCAGACTGCTGTCATCGCGCCCGGCGGGGCGCCGGCGTGGACGGGCGATATCCCTCTGGCCCTGACCGCCGGCGCGCCGTGCGTCTACCCGCTCGCCGCCGTGGACACCTCCGGCTGGGCCGCCGGCGTCTACACTCTTACCCTCAGCCTGCTGGACGCGCGCGGCGTCCCCGTCCCCGACGGCGACGGAACCGGCGCCTTCTCCGTCGGGCAGGCGCTCGCCCTCGCCCACAGCATCACCCCCACGCTCGTCGCGCCCGGAACCGTCATGGTCACGACCCAGATCACCACCACCGTGAATCCTTTGTGGGATTTACTCGCCGCCAACACGCTACCAACCATAAGAAACCTCCGTGCTCTCCGCGCCTCCGTGGTGAAAAACCTCCGCGACCCGGGATTAGAGGCGCGATTGCCCCAGGAAGCGCAGCCCTTCACCCGCTACGAGGAAACCGCCTGGACGTTCGGCGCAGGCTGGAACGTGCTGACCGTGACCCAGGCCAGCGGCGGCTTCGCGCAGCAGAGCGCAGCCGCGGGCACCGAGGCGCAGTTGACCTTCAGCGGCGTCTGGGCGCACGTGGGCTTCGTCACCGCGCCGGGCGGCGGATCGTCCGCCGTCTTCATTGACGGGCAGCCACAAGGCGTCATCAACACTTCTTCCGCGATCACCGACGTCACCGGCGCCATTTACCCCAACCTGGGCGCTGGGACGCACGTCCTCACGCTCACGACCCAGAGCGCCGCCCCCGTCCTGCTGGACTTCGCCGACGTTTGGGACGGCGCAGCGATGACCGCCGGGCGCTTCGAAGACCACGACGCGACCTACGTGCACTTGAGCGGTGGCAGTCAAGATGTCATCACTTCCACCGACGGTCGCCAGTACACCTACACCACCGGTCTCGCCAACGCTTGGTTCCTCTTCACCGGCGACCACGTGCGCGTCGAGGGCGTCACCATCAACGGCGCGGCGCCGGTCGAACTGTGGGTAGACGGCGTCAACCTGGGGACGCTGGACCTGTCCTACGAATTCACTGCCTCGCCCGTGGCGCAAACCCGCGAAGGCCTGGGCAGCGGCCCGCACGTCCTGCGCCTGGCCCTCGCCCCCTCGGCGCGCCTCGACGCCTTCGATACCACCGCCGCGCCCTTCGTCGGCGTCCCGATGGTTGAGTGGTGGGATGGCGCGCCGGGCGGCTATCCCTACGGCGTCGTCTCGACTGCCGCCGGCGGGGTGGGGCAGGCGACGTTTACGGCAACGATTGGCTGCCCGGCGTGCGTCAGCGTGCAGCGCGGGGCGTCCGGCGCAGTAGCGGATGCCTACGTTTGGTCCGGCGACTGGAGCGACAACGGCAACGGCGCGCGGTTGTACAGCGGCTACCTCGACGAGTTCGACCCGGCGGGGCGGTTGCAAGGCCATCTCTTCTGCCCGGCGCGCGGACTGCCGGAGGGCGGGCCAGCGCTAAGCCTGCTGCGTTTCGATTGGACGGGCGTTTTGCCGGACGGCGCGTATTTGCTCACCGCGACGCTGGGCCTGACGCAGAGCGCCGCAAGCGAACCCGGACAACCGGTCTACGTCCAGCGCATCTTGAGCGCCTGGGATGAGGACGCTGTGACGTGGGGTAGCTTTTTGGAGGACTTCGACAGCGCGGTGTGGGGCGTTTTCACGCCCACCGCCGGCGTCGCGCTGCACACCGTGGATGTGACCGCGCTGGCGCGGAGCTGGCTGGCGGGGGATTATCTCAACCACGGATTGGTTTTGAACCAGCCCACCGAATCCGGCTATACCGTTTACTGGTCAAGCGAATCCGCCGACCCGGCGCAGCGCCCCTGGCTGCGGATGTGCTTCTTGCATTAGGATATCTTTGACTGTACGGGCGCATGAGGAATTTACCGCAGCGCATGGCGCAGTTAAACCATGCTGTGTCGCTAGATGACTCAAGTTGCTACCCTACGCCGCAAATGGGCTTGTAGTAACGGCTTCAGCCGTCTCCTAAGGCGCAGAACGACTAAAGTCGTCACTACAAACCTCAAGTGGCAACTCGCGTTAGATGCTAAGGACGAGTCACTGACTTTCGACCTTCGACTTTGGATTTCCGACTATCTTCGAAGAAACTCCGGGGATTTTTGCCATCAACCGGCGGATGCGCCGCCGGCGGATGGCGATGGCGAGCGCCAGCCCCAGCGGGCCGGCGCAGAAGATCGCATAGGCGAGCAACAAGTAAACTGGCATATCAGTCCTCCCACTCCGCCTCGTGGCGCAGAGCTTCCAGGCGGTCGCGCTCCTGTTCCAGGTGGATGCGCGCGCGCAGCAGCGCACCGTAGAGCACGGTGAACGCCGCCACCGCGACCAGCAGCGTGGTCAGCATTTTGGGCGTGATGGTCATGCCGCTGCCGGAAAAAACCTGCGGGTGGATGGTGCGCCACCAGCGGATGGCAAACCACGACAACGGCACGGTGACGAAGGCCACGATGCCGTAGACTGCGGCGAAGCGCGCCCCGCGTTCTGCGTCGCCGACCGATCCGCGCACCATCCCGTAGGCCATGTAGAGCGACCACTGGACGGCGGAGATGGTGAGGCGCGGTTCCCACGTCCAGTAGACGCCCCAGACCGGTTTGGCCCACAGCATCCCGGTCAGTAACGTCATCGTGATGAAGGTCAGCCCGACCTCTGCGGAAGCGAGCGCGAGGATGTCCCAGCGCCGCTCGCCGCGCAGCAGGTAGAGCCCGCCGCCCAGAAAGGTGACGAAGAAGCCGAAGAATCCCACCCAGGCCGAGGCCACGTGGAAGTAGAAGATGCGCTGCACGTCGCCCATCGTGGCTTCGCGCGGCGCGTAAAAGAACACCATCCCCAACGCGATGAGGAAGGCGACCACGGCCAGCGCCGCCAGGAGCCGGTTGGTGAGCTCTTCGTTTTTCATGAACACTTCCTTCAAAATAGCGTTTAGCCTTTAGCTTTTAGCCGGAACTGTTACCTTTGACGTTCAGGGTAAAGGGGGTATTTTTTGCACACGGTACCCC
>DAOUFX010000356.1:0-6081 GCA_034429675.1 Anaerolineae bacterium | reverse complement strand
GGGACGACGTATATCACCTATACGGTCAGGGACATTGCTAACACCACGAGCGTCGGCCATATCAACGTCTCCGTCATTCCAGTCAATGATCCTATTGCCGCAACAGACTTCACCAGCCCAACACTTGAAGATACGACACTTGTCGTGCCCCTTATCAAAGGAATTCACATAAACGACCCAGACGTTGGTGATATCTTCACAATCACGAATGCAGTGAACAACAACCCTGGTGTAACGGGAAATGTTGTCTATGCGAAACACACCATCACATACACTCCCGAGTTGAATTACAATGGGACGACGTATATCACCTATACAGTCAGGGATATTGCAAACACCACGAGCGTCGGTCATATCAACGTCCCTATCACGCCAGTCAATGATCCCATTGAGGCCAAAAACTTCACCGCCAATGCAACAAAGGGGCTTACTGCAACCCTGGACACGACTCCTCATGTCTTGGATCCAGATCCAGGCGCAAACTACACTATTATTGGCGTGACGGTCCCAACCGGTAAAGGAAGATACACCATATCGGGAAAGAGCATCAATTACAACTCCGAATCGTTTAGTGGTACAGTCGTGTTGACATACACGGTGCAAACTGTCGGCAGCACAGACACAGACAACGGTCTCATCACCGTCAGCGTCGCGTCATCGTTGGCCTCCTTTACTCCTCCAGCAGATGAACGATTGACCACAACTAACGATGATACAATTCCCCATCGCCCTCCTTCAGCCCTCCACATCCTATCCGGCAAAACTCTGACCGTCTGGCGCCGGATGGCCGGCGCGCGATTGCGCCAGCGCTAGAGCGCACCTTTCCAACCGTCCAGGCATCGCCAATGCCTGGACGGTTTTTTATGCCTCCCACAGCGCCGCCAGCGCCAGGCGAAAAATGAATTTCACAGTAAACTTCAGAGAACCTTTGTCGGCGCTCGTCCCATCAATGGATGGCAACCGGATCAAAGACGATCAACCCATTTTAAGGAGGAATCCATGAAGGCAGCTTTTAGAATCTTTCTGATGTTGGCGGTTTTGTCCGCCATGCTCCCCGCGTTCACCCACCCCACCGTCGCCGCAGCGGCGCCCCCCGCCGACGACATCCCCGTGGACTGGTGGACGCAGGCGCAGGCGGACATCCGCAGCTCCGAATACGACGTCACCTGGCAAACCCAAACCTACCTGGCCGACGTCTCCGCCGCCTACCACGCGGCCAACCGCGCGCAGAACTTGCGCGCTTATTTCACGCCGAATGGCGTCCGCATCATCCCCCGCACCGGCGACGTGACCTGGGAATTGGGCCTGAGCCTCAACAGCGCCAGCGCAGCCGAGCTAACCGCGCAAGACCACGCCATCGGCTACCAACGCGACGCCCTAGCCGAAACCTTCACCAACGCCGAGATTGGTCTGGAGCACGCGGTCACGTTGGACGGCGCGACCACCCTCGACCTGGTTGTTGCCGGCAATCTCACCCCGCGCATCGCCGCCGACGGCCAATCCGTCGAATTCCTCACCGCTGCCGGCGTCCCCGTCCTGCGCTACGGCGACTTCTCCGCCGGGCAAAGCGCATCCATCCAACTCTCGCAACCCGACGCAACCCACCTCCGCTTCACGTTTCACGTTTCACGTTTCACGCATCCCGCCTCGCCCCTCACCTTCCACGCTCTCCTCACCGCCCTCCCCACCGCCGCCGACTGGAGCAGCGAAAGCAACCAGGCCGACGCGCAACTTGGCGTTGCCGTGGCTGGCGCCGGCGATGTCAACGGCGACGGGTTCGCCGATGTGATCGTCGGCGCGCCCGGCTACGACGGCGGTGCCAACAACGAAGGCCGCGTCTACGTCTACCACGGCTCGGCTGCCGGGCTGAGCAACACGGCCAACTGGAACAAAGAAAGCGATCAGGCCGGCGCGCGATTCGGCGCGGCGGTGGCTTCAGCCGGCGACGTAAACAACGACGGCTTCAGCGATGTGATCGTCGGCGCGCCCAACTACGGCAACGGCGAAAGCCAGGAAGGCGCGGCCTTCGTCTATCACGGTGCGGCGGGCGGCCTCGGAGCGACCGCCGCCTGGCGCTACGAAAGCAACCAGGCCAACGCGCACCTCGGCGCAGCCGTGAGCAGCATCGGCTATGCCGACAACAGCCTCTACACCGGCGTGATCGTCGGCGCGCCCGACTACGACAATGGGCAGGTTGATGAAGGCTACGTCCTCGCCTTTTACGGCAGCGCTTCTGGGCTCAGCGCCAGCCCCGACTGGGACGCTCAAAGCGATCAGGGCTCGGCGCGCTTCGGCGCAGCGGTGAGCAGCGCCGGGGACGTCAACGGCGACGGCTACTACGATGTGATCATCGGCGCACCCGACTACGATAACAATACCCTCAACCAGGCCGGCGCGGCCTTCCTCTATCTTGGGGCCAGCGGCGATATCGGCGCGGTCGCCGCCTGGAGCGTCATCAACAATCAGGCCAATGCTCAGTTCGGCGCAGCGGTGACGTTGGCCGGCGACACCAACGGCGACGGCTATGGCGACATGCTTGTCGGCGCGCCCGGCGCCACCGGCGGGGAAAACGCCAATGCCGGCGCAGCCTACATCTATCTTGGCGCAAGCGCCAACCTGACGACCACCGCCAGCTGGCAAACCCAGGGGGCGGCCCCCGACACACGGCTCGGCGCTGCTGCCGCGATGGCCGGCGACATAGACGGTGACGGTTACGCCGACGTCATCGTCGGCGCGCCGGGATACAGCAACGGCGAAACCGGCGAAGGCACGGCCCTCGTCTTTATGGGCGCCGGCAGCGGCATCACCACCACCGCCTCAAGCTGGAACCCGCAACTCAACCAGGGCGGCGCGAACCTCGGCGCCGCCGTGGCCGGCGCCGGCGACGTGGACGGCGACGGCTTCAGCGACGTGATCGTCGGCGCCCCCGGCTACAGCCACAGCGAAATCAACGAGGGCGGCGCGTTTGTCTATTACGGCCACAGCGATCCCCCCAACCAGACCCCCAATTGGACGGTGCTAAGAAGCCAGGCCGGCGAAGAGTTTGGCATCGTTATTAACAGCGCCGGCGATGTCAACGGCGACGGGTATGCCGACGTCATCGTCGGCGCGCCGCTTTATGATGGCGGGCAGGACGAAGAAGGCCGGGCGTTCGTCTATTATGGCTCGCCCAATGGCCTGCCAACCACCGCCTCCTGGATTCACGAGAGCGATCGGGCGTTCGCCAGATTCGGCGCAGCGGTCAGCACCGCCGGCGACGCCGACGGCGACGGTTACGACGAAGTTGTCATCGGCGCCCCCAACGACACCGGTTCGCTCGGCGGCGACGGGCGTGCGTATGTTTTCTTTGGCCAATCCGACGGACTGCAAACCTACTATTCCTGGTATGTACAAGGCGGCAAGGCGCTTGATCAAATGGGGGCTGCAGTGGCCTGCGCCGGCGATGTCAACGGCGACGGCTACAGCGACCTGATTGTCGGCGCCCCCGGCCACACCAACGGACAGAATTTCGAAGGCGCAGCTTACATCTGGCTGGGCACTATAGACGTGAGGAAGGAAGGCGCGATCGGATTTCCCAGCACCGCGCATTGGGGCGTCGAAAGCAATCGCGCCGGCGCCCTCTATGGTCAAGCCGTAAGCACCGCCGGCGACGTCAACGGGGATGGCTACAGCGACGTTCTCGTCGGCACGAAATCCTATAACAACGGGCAAAGCGGCGAAGGGGCGGCTTTCCTGTTTTTGGGAAGCGCCGGAGCGATGAGCACGGCCCACGTCTGGCATGCCGAAGGGAACCTGCAAGACGCGGAATACGGCATCTCCCTCAGCACCGCCGGCGATGTCAACGGCGACGGCTACAGCGATTTCATCATCGGCGCGCCCGGCTACGAAAATGGACAGAACTCGGAGGGCGCAGCTTTCCTTTACTATGGCACGCCGGGCACAATCAATCCTGAACCGGACCTGCTGCTTGAAACCAATGAAGCCGGCGCAGCCTTTGGCACTTCAGTGAGCGGCGCCGGCGACGTCAACGGCGACGGTTACGCCGATGTCATCGTCGGCGCGCCGGGACGCAACCTTACCGGCGGCGGGGTCTACATCTTCTACGGCGCAGCCACCGGTCTGCACCCCGTGGCCGACTGGAGCAAAGGCTTGAACACCGCCGGCGTCAAAATCGGCGCCGTCGTCAGCGCCGCCGGCGACGTCAACGGCGACGGGTTCGGCGATGTCATCGCCGGAACCGGCAACTATAGCGCCGTCTACGCTTTCTACGGCAACGGCGGCGGACTGCCTCTGCGTCCCCGCCAGATGCAGTTGAACGGAGTGACCCGTCTGGCGCCGCTGGGCCGGATGAACTCGCGCGATTCGGTGCAGCTTCATCTGGAAGGCAAAACCCCGCTGGGCCGCGACCGCGTGAAGTTCGAATGGCAGGTCGCGCCGCTCGGACGCGCGTTTGGCGCTCCGGGAACGATAAGCGGTGTGTCCGGCGATTGGACCATCTCCGGTTCGACGCTCACACAGACGGTCACCGGCCTGGCCGCGAGCGCAGCCTATCACTGGCGCGTGCGCCTGCACTATCGCCCCGGCGCGCCGTTGGGCATGACCGGCGGACGTTGGATTCACATGCCCTGGAATGGCTGGCTGGAGTCCGACTTCCAAACGGCTCCCGGCGCGCTCACCGGCGTGACGGCGACCAACGACAGCCCCACCACCATCGGCGATACCACCACCCTCACCGGCACGTCGGATTCCACCTACGTCACCTACGCATGGGACTTCGGCGATGGGGAAACCGGCAACGGCAAGGTCGTCACCCACACCTACGAGGCGGTCGGACACTACGAAGCGCAGCTTACGGCCAACAACGGCGTCAGCACGGTCGTCGTGACCACCGCCGTCGCCATCCTCGATGTGCCCATCGGCGGCCTGACCCTGACCAACAGCAGCCCGACCATCGGCGGGCACACCACCTTCTTTACCGCCAGCGCCGCCGCCGGCAGCGGCATCACCTACACCTGGGATTTCGGCGATGACAGCCCGCCCTCTATCAGCGGGACGGATAACACCGTCGAACACGTCTACGACGACAGCGGCATCTATCAGGCGACCGTCACGGCCAGCAACACCGCCGGATCGGCCGAAGCCACAGCACCGGTCACCATCACCGATGCACCCATCGCCGGCCTGACGCTGGTCAACAGCAGCCCCACCCCGCTGGACAACGCCACCATCCTCACCGCCAGCGTCGCCGAAGGCACCGGCATCGCCTACGACTGGAACTTCGGCGATGGCGAAGTGCTCGCCGCTGGCGGCGCCAGCGTACAACACGTCTATCCGGACATGGGGAATTTCACCGCCATCGTTACCGCCACGAACAGCATGAACAGTATGGTAGCTTCAACCCTCATCACCATCACCGCCGGGCAACCCGTTTCAGGGCTGCTCGCTTTCAACAACGGCCCCACCCCCCTCGGCAACCGCACCACCCTCAGCGCAACCGTCGAGGCCGGCAGCGGCGTTACCTACACCTGGGCGTTCGGCGACGGCGCGTTCTTCTATCCGCAGAACTGGCCCGACAGCGGGAAAGTGGTCACACACACCTACCCCGATGTGGGCGTCTTCACCGCCACCGTGACTGCCCGCAATCGCTTCGGAGAGCTATCGGCGACAACGACTGTGACCATCCAGGAAGCGCCTATCGCCGGATTGAGCGCTTATAACAACAGTCCCACGATGCGCGGCGCAGCCACTACACTGAGCGCAACGGTCGCCGGCGGCAGTCACGTGGAGTACGCCTGGGATTTGGGCGACGGGCAAAGCGCGTCCGGCGCAACCGTCGAACACACTTACCCCGACGTGGGAGTCTTCACCGCCACTGTCACCGCCACCAATCCCCTCAACGCCGCCACCGCGACCACCACCATCACCATCCTCCCCGTCCGGCGCACCTATCTGCCCCTCGTACTGCGCGATTTCGTCGCGCCATAACCGGTTCGCTCCCAATCAGGCTTTTCCGTCCAGGCGCTATCAAGCGCCTGGACGTTTTTTTTGATGGTATCTTCTAAAAATCTGGGGGAGAAGTGG
>DAOUFX010000355.1:0-9208 GCA_034429675.1 Anaerolineae bacterium | reverse complement strand
CGGGGCCGGTTTTATACCGGCCCCGTTTTCTGCATTGTGATTATTCTTTCTCTTCGCTCTCGGTCCTGGCTTGTGCCATGATATTTGCCACCATATGCGCAGGCACAACGTCGTAGTGGGATTCTTCCATTGCGTAGATACCGCGGCCTTGGGTGATCGCCCGCAGGTTCGTCGCGTACTGCTGCATTTCTGCCAGTGGCGCCTGCGCCGTGATGACGGCTCTGTGCGGCAGTTGCTCGATCCCCTGTACGCGCGCCCGGCGGGTGTTGAGATCGGACATCACGGCGCCGGCGAATTCGTCCGGCACGGTGATCGTGAAGATGTAAATCGGCTCAAGGAGCACCGGCTTGGCCGCCTGGAACACCAGCTTGAAGCATTCTCGCCCGGCAATTTGGAAGGCGATGTCTTTGGAGTCTACCGGGTGTTCCTTACCGTCGGTGACGGCAACCAACACGTCCACGATAGGGTATCCGGCGAGCACACCCTGCGTAATGACCGATTTGATTCCTTTTTCGATGGAGGGCTGGAAGGATGACGAAATCCGGCCACCGAAGACTTCCCAGATGTATTCAAACCCGCTGTCGCGTTCTTTCGGTTCGATCCGCATGTGGACTTCGGCGAATTGGCCGGCGCCGCCGGTTTGTTTCTTGTGGCGGTACTGCGCCGTGCCGGCGCCTGTGACGGTTTCTTTGTAGGGAACTTTGGGCGTTTTAGCCTCCAACCCGACATTGAATCGCCCCTGGGCGCGACGCACTGCGGTATCCACGTGCGCATCTCCCATACCTGCCAACACCGTTTCCCGAGTCGTCGGCTCCTGGTGCCAGCGGAGGGTGGGGTCTTCTTCGCAGATGCGCGTCAGCGTGGAGCCCATCTTGGCCGTGTCTGCTTTGGTCTTGGGGTTGATCGCGACACTGTACAGCGGGGTGGGGAAGATCGGCCCGCGCATGGTGAGCTTGTGGTCTTTGGCGCACAGCGTATCCCCCGTCAACGCTTCGCTCATTTTTGCTACGCCGGCGATGTCGCCTGCGTGCAGTTTCTCGATCGGCAATTGTTCCTTCCCGCGCATCACGTAGGTCTGGCCCAGCCGCTCGTCTGTGCTGGCTCGCGTGTTATAAACAGTGTCGCCCGAATCAACACTGCCGCCGTAAATGCGGAAGTAGGTCAGTTTGCCGACGTAGGCATCGGCGGCGGTCTTGAAAACTAGCAGCGCCAAAGGCGACGCGTCACTGACTTTGAGTACTTCTGCGCCGGCCGGGCCCTCGGCGGTAAACGTGCGCGCGTCAGGCGCCGGAGCAATTTGCGGTAACATGTCCATAAGCGGAGCGAGGCTGACCGACGCATTGTTGCCGGCGGCGACCAAAACCGGGACATAACTGCCCGCCGCAATGACCTGGCGCAAGCCGTTGGAGACTTCGTCTGCGGTGAGTGCCTCGTCGGCGAAATACTTTTCCATCAGAGTCTCGTCGGCCTCAACGGCGGCTTCGACGATGCCGACGTACATCTCGTTAGCCTGATCCGTCAGGTTGCCGGGAATGGCGGTCGCCTCACCTTTGTCGCCCAGATAGGCTTTCTTGTCCAGCAAATTGACGACCCCTTTGTAGTCGGCCTGCGCTCCCACTGGCAGCATCAACGGCAGGAATTTTGCATCGGGGAAGTGCTCCTGAAGCGAGTTCAGCGCTTTGTCGAAATTGGCATTTTCCCGGTCCATCTTGTTGATCAGGACGGCCCGCGGCAGTTTTTCCTCATCGGCATATCCCCAGGTCAGTTCGGTTCCCACTTCAACTCCGGCTGCCGCGTCAATGACCACCAGCGCCAGGTCTGCGACACGCAAAGCGCTCTTGACCTCGCCGACAAAGTCGGTGTACCCGGGTGTGTCGAGGAAATTGAGTTTGTACCCTTTCCACTCGATGGGCGCCAGGGCGGTGCTCAGTGAAATGTGGCGGCGGATTTCTTCATCGTCAAAATCGGAGACGGTGGTGCCGTCTTCGACGGTCCCCCGCCGGCTGGTGGCCTTGCTGGTGAAGAGCATTGCTTCGGTCAAAGTTGTTTTACCTGATCCACCATGCCCGATTAGTGCGATGTTGCGGATTTGTTGCGTGGTATATTCTTTCATGTAGACAAATTCCTCCCCGTACTTCTTTTTTTGGATATAAAAAACGGCCCGTAGGCCGTCGAAGCGACTCGGAATAATGTACTGCCAGATTGTAACCGATTTTAGAACAAAGTCAAAAATTTCAGAGTGGACTTATCAATTTTGTGGTCACCTATCTTGTTCATAAGTGTTTTATGGCACTTTTCGTTTTGGGTGCGTGATTTATACTGTGGGTATGGTTAGGATTATGATTGTGGATCATTATGATTTGGTGCGCATCGCGTTGGAAACCCGCCTTCAGTCTGCGGTAGGACTGGAAATTGTCGGTAGTACCAGCGATTATGGCGAGGCCGCTCGCAAGGCCCAATTGGTGCATCCTGATGTAATTTTGTTGGAGACTAAGGCGCCCGGTGGGCTTGAGACGTTGCGTGTGCTGTGCGATCGTTCGCCACAAGCGGCCATTTTGGTGTTGACGACGTACCCGGATAGCCAGGAAGAGGATGAGACCCGGCGTTTGGGAGCGACACGCTATCTGCTCAAGACACTCAATACCGGGGAGTTGGTGCGCGAGATTCGCGCGGCGGCGCGGCAACGGGCGGGAGCCTTGCCGGCATCAGTTGCGGGCGTTCTCTATCACTGAAATTGCAGATACAAATTGGGCCGGGAAAGCATTGCTTTCCCGGCTTTGTTTTTAGGGGAGGAATGCTCCAAAGACATGGTTCCCCAAAAGCCGCCCCCTGGCACTGAGTCGTGCTCGTTCCCCGTTCCATTCCACCAGGCCGGCGGCGTGGAGTTGCTCCAGGATTGGCCCGTATCGTTCGTCGAGATCACGCCCGAAGTTCTGGCGAAAATGTGCATTGCTGACCCCTTCTGCGAGCCGCAATCCCATCATCATGGTTTCACCTTGTTCCAGCAAGGCGGAGATGGCCTCGTCTTGCTGCGTCAACGCAATTCCGGCCTGGGTCGCGGCGATGTAGTCTCTGGGATGAAGCAGGTTATTCCAGCGATGCTTGCCAAACCAGGAATGCGCCCCTGCTCCTGCTCCGAGCCACGGCTGATTGCGCCAGTACACCAGGTTGTGACGGCAAACCCACGGACCGATCTTTTCAGTGACTCCCTGGGGCGGCAGCGCCCAAATCTCGGTCGCAGGCGCCGTTCCCTTTGCCCAGTTGGAGATCTCGTATTGCCAGAATCCCGCCGTCCACAGGCGCGCCGACGCGGCCTCGTACATGTCCGCGCTCAAGTCCGGGTCTGGCGCCGGATATTGCCCCGCGTCGAGGGCGTCCGCCAGCGGCGTCCCGGACTCCACGGTCAGGGCGTACAGAGATAGATGCTGGGGATCAAGGTCGAGGGCTTGATCGAGCGTTTGTTCCCACTGGCGCAGAGTCTGCCGGGGCAATCCAAACATCAAATCCAGACTGATGTTGTCGAACCCGCTGCGCCGGGCCACAGCAACAGCGGCGATAGCGTCTTCCCAGGTGTGAATGCGGCCAAGCAATTGCAGTTCGTCATTGTGGGCCGATTGCACGCCAAAGCTGAGTCGTTGGATGCCTGCGTCACGAAGCGTTGCGAATGTGCGCTCATTGACCGTGCCGGGATTGGCTTCCAGTGTGATTTCGGCGTCAGGGAGCAGAGGGAAGGATTGTCGGATGGTGTGGAGAATGTCGGGAATCAAATCAGGGGCCAGCAAGGAGGGCGTCCCTCCACCAAAGTAGATGGAGGTCAGGGTGATTTCGGGATAGCGTCCGGCCATCTGGCGGATTTCGCGTTGGACAGCGTCGGCGTAGGCCGGGCGAAGGTCGAGGAGATCGGCGTAGGTGTTGAAGTCGCAATAGGCGCAACGTCGCAGACAGAAGGGGATGTGGAGGTAGAGCGCCGCGTGCATGGAATACTATGAGACGATACCTTGCGTCAGATTCAGGAACATGCTCTCAAGCGTGTCCTGTTCTTCCTTGTAGCCCAACACGGCAAAGCCGGCGCCGATTAGTCGGGCCAGCAGTTGGGCGACGGCTTCTTCGGTCTCACCGGCCAGGGTGACGAGGAGCGTGGGGGCTTTCTCGCCGCCGTTGCCGTTGGCGATTTCCACGTTGAGAATGTCGGATTGCCCGCCAAGCCAGACTTGCGCGTCGTCGGCGGGGCCGAGGAAAGTGATACGTACCCGGCGATGGGGGCGTAGCCGGGCGCGGATGCTGTCCACCGGCCCCGATGCTACCAGCTTGCCCTGTTCGAGGATGCCCATATGGGTTGCGACGTCGTCCAACTCGCGGAGCACATGCGACGAAAGGAAAATCGTCTTTCCCATCTCCTGCAAAACACGGAATATCTCTCTTAATTCGACGCGCGCTCGCGGATCCAGTCCGGCCGCCGGTTCATCGGCGACGATGACGCCAGGATCGTGGACCAGCGCTCGCGCCAGTCCCAGGCGCTGGCGCATACCGCGTGAGAGCCCGTGAACCTCGTCGTCTCGTCGGTGGGCCAACCCGACCAGTTCCAATAGATCATTGGCGATTTTCGGGCGTTGCGCCGGGGGAATGCGGTAACACCCGGCGAAGAATTCCAGATATTCATAGACCAGCATCTCACCGTACAGCCCGAATTCATCAGGAATGTAGCCAAGCACACGGCGCACATCGTGCGGCTGCTTTTTTACATCATACCCGCCGACGCGCACCTCTCCGCTGTCCGGCTGGAGGAGGGTGGTCAAAATACGGATGGTCGTGGTTTTCCCGGCGCCATTCGGGCCGATGAACGCATAAATCGCCCCTTTTTCGATGTCCAGCGAGAGATGATCCACTGCCTTTGGCTTATTCTTGCGATAGGTTTTGCATAGGTTCTTTATTTCTACAATGGCTGTCATTAAGTTTTCCTGCTGACTGAAATGCGCCACAGCGTGTATTTCAGTCATATTGAGATTTTGGATGCCTATGGCCTGAGACTTTTATGAGTATAACTGCAAACCCGAAAACACCAAATTGGAGTGAGATGCTTTTCTACCTTTCGTGCTTTATAAAAGGAACGGCGCTATAATTGGGCTATGGGATTGTTGATGGTGACAATAAACGCCCGATTTGGCCATTTTCATCATTTTTGAAACTGATTATTCATAGTGTCTGGAGCTGACCATGAATGACAAAACTGTTGAATCCGCCTCGCTGCTGACTACCAAACATAAAAACCGTCCAACGATTGGCTTCTTCGAAATGAACATAGATGAGGACTGGGCTATGGGGGCTTGGCTGGGGGCGGTGGATGCGGCTCGCAAGCACGACGTTAATGTGATAACGTTTATCGGGGAGGATATTGGCGTTGATCATCCCACCAACATTGTTTACGACCTTGGCAGGGGAGGCCGGTTGGATGGACTGGTCTTTTGGAAAGCCGGATTGGTGGCGCTTCTTACCGAAGCGGAAATTGAAGCGTTTTGCGCGCGCTATGGTCTCCCCATGGTCACGATGGAAGATTGCCTCCCCGGCTCCCCCTGTGTGCTCTATGAGAATTATCGGGGTATGTATGAAGTGGTCGAGCATTTGTTGGGCGTGCACGGGTATCGGAAAATCGGTTATATGGGAATGATGGAGCATCATGCGGGGTTTCGGGAACGTTATCGCGCCTATGAGGATGCCATGGCGGCTTATGGGGCGCCCATTGACCCAACCCTGGCCCGACCGTGGTTTGAGCTCCATGAATTGACGTGGGGCAGAGTTGAAGCGCAAACGTTGGATCGCTACATAGACAACGCGCTTGCCCGTGGCGTGGAAGCCATTGTCGGCGTTTCGGACGATATTGCCTATCAGGCGCAACGCAAACTTCAGGAACGCGGTATTCACGTTCCCGAACAGGTGGCCGTTGTCGGTTTTGACGACGCTTATGAAAGTCGTGTTCTGACGCCTCCCCTGACCACCGTCAAGGCTCCTTTCTATGAGCTGGGGTACACCGCAGCAGAGACGTTGATTGCGAGTATCGCCGGCGAGCCGGTTCCTGCCGTGGTCAATGTGCCGGCGCGTCTGGTGGTGCGGCAGTCTTGCGGCTGTCCCGACGCTTATGTCGCTGCGGTTACAACCGGGAGTCTGCCCGTTCGCGATGTCTCTTTGCCGGTCACTGCCTTTGATCGCGCTGTAGTTGTGTCTTCGTTGGTTGCTGCGGCATGCGCTGACGACGAGGAGGATTTGCGTCGTGAGATCGCGCCATTGGTCGGGCAGCTTATCCTTGCGCTGTCCCGCGCCGATTTGACCGGGCAAGTGTTGGCGGCTTTGGCCGATGCGTTGCACCGCACGGCCGGAGAATTGCCGGAGATGACTCATTGGCACAGAATTGTCTCGGCGCTGCGGCATCAAATTCTACCTCGCTTTCAGGACGACGTCGCAGCCCTGTGCCGGGCAGAGGATGCTTTCCAACAAGCGCAGGTACTGATCGGCCGGATCGCCGAACGCATGCAAATGGCGCGAAGTTTTCGCGCCGCTCAAGAGGATAATGCGTTTCAAGAGTTAAGTCTTTCTCTGATCACAACGTTGGATGTCCCGACGTTACTGGACACCATCGCGGCCCGATTGCCGCATCAGGGTATCCCCGGTTGTTATTTGGCGTTCTACGAAAACCCTCAAATTTATCACTACCCCGACCAGGCGCCCGAGTGGTCACGGCTTATGCTGGCTTATGATGCCGACGGACGGGTTGCTTTGGATTCGGAGGGAGTGCGGTTCCCGACACGTCAGATTTTGCCGTCTGATTTATGGTCGGGCGCGACAGATGCCGCGTCAGGACGAAGTTGGGTGTTGGCGCCATTGCGTTTCCATGTTGAACAGATTGGATTCGTATTGTTCGAAAATAGTTCGCGCAAAGGGAAAATCTATGAGGCTTTGGCGATGCTGATCAGCAGCGCCTTGAAAGGGGCTTTGCTGGTGCGGCGGGTCCGCGAGGATTCTGTGGAAATCGCGCGGCAGAAATATATCCTGGATACATTTATGAACAATGTACCGGATTCCATCTATTTCAAAGATGTGCAAAGCCGTTTCATTCAGGTCAATCCCGCCTTTGCCGAACGTTTTGGGTTAGGTGGCCCCCATGAAGTGATCGGCAAGACGGACTTTGACTTTTTCGCTGAGGAAACGGCGCGGCCAAAATACGAGCTGGAACAAGAGATTTTGCGTAGCGGCGAGGCGTTGTTGAATTTGGAGGAGCCGGATATGGGGGGGCGCTGGTCGCTTACCACGAAGATGCCGTTGCGTGATGAACATGGGGTTGTGGTAGGAACGTTTGGCATTTCTCACGATATTACTCCTTTGAAGCAAGCACAGGCAATGCTGAGCCGGCAGGCGCGCCAGCTTCAGACGGTGGCGGAGATCAGTACGAACGTCTCGACCATTTTAGACAAAACCGACTTATTGCAACAGTTGGTAGATCGCATGAAAACACGCTTTGATCTCTACCAGGCTCATCTTTATCTCCTCGACGAATCCAGCAAGACGTTAGTATTGACCGCAGGCGCCGGGGAGATCGGGCGGCGTATGGTCGCTGAAGGGTGGCGCGTCGCTCTGGATAACGAACACTCGTTGGCGGCGCGTGTGGCGCGCACGCGAAAGGGAGAAATCTTTAACCACATGCCAGTGTCCGCAGTCTCGTTGCCCAATCTATTATTGCCGGAGGCGCGCTCCGAATTGGCCGTGCCCTTGATTGCGGGCGATGTGGTGTTGGGGGTTTTGGATTTGCTTGCTGCGCAAGAGGATTACTTTAGGGTGGATGATATTCGAATTCAGAGTACGCTTGCGGGCCAGATTGCCGTAGCATTGCAAAATGCGGGATTGTTTGAGGAGCTGGAGCAGGCGAATGGTGAAATTCGCGCCCTCTCTCAATGTCTGGAGGCGGAAAATTTGCGAATGAGCGCAGAGTTGGATGTGACGCGCAAGTTGCAGCAGATGTTGTTGCCTACTGTAGAAGAGTTGCAGGATATTCAGGGATTGGATATCGCCGGGTTTATGGAGCCGGCAGAGGAAGTCGGCGGCGATTATTATGATGTTTTGCTGCACGATGGCCGCATCAAAATCGGTATTGGCGATGTGACCGGGCACGGGTTGGAAAGTGGTGTGATTATGGTGATGTTGCAAACGGCGGTGCGCACGTTGCTGACCAGTGAAGAGCAGGATCCGGTGCGTTTCTTGAGCGTACTCAACCAGACTTTGCTCGGTAATATCAAGCGCATGAATGCCAATAAGAGTCTGACGTTGTTGTTGTTGGATTACGACAAGGGTCAATTGCGCTTGAGCGGACAGCACGAGCAGCTGATTGTGGCGCGCCGTGATGGTCGAATTGAGTTGATGGATACGTTGGACCTGGGTGTTCCGATCGGATTGGAAATGGGGATTGCTCAGTTCGTGTCGGAACTGTCCGTCAATTTGCAGCCGGGCGATGGGGTGGTGTTGTATTCCGATGGCATTACCGAGTCGCAAGATGCAAACGGCGTGTATTATGGGCTCGACCGCTTGTGCGAGGTCGTTCGCCGCAGCTGGCTGTTGGGAACGGCGGAGGAGATCAAGCAAGCGATCGTTGACGACATCCGCCGGCACATTGGCAAGTGTGTCGTGTACGACGATTTGACGTTGATTGTGTTGAAGCAGCAATAACCCGTTTTGTCTCTACTCCTCTCCCCCTACAATGGTAAAGGTGCGCTGCCCACCAGCGCTCTGCCCCAGCGGTTCTACTTCGATGTAGGCCGGGCGTTGTGGGGTGTGGTTGTATCCCGGCAGCATTGATGGGGTGACGACAATGACCGGCGGGATCGCGGCAGGCGTTTGCTGGCGCTCGGCGGGAATCTGGCGGGAGGTTTCGCGGCGCAGGATGTAGTATCCCAACCCCAGGGTGGGGAGCATCGTGCCCATCCCACAGCTCAAACCGATAAGCAGCGCCAGTGAATCCTGGCTCAAGCGTTGTGTCGCGATGATGATCACCGCCAGCACGCTGACAATGGCTACCAAAGCGCCGAATCGGCCCATTCGCTGGCCGAGTGACTCCCGGGTTGAATTCTCCATACTGATCCTCCTCTGAAAATAGTTGAAAGTCAAAAGTTCGGAGTTGCCTTCGCCGGCCAGGGTAAAGGGGGGTGTTTTTCGCACACGGTACCCC
>DAOUFX010000354.1:0-1731 GCA_034429675.1 Anaerolineae bacterium | reverse complement strand
GCGTCTTTCTCCGCGCAGAAGAAGACGCAAAATTTTGCGTCTCTACGAAAATACGGATTTTCCCCCATCTCGAAATGCACCCCCGGAATTTTGGTTGCCTTCACCCCCTAATTGGATACAATCATAACGGCTGCCGCATTCACGGCAACGAGGAGAAAACTTATGGCAGAAAAATCCATCATCATCATTGGCGCGGGCATCGGCGGGTTGGCGGCGGGATGCTACGCCCAAATGAACGGCTACCGCACGCAGATCTTCGAGATGCACACCACCCCCGGCGGCGTCTGCACCGGGTGGAAGCGCAAAGGCTACACCTTCGACGGCTGTATGCACCACCTGGCCGGTTGCCTGCCCGGCATGCGCATCTACAAGATGTGGCAGGAACTGGGCGCGATGCCGCGCGCCATGTATTTCCCCGACGACCTCATCGGCGTCGAGAACAGCGAGGGCCGGCGCTTTATCGTCTACACCGACCTCGACCGGCTCGAATCGCACATGCGCGAGCTGGCTCCCGGCGACAGCGCCGCGATTGATGAATTCATGAACGCCGTCTGGCGTTTCAAGGGATTTCCGATGCTGGACCTGGTGTTGGCGAAACCGTGGGAAATGGCCGGGGCGCTGCCCTATCTGGGCCAGCTGCGCAAATGGGGGCCGCTGACCCTGGAACAGTTCGGCGCGCGCTTCAACGATCCGTTTTTGCGCCGCGCCATGGGGATGATCCAGTACGATTTCTCCGACATCCCGGTGCTGCTCACGCTGACGTTCCTCGGCGGCTGCGCCACGCGCAATTTCGGCTGGCCGCAGGGCGGCTCGCTGGAATTCGCGCGCTCGATCGCGCAACGCTACACCGACCTGGGCGGCGCGATTCACTACCGCGCCAAAGTGGACAAGATTTTAGTCGAAAACGATCACGCCGTCGGCGTGCGTCTGAGCGATGGGACGGAACAGCGGGCGGACCTCGTGATCTCCAATGCCGACGGCCACGCGACGATCTTCGAGATGCTGGAAGGTCGCTACACCACCGACTTGATCCGCAAGTTCTATGACGCCGTTCCCCAACAGCAGGAAATGGCGCTGCACATCTCGTTGGGAATTGCGCGCGACTTCTCCGCCGAGCCGCACATGCTGGTGCTGTGGCTGCCGGAGCCGGTGGAGATCGCCGGGCAGACCTGCGACCGGCTGGACATCGAGTTCTTCAACTTTGCGCCGGAGACGGCGCCGGAGGGCAAGACGGCGGTGCAGGTCGTGGCGATGACATCTTACGACTACTGGAAGGCGCTGTCGCCGGACGAGTACCGCGCCGAGAAAGAGCGCGTGGCCGAGACGGTCATCGCTTGCCTCGACCGGCGCTTCCCCGGACTGCGCGCGCAGGTGGAAGTGACGGACGTGGCGACGCCGCTGACCACCGAGCGCTTCACCGGCAGTTTTATGGGCTATCAGGCGTGGGGAGTGCCCGGCCAGAGCATCGTGGATATGTTGTCAGGCAAAGGCGTCAGCAAAACCCTGCCGGGGCTGTCGAATTTCTACATGGTCGGCCAATGGGCGGGCGGCCTGGGGTTGCCCAACGTCGCCGCGATGGGCCGGCGGATCGTGGCCGAAATCTGCAAACGCGACGGACGGCGCTTCGTGACGTCAATTTCCTGATCAACCTGCGGTTCACCAGCGGTTGGATGAAAATCGCAATGCGATGGCAGAGGATAAAAGGAAGGTGTTTTTCGCACACGGTACCCC
>DAOUFX010000353.1:0-2998 GCA_034429675.1 Anaerolineae bacterium | reverse complement strand
GGGCGGCGACACCCGCGCAAACCCGCCCTTACATCAAAAACACCTGTTCCCAGCGATCGAGCGCGGTTTCGAGGTCGTAGTGATCGTCAATAAAACGGCGACCGGCAGCGCCCAAACGCGAGCGATCGTCGTCGTTGCGCAACAATTCCAAGACGGCGGCGGCAAATGCTTCGGGCGTGTCTGCTGTCAGCAGATGCTCGCCCGGCCTGGCGCAAAGGCCGTGGTTGCTCACCGATGTGGCCACCACCGGCACTCCCATCGCCATGGCATCCACCACTTTTTGGAGCAGGCCCCCTGCAACCAACAAGGGCGCCACGAATACATCGGCGGCCGCGTACCACGGGGCCAGATCCGCCACGTACCCCGTGACGAAGACCGATGTCCCATCCGCCGCGGCGCGAATCTCGTCGGGGGGAGCGCCCCCAACGATGTAGAAGCGCGCTTGCGGGACGGCGGCATGGATGCGCGGCCAGACGCCGTTCAAAAACCAGTTGACGGCGCTGATGTTATGATCGCGCGCCATGGCGCCGACGAAAAGCAGCACCGGCCCGCCGGCAACGGCCGGAGCCGGGCGGTCGCGCACGGTCAACGCAGGGGCTAACGGCACAATGAGCAGCGGCTTATTCGCTTTGTGTGGTGTCATCAATTGTCGGTCTCCCTCCGAAATTGCGAGCAATACGTCGTACTTCCGCCAGATCAACGGCTCCAGCCAGCGAAAGATCAGCTCCAGCCCACGCGCAACGAGAGCGGGCCACCCACGCAGATGTCGGCGACGCTGGGTCTGGAGGAACCAGTTGATGTCTTGCGTGCGAAACGAAGCCGGCGGCAGCTTCATCCCCGATAGAATCAATGCCGTCTGAGTTGTTTCGACGTGGACAAAGTCAGGGCGGGCGGCCCGCAAGGTCTGTTGGACGGCGCGCCGCAAAGCCAGATAGCTCCGCGCTACGGCTAACGGACGTGAGCCGGGTACGTCGCGATGATGCGGCACGGTAATGACGGCATCGCACAATGCCTGAACGGCTGGCAATTGGGCTCTCTCGGCTTCGAGAATACGCGCCACGAGCGTCAGACGGTGTCCACGTTGATGCAGACCTTGCATCAGCCCAAAAAGCGCCTCACCACCCGCATGCCCCACCGCCGGGCCCGGGAACTGCTTGTAAACAAAAAGGACGTGAGCCATCAGATAGGGATGGCCACGACGATAATCTCAGGACGGTTTTGCGAATTCTGATAGAACAGATCGGAAACGGCGCGGCGCACGACCATCTCGACTTCTTGCGCCGGGGCGTTGGCCGGTAACCGCTGCACTGTGTTGCGCACCACCGGCTTGATCTCTTCCTGCAAAGCGGTGATCACGTCGTCGGAGGCCACGCCGCGCGCGGTGATGCGCGGCTCACCGATCAGGGCGCCGCCCTGCTTGCTGTACGAGAAAACCACGCTGAGCACACCGGTGGCCGCCAAAACCTCACGGTCGTGAATGATCTGACCGCTAACGGCGTCACCCACCCAACCGCCATCCACGAAGACATAGCCGCCCGGCACGCGCTCGCCGATTTCCATCTTGTCGGAGGTAAACCGCAGGATGTAGCCGTTCTCGACCGTCGCAATGTTCTGCTTGGGAATTCCCACTTCCATCGCCAGGGCAGCGTGTTGCTTGAGGTGTCGCAGTTCACCGTGAACCGGCACGAAGAACTTGGGGCGCAGAATGCTGAGAAGCATCTTCTGCTCTTCCTGGCTGGCGTGACCGGAAACGTGCACCGGTGCAATCGGATGGTAGACGACGTTGGCGCCCCGCTGAAACAGCCGGTTGATGACGCGATGTACCGTTTCTTCATTGCCGGGGATCGTGTGAGACGAGAGAACCACCGTGTCGCCGGGCGTGACGCGCAAGGAGGGATGGTGTCCCAGCGCCAGGCGGCCCAGGATCGAGCGCGGCTCGCCCTGAGACCCGGTCGCCAGGATGGTCACCTGCTGCGGCGGGAGTTTGTGGATGTTTTCCAGCGACAATACCAGATCGTCCGAAAAATCGAGGTAGCCGAGCTTACGCGCCATCTTGATGTTTTTGACCATCGTGGCGCCGGCGACGGCCACTTTGCGCCCAAAACGCTGCGCGACCTCCATCACTTGCTGGATACGTGAAATCAATGAGGCAAACGTCGCCACCAGAATGCGGCCCTTCGCGGCGCGGAAAACATCTTCGAGCGCTGTCGTCAGGGTTTGTTCGGAGAGCGTGACGCCGGGATGATCGGAGTTCGTGCTGTCCGCCAGCAAGGCCAGCACCCCGCGCTGGCTGAATTCCGCCAGCTTGGCGATGTCGGTCGGCCAGCCATCTACCGGGGTATGGTCCATTTTGAAGTCGCCGCTGTGAATGACCAACCCTACTGGCGTCTCGATCCCCAGGCCCACCGCGTCAGGGATGCTATGACAGACATGATAGGGCTCGACGGTGAACGGGCCCAGCCGCACGACGTCGCCGGGTTCTATCGTCTGCAACTTGGTGCGTTTTTTCAAGGTGGCGGATAGCTTCACCTCGATGAGACCGCGCGTCAACTTGGTGGCGTACACCGGCGCGTTGAACTCCTGAAGCAGATGCGGGAGTGCGCCGATGTGATCTTCGTGGCCGTGGGTGATGATGATGCCGCGGATGCGATCCTCTTTGCCGCGCAGGTATTTGTAATCGGGGATGATGTAATCCACACCGGGCATGTCACTTTCGGGGAACATGATGCCGGCATCCACCACCAGAATATTGCGGCCGTATTCGAGAACCAGCATATTTTTGCCGACTTCGCCCAGACCGCCTAACGGAATGATTTGTAACTTTTCCATAACCTTTACAACCTTATTCACACTATGATAAAAGAATATAGGTGAGATTTCTCACCTACTGGGTTCATATCTTTGGCAACTATGGTAGCATAAGCGAAGGGTCTGTCAAACCTCTCGCGTTCTAAGGCGCATTTCGAGATGGGGGAGAATCCGTATTTTCGTAGAGACG
>DAOUFX010000352.1:0-6751 GCA_034429675.1 Anaerolineae bacterium | reverse complement strand
TTTTTCGCAGGCGGGGCTCCGCCTGCGAAAACACTTACCTTTATTTCTTGGCCTGCCTGGGAACCTCTGTAATTTTACTCAGGAAACCAATGGCGAGCAAATACCGGCACACATAAAGCCACCGGGCGGGCGTTCGCCACAACGAAAAGATGATATACAATGGACGGTAAACTAGTTTTTGGGGAGCGAAATGGACACCTCCAACCGATCATACAAATACCTGACTCTAGGAATGATGCTTCTTTTGGCAGCTTGCAGCGCGACTCCCACAGCCGAGACGCCGCCCATTCCCTCGGCTACACCGTCATCCCAATTTCTCTTCGATGATTTCGACCGCTCCAATTCCGGCTGGGCGCGATTCGACATCGAAACCGGCGCGGCATACGTCCAAAATGAGGAATTCTTCCTTGAAGACAAGGGGAAAGATATCGCAGTCTATTCGCCGCTCGTCGGGCAGGAGTATAGGGACATACAGATGTCGCTCACGGTCCGCCACGTTCAAGGTTCGATGAACAATTGGATGGGCGTGATCTGTCGCCAGCAAGACGAATCCAATTACTATCTGCTGGCCATCAGCGCCGATGGCTACTATCTTATCCAACGAGTCGTCAATGACGCGGCCCTGCCCTTGATGGGCCCCGGCGCCAGCGCGGCCATCCACAGCGGTAAAACCACGAATCGGTTGGAAGCCACCTGCCAGGACGACCAACTGACCTTGAGCGTCAACGGAGAACTGATCGCAACGGCCAGGGACGACACGTTGGACGAGGCCGGGCAGGTAGCAATTTTTGCCGACGCCGTCTCCGGCGGTGGGACGACCACCGTGGCATTCGATAACGTCACATTATCTGTCCCGTGAGGGAATCTTGCAGGCTAAAAAGTTTACACTACCCGCCATCAGCCTGATCGCCTGGGGAATCGCCCTGGTGGGATATTTCGGCCCGTGGATCGCACATCCAAGCGCCGCGCTGGCATGGAATGCCTACGATCTCTTCGACGTGCTGCGACCGCTGCCTGAGATCGAAACCGGCGCGCTGACGGTCAATCTCTACACGTTACGCTTGCCGCTTATAGGTCTGGCATTGGGATTGCCGTTCATCCTGGCCGAAACACGCTGGCCCTGGCGCGCCGCCGGCGCGCTGATGGGAATGGCGCTGGCCGTCGCGACTCTCCCACCCTACCCGTACATCGTCACGGCGTGGCATACGCCCGGCTGGAACATACCCTTCTGGTGGGGAATCGCCGCCCTGATCGGCGCGCCGCTGTTGGCATGGCTGGCGCCCGTCCTGCGCGCCGCGCGCCGCTGGATCGCCCCGGCGTGGTTTGCCTTCACCCTCATTCCGGGCATCCTCACGTTCAATCGCCTGCGCCCGGCGCTGCAAATCCTCCACGCCGCCCCGATCCGCGCCGGAGGGGGATTCTGGATGTGCGCCGGCGGATTTCTGCTCCTGGCGCTCCTGGCCTTACGCCGGCCAGGCATTCAAGGAGAAAAGAAAATGCACCCCGAACTGGCAAAAGTGCGCGCCATCAAAAAGAAATACGAGCAAACCCTGCTCAAAAAAGCCAACGTCGTCAGCGTTGGCATCGGCGAGCACACACAGGACAATGATCCCGTCCAGGAAATCACCGTAGTCGTCGGCGTGACCCACAAAGTCCCTCTGGAACAACTCGCCGCCAGAGACCGCATCCCCAAAACGCTGGACGGCATACGCGTACAAGTCCAGGTCGTCGGCGAAATCCACATCCACGACACCCAAAAAGCAAAATCCGCCTGATCTGCCAATTTGCTATTTGCTATTTGCTATTTGCTATTTGCTATTCGTAACCCTCCCGGAGGTTCTATGACCCAACAAATCTTATCCCAGGTACGGCAAGTCTCGCAGCAGGCGATTCCCGACTTTTTCCAGCGGCGCAACGTCATCGGCGTGGGAATTGGATACAAAAACAGCGAAGGTCAGGCCACCGACCAACTCAGCTTGATCATCTCTGTGACCCAGAAGCTACCCATCGAACAGCTCGCCGAGCAAGACCTCATCCCCAAATTCTTCCAGGGCTTAATCACCGACGTGGTGGAAACCGGGCGCATTCGCGCCTACCCCGAAAATCCCCGGCTGCGCTACCGCCCGGCGCAACCCGGCATCTCCATCGGCCACCACGATATCACCGCCGGCACCCTCGGCCTGGTCGTCGAACGCAATGGGCAACGGTTCATCCTCAGCAACAACCACGTCCTCGCCAATTGCAACGACGCCAAGATCGGCGACGCCATCTATCAGCCGGGACCGGCGGACGGCGGCACCGCCGCCGATCTCTTCGCCACCCTCGAAGCCTTCGAACCGCTGGACTTCGGCCAGAAACCCGGCGAGTGCTCAATTGCCAGCGCGCTCACGTCCTTCCTCAATTTTCTCGCCAAGACGACCGGTTCCACCCATCGCCTCGAACCGATCAAGCTCACTCCCGGCGCCAATGTGATGGACGCAGCCATAGCCCGCCCCGCCGATCCGGCGTCGCTCGCCCTGCCCATCCTCGAAATCGGGCAGCCGATCGGCATTGTCGAGCCGAAACTGGGGATGAAAGTGCAGAAGATGGGACGGACAACCGGATTGACCGAGGGGGTCGTCACGCAGATTGACGCGACGATCAATGTGGAGTACGGCGGGCGCAACGTGCGCTTCACCGATCAGGTTTTCACCAGCCGGATGAGCAGCCCCGGCGATTCCGGTTCCGGCATCGTGGACATGGAACGGCGCGCGGTGGGCTTGCTCTTTGCCGGATCGGAGCAGGTGACGATCTTCACGCCGATCCAACGGGTGCTGGATCGCTTCGGCGTGACGCTGGCGCAACCCTAGAACAACACAATCGCCACGCTCACCCCCACGGACGCCGCCAACGCGACCACATCGGAACGGCGGAAATGCAGCGTGATCAAAGAAGTGCGCATGGTGCTGTGGTAGCAGCGGGATTCCATCGCCAGCGCCATCGTCTCGGCGCGGTGCAACGTGGTCAGGAAAAGCGGAATCAACATCGGCAATACCTGTCGCGCGCGGCGCAGCAATCCGCCGCGACCTGTCCCCCAATCGGCGCCGCGCGAAGCCTGTGCTTTGGTGATGCGTTCCGTCTCATACGCCAGCAACGGCATAAAATGCAGGGCCACCTGCACCATCAACACAAAATCGTAGGTCGGTAATCCCAGCGCCGCCAGCGGGCGGAGCAGCGACGTCAAGCCCCGAATAAGCTCACCGGTGGCAAGCGTGAACGAAACCAGGCTGAGGGCCAACAGCAAGGCCGCGAACCGCACCACCAGCACAATTCCCGCCAACAACGACTCCGCCGATGCGTGGAACGGCCCGAAATCCAGCCACCCGCCGGCGCGCGCCGGCCCCAGGAACACCTGCAAAAGCGCCAGCAACCCCACAAACGGCAACGGCGGAAGCAGACCGCGCAGCGCATAGCCCGGTGAAACGCGCGCCAGGTAAATCACACCGATGAGGGCAAAGAACGCCAGAGCCACGCCACTCAGACGCGGCGCCACAGTGATCGCCGCTAAAAGCAACAATCCCCCCACCAACCGTGTACGTGGATCCAGACGGTGCACCCACGATCCGGTGGGAAGGTACTGCCCGACCATGACAAACCGCTGGAACTCAAACTGGCTCATGCCGCGCAACCCCGCAGATAATCCAACAGCGCGGCGCGCGTCACCACACCGGCGGGCACGGATCGCCCGCGCGCGCGCAACGCCTCCGCGATCTGCGCCGCTGCCGGAGATGCCAACCCCAACGCCGCCAAACGCTCGCTCTGCGCAAACACATCGCCCGGCGCGCCGGAAAGCACAGCGGCGCCGCGTTCCAAAACCGTCATCCGCTGCGCCAACAACGCCAGATCTTCCATTTGATGAGAAGAAAGCACCAAAGTCATCCCGGTTTCCTGAAAAGATCGCAAATGCTCCAACAGCTCCCGGCGAGAAACCGGATCCAGCCCTGCCGTCGGCTCATCCAACAACAACACCCGTGGCTGTAACGACAACGTCGCCGCCAACGCCACCTTCCGGCGCTCTCCCCCGCTCAGAGTAAAAGTCAACCGGTCCTTGAACGCCTCGAAATCCAGTCCCACCAGCGTCATCGCCCAATAGACACGCTTCCGCAGCTCCGGGCGCGGCAAGTCAAGCAGACGCGGCCCGTAAGCGATCTCGTCACCCACGTACTGCTCGAAAATTTGCATTTCAGGCATCTGAAAACTCAATCCGGCAAAACGGCGCACCGCGCGTAAGTCAACATCAGGAGCGCTTAGATCGAAAGGCCCCACCCGCACCGAACCGGTCTGAGGGCGCAACAGCCCGTTGAGATGTTGCATCAGCGTGGATTTCCCCGATCCGGTCGCGCCCAACAACCCGTGTACCGTGCCTTCGGTCACAGAAAGCGTCACGTCGTGAAGCGCCATCCGCGCCAGCGGCGTCTTTTGCATATAGACGTGACCCAGACCGCAGACGTCAAGCAATGGCGCGGGATCGTCAGAAAGCCAGGGGGGCGGGCCGGCAACAGGAGATTCCATCTGGACAGAAGATGGCCCGTTAGTGGGCGCCATCTCCCCAATCAGCCCATCGGCCAGGGCAGTGACCGAAAACAGTGAGGCAGACAACCCGGGGAAAAACGTGCGAAGCTCGTGCGCCAGCGCCGCAACAGGCGGCAATTCGAGGCCCAACGCCGCCAAACCCGCCGCGTTGGCAAAAACCGACTCCGGGGAATCATCCAGGGCCGGACGGCCTCGCTCCATCACCACGATACGCTCCGCCTCGGCGGCTTCTTCCATAAAATGCGTAATCGTGACGACCGTCATGCCCTCACGATGGAGGCGTTGCATCCAGCCGCGCACGGCGCGCCGCCCGGCGGGATCCAGCATCGCCGTGACCTCGTCGAAAACGATGCAGCGCGGGCGCATCGCCAGCACGCCGGCCAGCGCCAGCCGCTGCATCTGTCCCGCCGAAAGCATGTGCGGCGGACGGTCGCGCTCCTCCCACAAGCCGACGGACTCAAGCGCCTCACGCACGCGCTCGCGAATCTCAGCGGGCGGCAAGGACAGATTCTCCGGCCCAAACGCGACATCCTCAAGCGCTGTCGTCGCCACAATCTGATCTTCAGGGCGCTGAAAAACCATGCCCACCAACCGGTGAATCTCCGGGTGATGGGCGACCTCGTGCGTGTCCATCCCCGCGACGTGCACCGTCCCGCTGTCTGGGATCAGCAGTGCGTTCAGGTGTCGCGCCAACGTGGACTTGCCGGAGCCGTTCGCTCCCACCACGGCGACATACTCGCCCTCGTCAATGCTCAGCGATAAACTGCGCAAAGCGGGAATCGGCACGCCGCCGGGCACGGGATATGCGTACGAAACCTTCTTCAAAGTCATCCATGCAGACACAGTCAAATTATACCACCGGCAAACCTCTCTGGATGCCAACCGCCGCCCGGACAAGTTGAAGTATAATGGAAATTGCAAGAGCGGTTGGATGAAAATCGCGGTCTACATGTCAGAGACATAAAGGTTTTTTTCGCGAGCGGGTACCCCTGCTCGCAAAAAAAACCATTACCCTGGCTATCAAAGACAACTACGGACTTTCGACTTTCTGACTTTTGACTTTCGACTATTTTCAAAGAGGGGATTAACCACCATGCAAAACAAAACCATCCGCAAAGTTATCATTACCGGCGCGTTAGGCGCAATCTCGGTGTTGTTCGGGTTTCCACCGTTAGGATTCATCCCGTGGGTTTCCGGCGCTTCATTGACCTACATGCACATCCCGGTCATCATTGGCGCAATTCTTGAAGGCCCGTGGGTAGGATTAGGAATAGGAATAATCTTCGGGGTTTCCAGTATGATCCAGGCTGGCGTCGCGCCGCGTGTACCCGGCGACGCTATCTTCACCAACCCGCTGCTTTCAGTCTTACCGCGCCTGTTCATCGGCCCGGCGACGTGGCTGGTTTATCGCGCCCTGAAGCGCTGGCAGGTTCCGGCGATCGTCACCGCCGCCATTGCCGGAAGCATGACTAACACCGTACTCGTGCTCACTGTATATGGGCTGATCACAAAAATGGATTGGCGCATCCTCGGCGGCATTGCCGTCGCCAATGGCCTGCCCGAAGCGACGCTCGCCGCCGTCCTCACGTTGGGCGTCGTTGCCGCGTGGCAACGCATTGAGGTAGGAAAGAAAAAGGGCGCAGACCTATAAACGGAGCAAGCTAAAAAGCCAACATCCCCACGCCGCCCAGATCACATTGAGCAACAGCGATGCCTTCCGCCAACGTCGCCAATCTCGCCAATCCTGGGCAATCCCCAGACCCGATAATCCCAACCCAATCAACGCCGGTAGCGCCAAAGCTACCGGCGTCAATATTTTTCCGATCACCAGCAACGACACAGGGATACCCAAGAGCGGCCATACCAGCGCACCGTGATAGATTCGGGGGAACCCGGCCTTGTCCAGACCGCGCAACAACGAAAGCGAAACCGCCGTCAACAGCGCCAGCAAGGGCAATGCGGCCCAAACAAAAAACTTCCAGCCTTCCGGCGAAGCCCAAGCGGTAAACGCATCGTGAAGGAAACGCAGGTTAACGACGCAAACGATTGTAATCAACACACCTTCAACCACTTCTTTTACCATCGCGTTGCCAAAACTCCTCCGAAAATAGCGTTTAGCTGTTAGCTTTTAGCCGTTAGCCGGAATAAGGGAGTGTTTTTTCGAGCCGGGGTACCGGCT
>DAOUFX010000351.1:0-12054 GCA_034429675.1 Anaerolineae bacterium | reverse complement strand
ACCCCACCCCAGATTTTTTTTTGAAGATACAGAAAACCGGGATTTGACTCTCAAACTCAATTCAAAAATGATGCAGCTATAATGAAGGCGTTTGAAAATATGACCCTTATAGTTGGAAAGACATACAGGTTTTATGGTATCGCTGATGAGAGAGAAGAGTCAAACGATGGACAAAAAATTGGTCTTATGTATTGATGACATGCCAGAATTCATCAACTTCATCCAATTGGTTCTGGCGCGACTGGATATCGAGGTGGTCGGGGCCAATGATGGGTTGGAAGGGTTAGCAAAAATTCAGGCGCTCAAGCCGGATCTGGTCTTGCTGGACCTGATGATGCCCAGGATGAACGGGTGGGAAGTTTACTGGAAGATGCAGGCCGACGCCGAGCTCAAGGATATTCCGGTCATCATCGTTTCGGTTCGCTCGGAAATTATAGATCGTGAACTTGCCCTGGAATCGGCCCAGGCGGATGGTTATCTCTCCAAACCCTTCTCGATTCAGAATCTGGTACTCAATGTACAGCGAGTATTAGGCACAACCGCCTGAGTTTGCACCGAATAGCTTACAAATTTCGCGGGCACATACCATGATGTGCCCGCGATTTTTTGGCTTAATCAAAAGGGGAGAAGTAAGGGGCGACGCAACCCGCCTGCAAACCTCTGCTTCCCAGATTTTAAGATTGACTACGCCGGGCGACAAGCGTTTGCACTTTGTCCAGCGTCGTTTGCGCCTGGGAAACCAACCGCTCCGCTTCAGCCAGCCAGATGCTTCGTTGCTCTTCAGGGATGACTGCGTTGTTGGCATTGAGGCGCACGTTCCATACGGCGCTTTGAATGGCGGCCATTGCCATCCAGGCTGAGGTTGCTGCATCGCTGATCGCATTTTGATTGCCCTTTTCGGCGACTGCTGCTGCCAGCTCCATCACTTGAAAGGCGTCCCGGGCCGTGGCGAGAGGAACCTCTGCTGCGCGCGTCAGAGCTGCCCGGAGCGCCGATTCACGGGCCGGCGTGTCTTTGGGCAGTTTATAGGCTAACATCACGGCATCAAAGGCAGCGGAGTCTTCGGCAATTCGTCCGGTCAAAGTCGCGCGCAGCTGTTCTGACCTGAGAACCGCCGCTTCCATTTCACTCCAGACGTTCGTGTACCGGCTCTTTCCTACCGTCAATCGCCCTACCATACTGGTCAACGCTGAGGCCAGCGCGCCGGCCAACGCTGCAACGGCGCCTCCGCCGGGTGTGGGACTGTTGGCCGCCACCGCCTCCACAAATCCCCACGGCGCCTCTTCGCCCAAAGCCGCCAGCTTGTTTTCCAAGAGTTGACGGTCTGCTTCAAAGCCATCCAATTGCAGGTACCAGCATGCGGCATCCAACAGCGCTTCCTGGGGAGCCAATCCTACCAACTCTGTATGCGTGATCGCTGCGCCATATCGGGCCGCCTCAGAGCGCACCGTCTCGATGACGCGATGAAGGGGCGTGGCGTGGGAATTGGTGAAATTCATGGAAACCTGCGCCTGTCCGCCCACCAAAATTCCCATAGCCTTGAGATAATGGTAACCGCCGTTCGAGTGACGAACGGCCCTGGCGATGTTGCGCGCAATGGCAATGTCATCGGTATTGAGGTATGCGTTAAAGGCAATCAAGTATGACCGGGCGCCAATAATGGTCGCCCCAGCCTTTCCTAGCTTGCATGGGCCAAAGTCGGGATCGCGCGCCGGATTATGCCCGATTTCCTGCTTTAGCTGTTCGTATTCACCCCGGCGCACGTCTTCGAGGTTTTCACGTTCTGGGCGAAGCGCGGCCCGTTCGTAGAGATAGACCGGGATTCCCAATTCCTCGCCTACACGCCGGCCCAGATCACGGGCCAGCGCTATGCACTCCTGCATTTGCACGCCGTGGATTGGAATAAACGGCACCACATCGGTTGCGCCCAATCGTGGATGCTCGCCACGGTGAGTATCCAGATCAATGACCTGAGCCGCCATCTTAATTCCCTGAAAAGCAGCTTCTTGTATCGCTGCGGGAGGGCCGATCAACGTGACTACCGAGCGGTTGTGATCGCCGTCCGATTCCACATCCAACACCCGCACCTCCGGCACCGCGCGCATGGCTCCAACGATCGTCGCGATCACCTCGGTGCGCCGTCCCTCGCTGAAATTGGGCACGCACTCAATTAAAGGTGTCAAAGGGATTCTCCTTGTCCTTATCGGTGTCGTCGCCGGGCACGCGAGCTTCCAGGTCAATCACCGGCCCGCTACTGGCAGAAGGCGTCCAATTTCCTCGTTTCAACAGATGGCCTGCCTTGATTTCTTCGACTAAATCTGGCGGGCAGAGTTCAATGAAAAATCGCAGGCCAAGCAGGAGAATGGCCAAATCATCCAATTGCCCCAGGCCCAAAGCCACGTCGGGCAAAATATCTACAGGGGACAGGATATAAAGCGCCGTCGCCAATGGCACAATCTTGGTCAATGAAGGGACGCGACCATCCACCAACAATTTCCAGGCCAGGCGAAACTGGCCCAAGAAATCCTGCACCCCGGATACGAGCATATTCGCCCGATTGGTCGGTTCGGGGTATTGTATTCGATCCCGTGGGTCATCATTTTTCTCAGACATAGCGCCTCCTTACTGAGATGAACTTAACCTACTTGCGGATTGTAGCATGAGCTATCTATGCTGCAACCCGATCCAAAAAACGTGGTTGCGGACGGTTGACAAATTTCATGGGTTGTGTATACTTACCACCGCAAACGGTTAGGGAATCTCTTGACCCTGCGCCTGTGTGTGCTATAATCACGAGTACGCCGACGTAGCTCAAAGGCTGAGCATCCGCCTTGTAAGCGGAGGGTTGTGGGTTCGATTCCCACCGTCGGCTCTATGGGCAGTTGTTCCGAGCGGCAAAGGAGACTGACTGTAAATCAGTTGGCAAACGCCTCCGGGGGTTCGAGTCCCTCACTGCCCACCTTGTTCGCCCACGTAGCTCAGTCGGTAGAGCACTTTCTTGGTAAGAAAGGGGTCATCGGTTCAAATCCGCTCGTGGGCTCTGAAAAGGTATTTGAGATTTGAAGTAGTTGCAACGCAGGTGAGTAGCTCAATTGGCAGAGCAACGGTCTCCAAAACCGTAGGTTGCGGGTTCAATTCCTGCCTCACCTGCCTTTTTATTGAAAAGACACCGCCCAACCGGGCGGTGTCTTAAAATGTCAAAACCGTGCGGAGGCGTCCCGTGGCTGAACAGATAAAAAAAGAGAACCCAGTGGTGGTGTATTTTCGCAAAACCTGGGCCGAATTAAAGAAAGTGAATTGGCCGACCATGGAACAGGGATTATCCATGACCAGGATTGTGTTAATTGTGACTGCCGCAATGGCTATCTTTTTGGGTATTCTTGACTTTTTCTTTGGGTGGATGCTGACCGGTATTGTTGCCCGCGATCCTCTTTATCTTATTCTGGGATTGGTGGTAAGTCTGTCATTGGTTGGTGCAACCTATTTGATCGGACGAGGCGAAGGAGATTAGGCGTTCTATGAACGAAGAATTCGCTCTGGACGAAGAGGCCGATGAATTTGATGCCTTGAATGATGAAGGATTTAAACCTCTTCCTGATATAGAGCTTTCTTCCGAGAATATTTTCGAGCGCTTCGGACTTGAAGCGACGCTTATCGAAGGAGAGGCCGGTGTCGTCACACCACCAGAAAAGGAAAGCCATAAGGGCGATGGTGGTGCGGGTGTGCTGCCGGATCCTTTTGCGTCCGGCGATGGATTTGACGAAGTAGATCCGCGCGCCTGGTATATCATTCATTGTTACTCCGGTTATGAGCATAAGGTTAAACATAATCTGGAACAACGCATTGAATCTATGGGAATGCAAGACTTCATTTTTCAGGTGGTCGTGCCTACCATTGAGGAAATCGAAATCCGTGATGGTAAGCGGCGCACCACTGAGCGCTGTCTGTATCCCGGTTACATTATGGTGCAAGTGACGCTCACCGACGATTCCTGGTACGTTGTGCGGAATACCCCTGGGGTTACCGGTTTCGTAGGGATGGGAAACACTCCCACACCATTGCGTTCCGAAGCTGTGCAGGGGATTTTGCGGCGTATGGAAGCGGCGGCTCCTCAGGTTCGGGCGACATTCAAACCAGGGCAGAAAGTGCGTATCATTGAAGGTCCTTTCGCAGATTTTATCGGCGTTGTGGATGACATTGATGAAGAACGAACCAAAGTTCGAGTTTTGGTGTCCTTTTTTGGACGTGAGACACCGGTAGAATTGGATTTCTTGCAGGTAGAAAAAGCGTAAGCGCCTGGGCGCGTCGCCCAGAGTTAAGGGAGTATTGGAAAAATGGCGAAGAAAAAGATCAAGGCAGTCGTGAAATTGCAGATTCAGGCCGGGAAAGCCAACCCTGCCCCGCCTATTGGCCCGGCATTGGCCCAGCACGGGATCAATCTGATGGCATTCTGCAAAGAGTACAATGCAAAGACCGCGGGGATGGTTGGGAACATTGTTCCGGCGGAGATTACCGTTTACGGTGATTCGTCGTTTACGTTTGTTCTGAAGACCCCCCCGACGCCGGATCTGCTACGCAAAGCAGCTGGCATTCCCAAGGGTTCCCCCGAACCTAACCGGCAGAAGGTCGGAAGCATTACGCGGCAACAGTTACGGGAAATTGCCGAGATGAAAATGAAAGACTTTAATGCGAACAGCATTGAAGCCGCTGAACAGTTGATTCTCGGTACGGCGCGCAGTATGGGGATTAAACTCGCGGAATAAGACTGCGCGGTAAACATAGTGGAAGGGACTTGTCCCGTTTGACCACAAGGAGAAATGTATGCCTAGACGAAGTAAGAAGTACATAGAAGCAGCGCAAAAATATGACCGCGACACTTTCTACAGCCCTCAGGAAGCGGTCAAATTGGTTAAAGAAGTGAGTTACACCACTTTCGACGGCACCGTTGAGATTCATTTGCGGACAGGTCTGGATTCACGTCGCTCAGATCAGCAAATCCGTGGTGTGGTGCGTTTGCCGCACGGTTTGGGTAAAACCGCGCGCGTGTTGGTTTTTGCCGTTGGCGAAGCCGCGCAACTTGCCCGCGATGCCGGAGCCGACTTCATTATCAGCGATGATGAAGGCATCAACAAGATTATGGAAGGCTGGGTGGATTTCGATGTCGCCATTGCTGTGCCGGACATGATGCGCCAGGTAGGTCGTTTGGGGCGTGTGTTAGGTCGGCGCGGCTTGATGCCCACTCCCAAAACCGGTACGGTCGTGCAGCCAGAAGACCTGGCTCGCGTTATTGACGAAGCGAAAGCTGGTCGCGTGGAATATCGCCTGGACCGTTCCGGGAACATTCACTGTCCCATCGGGAAAGTCAGTTTTTCCGAAGAACACCTTTTTGCCAATATGGCTGCCCTGATGGACGCTATTCGCCGCGCCAAACCGGCTGCCGTCAAAGGTGTGTATGTTCGGCACGTGACGCTCGCCCCTTCCATGGGCCCCGGAGTTCGGGTGGACGCCACTTTGGCACTTGCAATGGAGAGTGCGGCCTAATCAGACTAAGATAACTCTGGGTTTACGCTTGTCTACCAAAGACAGCAGGGGCGTTTCAGGCGCTTAATCGGATGCACTGCATCCTCCTGCCGAGGTAAGATCAGGATGCTGGGGTGTATTCCCCCTCAATGTGTGTATTCTGGTCCTTGCATCGGCAGATGCAAGGACCGTTTTGTTTTAAAGCGAGCAAATCCGTGAAGGTGGCTTGCAAAAATAATAAGGAGGTGAGAAAGCTTGGCTATATCACGTGCACGCAAAGATGAATTGGTTGCTGACTACAAACAGCAATTGGCCAAATGCAACGGCATTTTGTTTGCGAATTACACTGCGCTCCCTATGGCTCAAATTGATTCTCTACGGCGTAAAGCACGCGAGCAAAACAGCCAGATCTTCGTGGTGAAAAATACCTTGCTGAGCCTGGTGCTCAACGAGGCCGGATTGAAACCACCGGAAGAATTACTGGCTGGTCCAACTCTGGCAGCCTTTTGTTATCAGGATGTCCCCGCAGTTGCGAAGTTGTTCCGTGAGTTCTCTAAGGAGGCGGAAGAAACTCGTTTCGCGGTAAAAGGTTGCTTGTTGGAAGGACATTTCCTCTCTGCCAAACAGGCAGTGGCTGTGGCTGATATGCCCAGCCGTGAGGTGATGTTGGCTCATGTGTTGCGTACAATCAATGCGCCCGCTTCACAGGTTGTGGGAGTGGTGGCCAGTGGCATCCGCCAGGTGCTCAATGTTGTCAAGGCGTATGCGGACAAGTTGGAAGGAAGCGGCGGGAATTCCGCCGAGGTTACGGCGTAACGCCCGTTTACGGACTTTTTTACACAAACTCAAAGGTTATGATGGAGGTTGATTTACAATGGCAGATCTGAACAAGTTAGTTGAAGAAATCAGCGTGCTTACTTTGATGGAAGCCGCCGAATTGGTCAAGGCTCTCGAAGATAAATTGGGCGTCAGCGCCGCTGCGCCCGTCGCTATGATGAGCGCTGCGCCCGTCGCCGCTGCGGCCGAAGAAGTGGAAGAGAAGACGGAATTCACCGTTCACCTCAAAGATTTCGGTCCCAAGAAGATCGAGGTCATCAAGGTTGTCCGCCAACTCACCAACCTGGGCTTGAAAGAGGCCAAGGAAATGGTTGAGGGTGCTCCCGCCAACGTGATGGAAGCCGTCAACAAGGCCACCGCCGAGGACGCCAAGTCCAAGCTCGAAGCTGTCGGCGCAGTTATTGAACTGAAGTAGTCGTTCGCTAACTGCAAATATAAGGCACCCTGTGATTCAGGGTGGCCGTGTGGAGAAAGACGACCTCCCGAAGCGCTTTAAGGTTAACATAACCGGGCGCCCGGGGGGTTTTTTGTGTGAGAAAAGGAGGTTCTATCATGAAGCTGTTAATTCGTTGGGCTATCTCGGCGCTGGCGCTGTTTGCGGCAGTGTGGGTTGTCCCCGGTATCCACGTAGATGACAGCCGGGGGTGGATGGTTTATGCGGCCATGGCGCTCATTTTAGGGTTGGTCAATGCGGTACTGCGCCCGATTCTCAATTTGCTGGCATTGCCTTTGATTGTGTTGACCGTTGGCATTTTTATGTTGGTGATCAACGCGGCCACATTGATGATCGCTTCTTCGTTGGCCAACAATCTTTTCCGCGTTGGATTCTATGTGGATGGGTTTTGGCCGGCCTTCTGGGGCAGTTTGATTGTCAGCATCGTCAGCTCCATTCTTGGCGCGCTGGTTAAAGACGACGAGAAACACCGTTCTCATCACAAAGACAAGAAATCGTGAGGCAGTCTCAGTTGTGGCAGATGTCGCCATGATGCGCAATTCGTAGAATGAGAACGAATTGCGCATCACGTTTTGTCGGACAGGTTGCGCCTTGCCCGCCCCGTGTTATGATGCACCCCATATCGAAACACGGAGGCAGTTTGATGAACCGTTCTATAAATATTCGCCGGATGACTTTGACGGCGTTGATGGCGGCGTTGATCGTGGTGTTGACCACAGTGCCACGCATTCCGGTCCCCGCAACCGGCGGTTACGTTCACCTGGGCGATGCCGGAATCGCTTTTGCCGCTTACGCTTTCGGGCCGTGGGTGGCGATGCTGGCCGGTGGCCTGGGGACGGCTTTGGCCGATTTGATGGGTTACCCACAGTGGGCTATCTTTTCTCTGATTGTTCACGGCGTGCAAGGGTGGCTTATGGGACAAATCGTGCGAAAAACTATCAATGCTCAGATCGTTGTGATTTCTGTCGTAACCGGAATCGCCGTTGTAGTCGTCGGGTATTTTTTGGCCGGCAGTATTCTGAACGGGCCGGCCTTCGCCGTGACGGAGCTATTTCCCAATGCGCTCCAGGGGCTCAGCGGCGGTATCGTGGGCATCCCGTTGTACTTCGCCGTGCGTCAGGCTTATCCGCCCTTGCGCCGGTACGGAGAGCGCGAATCACAGGATCAGGTAAACTCATAGTCCAGGGCAAGTTGCATGCCATGGGCAACCCCAAAGATGGAGAAAACGGGGGAGCGTTGCACAGGCTCCTCCGTTTTTTGTGTGGATGGATTTCGGCATGATCAGTGCACAACACATAGATTTCACGTATCCGGCGTTACATCCCCGGCGATCGCCCACCCCCCTCTTTTGTGACTTCACCCTATCGGCGGCTGAGGGCGAGACGTTGGTGGTGATGGGATCTGGCGGCAGTGGCAAAAGCACGTTATGCCATCTGCTGGCGGGGTTGACTCACTACAGCGAAGGACAGGTTTCAGGCGATTTGCGCGTCGCCGGATATCCGATTCTCACCCAAGCGCCTCCCGTGGGTGTTATCGGCGTGCTCTTTCAGGACGCAGCGACGCAACTGTTCAATCATACGGCTGAGGATGAAGTGGCATGGGGACTGGAAGTGCTGGGGACGCCATCGAACGAGATCGGGGCGCAGGTTACAGAGGCGCTGGCGTATTTTGGATTGTTGAGCGAGCGGAACCGTCCGCCGTGGGCGCTCTCCGGCGGGCAACAGAAGCGTCTGGCGCTGGCGGCGATCTGGGCCATGCGCCCGCGTCTGCTGCTTCTGGATGACCCTCTCGGTGGACTTGACCCTGCCGGACAGGCTGAGGTATTGGCAGCCGTCGCCGCCTTGCACCAACGCGGCGTTACTATCTTACTGACCACTCAACATCCTGAAGTTGCCGCCCTGGCCTCGCAATGGCTTTTGCTTGAGAATGGTGCAGCCCATCCATTGTCCGCGCCGGGTGCGACCGAGCGTCTCGTCCAGGCCGGTGTGATCCATCCACCTGATCGCTGGCCTGACCTGGGGCCGCGCAAAATGGGCATGGACGATATTCCCGCTCTGGAATTGTCTCACGTTGAATTCCGCTACCCCGACGGGCACATGGCGCTTCGCGACGTCAACCTGTGCATCCCGCGCGGACAATTGGTAGCGTTGGTCGGGCCAAACGGCGCCGGCAAAAGTACCCTTATCCGTCATTTGAACGGCTTGTTGACGCCAACTCGCGGCGCTGTGCGAATCCTGGGGCGCGCAGCGTCCGGGCGCGCCGTCGGTGATCTGGCCCGTGACGTGAGCTTTCTCTTTCAACGGCCGGAGCAGCAAATTTTCGGAGTGTCGGTGCGGGCCGAGATTGCGTACGGCCCACGTCAATTGCGTCTGCCGGACCTCGATGCGCGCGTTGAAACGGCTCTGGCGCGTTTCGACCTGAACGAGGTGGCCGACGTTCCTCCGGCTATCCTCAGTTACGGCGCGCAACGCACGGTGACGCTGGCCGCGCAAGCAGCGCTCGACACGCCGATTCTGGTTTTGGATGAGCCAACGGTGGGCCTTGATGGGCGTGGGTGGGCCAGATTGCTCGATTGGCTGGCCGAACGGCGTTCCGCCGGTGTGACGATTATCCTGGTGACTCACGAAATGGGTCTGGCGATGCACGCCGACCGCGTCATCGCTCTGGATGCCGGACGGATAGTTGCCGATGGCGCACCGGCTGAAGTTATTCCTCAGCAAAAGACCCCGGAGGCCGGATGAGCGTCGTGCTGGATCTCTACACCCCCGGCCATTCGTGGCTGCACCGGCTCGATCCGCGGGTCAAACTGTGGGGTGTCGTCGTGGGATTTGCGCTGGCTTTCCTTCTTCCGCATCTTCTCGCCCAACTGCTGTTTTTGGGGCTGCTTCACGGGCTACTTTTAAGCTGCGGTATTCCCTGGCGCACCCTGTGCAATCTCTGGCGTCAGATGAGCGTGCTGATTATTCTGATTTTGCTTTTGCAGCCGTTTTTCCGCCCCGGCGGCGCCGTAATCTTCTCTCTGGGCGCGTTACAACTGACCGTCGCCGGGCTTTATTATGCGGGAATGATCGCTGCGCGCGTCTTGTCGCTGGCCTTCATCAGCGGCGGATTGCTCTTCACGACCGATCAGACTCGTCTGATCCGGGCTTTGGTGCGGTTGGGAATCCCTTACACCTGGGGGATGACCCTTAGTCTGACGCTGCGTTTTCTACCGGCCATTCAGAGCCTCTTTACCGGTGTGCGCGAAGCGCAATCGGCGCGTGGATGGGTGCCACACGGGTCACTGCTGCAACGCATGCGCGAATACCTGCCGGTTCTTGTCGCCGTCGTCATCGGCGTGTTGCGCCTCAGCGATCAACTGACTATGGCATTGACTGCGCGCGGACTGACCTCGGCGCACCCTCGCACCACCTGGCGCGATTTGCACATGCAAAGCAGCGATTGGGTGATCTTTGGCTTGTTCACCTTGATTCTCATAGGCGGATTGGGGCAACGGTTCTTTTTTTGATTGCTCCAACCTTATCTTGTGCTATACTCCCTCAAAACAAAGAGAGCAAAAAATCTGGAATGAGCTACAAAACGCTCCTGATCTACAATCCGACGGCCGGCCCCTGGGATATGACCGGGGTACTGAAACGGCTGGCAGCACACCTTAACAAATCCGGCTGGACGATTGACCTGATTCAGACCCAGCAGCCCGGCGATGCGACCCGCTACGCCAGGGACGCTGCCGAATCCGGCAAGGACATGGTGTTGGTCGCCGGCGGCGATGGCACGATCAACGAGACGGTCAACGGGCTGGTGAACAGCAATACCATTATGGGCATTATCCCTGTGGGCACCGGCAACATCCTGGCCCATCAGTTACACATGCCGGTTCTGTCTTTGGCCGCGCCCCTCTATGTCACTGACGTTAGCGATGCGCTTTGCAAAAGCCGCGTGCAGCGCGTGGATACCGGCGTCATCAAAGATCGCTACTTTGTTTGTTGGGCCGGATTAGGACTGGATGCGGAAATAGCCGCATCCATGGAACCTCGCCCACGCTACGTGAAGCGTCTGCGCCTGTTGCCTTACATGATCGCCGGCTTCTCTGTTGCCTCGGAGTTCAGAGGTGTGCGGTCGCGTATTACCATCGGGAATCGCCCGATGAGAACTCGCGCTTTGATGGCATTGGCCAGTAACATCCAACTCTATGCTGCATTTTTCAACATTGCGCCTCATGCGCGTATGGATGACGGTCTGTTTGACATTTTTGTCTTCAAAGGATTGGGGTTTCCGTATACCCTTCGCCATTTGTTAACGATGTTCAGTGGGCGCACCTTGCAGGACCCCAAAGTGACGCATGCATTGGCCCGCACTCTGCAAGTCGAGAGCACGCCTTCAGTTGCGGTGCAACTGGACGGCGAACCCTGCGGCAACACGCCGGTCAGCGTCCAGATTGCGCCGGCAACATTGAGACTGCTGATCCCACCCCAGGCGCCGGGCAGCCTTTTCAGCAATCCTCCCGAGTGGGTGTTGTGAGTAGTAGCGCCGCCCGGCAGTGAAAATTGTGATTCAACGGAAGCGATAGAGGAAGCATATTTTTTCGTGCGGTTACCCCCGCACGAAAAACATCCTCCAGTAATCCTTGCCGCGTCAGCGGCGATTCTTGGCTAAAGGCTAACAGCCAATGGCCAAACGCTATTCTTTGAGGAGGTTGCGATGAAATCCCATATCAAATTCGGATTGATTGTTGGTGCGATTGGTGCGGTTCTCAATGTTTGTGTCTCCACCGCTATCGGGCTCTGCGGACCAGGCGTGGCTTTGCTTGCGGGAGCAATCGCCGGATTCCTGGCCGCACAGCAGGCAGAAACCATGATGAGCAAAAACGACGGCGCGCGCATGGGGGGCATTGCCGGTGCGATTGCCGGGGCGCTCATTTTGATCGGTCAACTGATCGGCGCAGTCGGCGCTTTGATTCTGATACAGCAGACCAATATTGAATTGCCCATCGGAAGTGCTCCCACTCTGGGGGCGGGTTCCGCAGAACAAATTGGGTACTATCTCGGCGGGTTGGGAACCGGGTTGTGCTTCGGCATTGTCGGCATTGTTCTGGCCGGGTTGGCCGGCGCCGGCGCCGGCTACTTTGGCACAAAAGAACAACTATAAAAGCGTCCGCAATTCCCAAGAGCATTCATCATAAACCTGCGGTTGGATGAAAATCGCGGTTTATATGTCAGAGGTATAAGGAAGTGTTTGCGCGG
>DAOUFX010000350.1:0-8351 GCA_034429675.1 Anaerolineae bacterium | reverse complement strand
ACCCCACCCCCAAATTTTGAGTCATACCGCTCCATAGGGGGCAATCATGCAGATTTTTTCGCAAATTATTCGTTTGATCACACAACCTCCCGGAGATTTGGTCTATTTCCTGGTCACGCTGTTTGCCCTGCAACAGACGTTCCTCGCTAATCTGACCACGCGAAAAACACAGACACGCACGCCCCTGGCGCGACGTTGGCTCTGGGCGGCGGGCGGCATGGTCGTAGGGCGATTGGTTCTGATGCTGGCGGCGTTGTTCGGCAACAACGGCCTTCTCACTCCCGCCGAAGTTTTGCCGCCGCTAGAACGCTGGCTGGCGTTGATGACGATCCTGCTCGGATTGTGGGCCGCCCTGTTCGAGAAAACGCCGGCCCGCTGGCAAACGCTGGCGCTTATAGCGCTGCTGGTATTGGGTCTGATTCTCTACATTTATGATATAACCAGCTGGTTGCCGCAAGCAGCGCTTAACTTTTCCTACAATCGCACGGCGCTGGCGCGAATTTGGGACGTCGTTTGCATCCTCTTGATTCTGGCCGGTTTCGTTCTGGCCCTGGTGTGGCGGCCCCGCGAATGGGAATGGCTGGCGGCATTGCTCATATTCTGGGGATGGGGACACGTCGCGCAACTTTTGGCGCCTGATGTGCAGGTGCACTTTGCCGGATGGCAGCGGCTTCTGTCGCTGGTGGCCTTCCCCATGCTTGCCATTCTGGCGCACAAACAGGTGTTTTCGATTCCCCTCAAATTGCCCCCTGGCATTCTGATGTCGGATAGCGAAGCCCTCTTGACGTTGGTGCGCGATGTCGAATCGGGCCGCGAGCTGGAAACAGCGCTCATCATGGCCTCTTCGCGACTGGCCCGGCTGCTCAATGCCGAAATTTGCGCCGTGGCGATTACCTCCAAAGACAACGATGCCTTTATGCGCGTTGTCGCCGTTCATCCCCCCAATGCGGCGCAGTTAGAAACGCCCGAACTGGAATGGGGCGCGTACGCGACGCTCTACGAAGCCTGCACCACGCGCACCCCGAACATCGCACAGCCCCCATCCGAGTTCCCCTGGCTGGAAGGTCTCTACCGCCGGCTGGGGTTCACACAGATCGGCCCCCTGGTGGCGCTGCCGCTTTACCACGAGAAGCAAAATTTGGGGCTGCTCCTGTTGGGCAACCCCGAAAGTGGACGTAGTTGGTCGCGCCAGACCCTGGAAGGGCAGAAGCTGGTCGCGGCGCTGCTCTCTCAAGCGATCTTCCGTGCGCGCAGCCAAGGTAAAGGCCGCCCCTTGCGCGAGCAATTGCGCAGCCAGGATGTCGTCGAGCCTGTCCCGGCGCCGGACCGGGCAGAAATGGAACACCTGCAGCAACGGATTGCCGCTTTGCTGCAGGACATTGAAGCGCGCGATCAAGAAATTCTCTTGCTCAACAAAGAGCTCAAGGAACAGGGAGAAAACAAGGTCTCACCCACCGAGATGTCGGTCTGGCAAAATGAAGTGCGCGAACTATCCCACGACCGCGATGTGCTCGTCCAGGATCGCAATCGCCTCGCCGAGCAATTGAGCCAGGCGAAGGAACTGTTGGAAGAAGCCCTGTCGGGGCGCGATCGCATAGAATCCCAGCTGTATCAGGCTCAGAGCGACCTTGCGGCGGCCCAGAAAAGTTTGGAGACCACACCCGTTCAGGCGACGGGCGGCCTGATGGTTGTGGACAAGAGCGGGCAGATCATTCTGGCCGATCCGCTTGCCCGCCGCATGTTGCATCTCCCTCAAGGTGAAGTGACCGGAATCCCGATTGATGGCGCTTACCCTGACCCCAAATGGGCCAAAGCCATTGACGAGCTTCTTTCGCCGTTGCCCAACGCCCGCCGCCGCGCGCAGTTGACCCTGACCGAATTGGATCGCACAATTGACGCCGAATTGATCACGCTGTCCGACCGCGATGGCGTCCCGGACGGGCTGGTCATCACCTTGCGCGCCCCCGGAAGCGCCATCGAGCAGCAGGAAAGCATCGTCAGTATGGCGCACGAGTTCCGCACCCCGATGACCGCCATCGCCGGGTACACCGATTTGTTGATGGGAGAGCAGGCCGGCATTCTCAATGAGATGCAGCTGCAATTCCTGGAACGGGTCAAAGCTAACGTGGAACAACTGGGGCATTTGCTCAACGACTTGATCAGCGTCGCTTCGCCTGACAGCCGGCCTATCGAACTTTCGCCGCAGCTGGTCAATTTGATCGAGATCGTCGAAGAGGCCATCATGGGGCTGGCGGCGCGTTTCCGCGACCGCCGGTTGGCCGTGCAACTTGACCTGCCGCCGGAGTATGCGTTGGTGCGGGCCGACCACGACAGCCTTTACCAGATCATGCTGCGCTTGCTTTCCAATGCGGCTTTGTGTTCTAAGGAAGGGTCGGAGGTCGCCATCCGCGCCATGCCCTACACCGACGATAAGGCACAACAGGCGTATGTTCAGATCATGGTGGTGGATACCGGCGGCGGCATCGCTCCCGACGATTACACGCGCGTCTTCCGCCGACTCTACCGCGCCAACCAACCCCTGATCCAGGGAATGGGTGAGACCGGCATCGGCATGGCCGTCGCCAAAACGCTGGTCGAGGCCAACGGCGGGCGCATCTGGGTCGAGAGCCAACCCAACGCCGGCAGCACTTTCAGTTTTACCCTGCCTACCGATAAAAAGGCCGGAAAGTAAAAAGGGCCAGACAAACGATGGGCGCCGAAAAATCAACCGACAAAGGGACCGAGCCGGTGCAGCTCTCTCTCTATCGTCTGGCGTCGGGTGTGCTGAGCGGGTTCTTGCTGCTCGGCATGGTGCTGGGCAGCGCGTGGCTGACGCAGGCAGACCCGGCTCTGGTCGTGGTGCGCCCAACGTATCACATCACGCTCCCGACCCCCACGCTCTACCCCACTCACACGTCAACCGCGCCGGCGACCACGCCCGAACCGCCGGTATCCCCCTCCCCCACCGCAACTCCGCTTCCCGGCGTATGCCCGATACCGGCAGGATGGATTGCCTATCAGGTGCGCGAAGGGGATACGCTCTTTGCGCTGGCCTGGGCCGCGCAAACCAACGTCTATGCGTTGATGCAGGCGAACTGTCTCACGACGATGGAGATTGTGGCGGGAACCGTCCTCTATTTGCCGCCGACGGTGTATGCCACCGCGACGCCTATCCCTTGTGGGCCGCCGCCGCACTGGAAAATTGTCTACGTCAATGCCGGCGACACGCTCTACAGCCTTTCGGTGCGTTATGATACGACGGTCGAGGCCATCCGCCAGGCCAATTGTATGCAGGGAAACACGGTATATGCCGGACAACCGCTCTATCTGCCGCCCCTGGTAGTCGTTCCCCCCACCTGGACGCCCTCGGCAACGCCTACCTGGACCCCCTCGACGACGCCCACCTGGACGCCAACCACAGAAATCCCACCGACATGGACGTTCACGCCTACACCGACGTTTACCCCCACCCCATCGCCGACGCCCTCTTTGACCGCTACTATACCGCTGTCGCCGACGTTTACGCCGACGTTTACCCCTACACCTACACCGGAGATACCGATTACCGTGACAATGACACTTACGCCAACTCCCACCCCGACAGAGACCGAGACGCCCACGCCCACGCCCACGCCGACTTCCACGCCGGAAGCAACCCCGACACTCCCCCCAACTCCAACGCCGACGCCTGAAATTTAACCTTGCGCACACACCGATTACGATCCAAAATCCGGAGTCTCTATCAATGGTGCGTCATTTTTCTGACGTTGTGTCTGGCTGCCTGCCAGTCTATTTTCCCCACTCCGCTGCCGACGCCCACAACGCCCCCCACCCTGACGCTGACTTCTACGGCGACGGCGACGCACACCCCCACGGCTACGGCGACGCCTACGCCTACCGCGACGCCCACGCGCACGCCTGCCCCGACACGTACCCGCACGCCGACGCCCACGCGCACCGCGACGCCCACGCGCACGCTCACCACGACGCCCACACGCACGGCAGCGCCGACTAAAACGCCCACCGCTACGCCCACACTGGAGGCGGCCCTTACCGCCACGCCGTCGCCGTCCGCAACGATGACGCCGCCTCCGACGGCCACTGCGACGGCAACGCTCTCTCCAACGGCAACAGCAATTCCCTCGCCAACGGCAACTGTGGCCATGACTGCGACAGTGGCTCCGTCGGCCACGGCCACTTTGCCCCCGTCGCCGACGCCGCCCCCACCCTCAGGACTGGTTCGGCCGGAAGTTCCGGGCGCCAACGGGTATCCCACCCTGGCAGACTTTTGGGATGGTCGAGCGCAGTTTGTCGTAGATGTGCCTGACACTGGCCTGCCGATGGGGGAGTCGGATACGCTCGTGATGGCGAACGGGGAGTTGTGGTCCTATCTGCACGCCAGCGCCGCTTCTGCCGGCGTCGTAGATCGTTGCGGCGACCCGGCGCCATTTCCCGGCTGCACGGTCATCTACCGCAGCACAGACGGCGGGCGCACTTTCCTGCGCCCAGACCCGCCCGTGTGCCAGTTCGACTGCGCAACCTGCCCCTGCAACGCCGAAAGCGATCACACGCCGCAACAACAATATCCGCGCGTGGCTTACAACGGAAACAGCTTCTTTCTGGTCTACGAGTACCTGGGGCGCGCCCGCCTGCGGCGCTCCGCTGATGGTCTGATCTGGAGTATGCCCGAAAAGGTGAGCGACAGCGGCATCTGGAAATTGTGGCTACGGACCTGCCGTGCCGAGGAACGCATCCACGAGCATCCCTACGCGCCGTACGATTACGAGTGCCTGGCGGGAGGGCCACCGGGTGTCATGACGGCGAATGGCCGGCTGTATATTTTCGTCGGACTGGGACAGAATCCCGGCGCAATGGGGTGTTACGTCGGCGCGGTGACTGCTTCTGCCGAGAACTTTACGCGCTGCCGCAACAATCCGCTTTTCACCGGCGCGGCGGAATATGGGCCGTTGGAGGAGAAAGGGGCGACCACCAATCCCTACTTCGACTTCCGCACCATCAGTTCGGCGGAGGTGATGGCCGTCGGCGACCGTTTCTATCTGCTTTACGAGGGAACGCGCGGCCCCGGCCCCGGCGACCCCGGCGACACACAATTTGCCCTGGGATTGGCGCGCAGCCTGACGGCGCAGGTGGATGGCCCGTGGGAAAAGTTCCCCGGCAATCCCATTCTGGTGGATCTGCCGGGGAACATCGGATTGGGGCATGCGGATCTGGTGGTGCTCGATGGGCAAACCGTGCTGTTTACGTCGCTGAACGGCTGGACGCGGAGCCGGTTGTTGCTCGTTTGGAAGTAAGCTGCAAATGACGGAGATTTCCCAACCGTTATAACTTTCCCGCCAGTTCTTCCGTCCAGGCGCGAATGGCCTCCCAGTTGCGCTTATCTGGGCTTTTCTTCGCCATGCTCTTAATGGGAATCTTGAGGCAGGGTAACATCCGCCGGAATTCCTCTGTGTCGGTCAGCACCGCGCCGGCGAACAGTCCGATGGCCACCGGAGTGACAGATGTCGCCGCCTGGCGCAGCGCGTCCAGGTAGCCGTTCGCTTCCCGGCGGTTTTCCGGTTTGTCCTCGTTCATGGTAAAACAAACCACAAAATAAGCCGTCGGCAGCCCGGCCAATGTTTCGGCGTTATTTTTGACGAAGCGCACCAGGTCGTTGGGAATCTTCCCCGCGTGCACCGACGCGCCCACGACGACGGAGTCATAGCCACCCAGGCCGTGCGCATCGCGCGCACGCATCACGTCTACCGAGAATCCCTTTGCTTCCAGGGTTTTCCCCACGGCTTCGGCGACGCCGCGTGTGGCGCCGGTCCAGGTCGAGTAAACGACTAAAACTTTGTCTGCCATCGCATCCTCCCGCTGTTTATGACTTCTTGATTTGTTCCGATCCCAGGGTGGTCACGGTTTTTCCGGCGATGTAGCCCTCCAGATTATCGCGAGCCTGATCGTCGGGGAACTGCACGGGCGGCGATTTCATGAAATACGCGGAAGGCTCGACGATGGCGCCGCTCAGGCCGCGGTCGAGTGCAATTTTGGCCGTGCGGATGGCGTCAATGATCACGCCGGCGCTGTTGGGGCTGTCCCACACTTCCAATTTGGCTTCCAGCAGCAGCGGCACATTGCCAAACGTGGTGCCGACCATCTTGATGTAACAATACTTCTGATCCTCAAGCCAGGGCACGTAGTCGCTGGGACCGACGTGGATGTTTTTGGCGCCCATATCGTAAGGGACCTGGCTGGTGACGGCCGATGTCTTGGAGATCTTCTTGGATTCCAGCCGCTCGCGTTCCAGCATATTCATAAAGTCGGTGTTGCCGCCGAAGTTCAACTGGTAGGTATGATCAATGCGCACGCCGCGGTCAACAAACAGATTCGCCAGAACCCGGTGTAAGATCGTCGCCCCGACCTGGCTTTTGACGTCGTCGCCGATGACGGGCAGGCCACGCTCGGCAAAACGGCGCTGCCAGTAGGCCTCGCGGGCAATGAAGACGGGGATGCCATTGACGAAGGCGCAACCGGCGTCCAGGATTTGCTCCACGTACCACTTGGTCGCCATCTCACTGCCGACCGGCAAGAAGTTTACCACCACGTCGGTTTTGGTGTCCTTGAGGATGCCCATAATGTTAGCCGTCGGGCCAGGCGCTTTCTCGATGACTTCTGACAGGTACTTGCCCAGGCCGTCGTGCGTCATTCCCCGATAGACCGGCACCCCAAGATGCGGCACTTCGAAGAATTTATAGGTATTGTTGGGAGCAGCGAAGATCGCCTCGGAAAGGTCTTTCCCCACTTTCGTGACGTTGATGTCGAAGGCGGCGGTGAATTCAATGTCGCTGATGTGATACGGGCCCAGCCGTGGGTGCATCAAGCCGGGGATGAACGTATCATCGGCGGCATCCTTGTAGAAGTGCACGCCTTGCACCAACGCCGAAGCGCAGTTTCCTACTCCAATGACTGCAACACGGATTTTTTTACTGGCCATATAGAAGCCCTCCTCATAAGATGTGGATATATAAAGTATTTTTTATGAAACATGGGCTATTCTAATAAAGACAAAAGGTTTGTCAAATAGAAGACGGCAGGCTGAAATTCCCTCTTGACTTCCATTTCGATGTGTTGTATAATGCAACCGGTTGCATAGACAAAAGGGAACACGAGAACATCCATGAAATCGAAGACTGTTCAAACCATTGCCGATATTGCTCGATTGACAGGCGTGTCAAAATCAACAGTCTCGCGCGCGTTGAACGACAGCCCGTTGATCAGCGCCGAAACGAAAGAACGGATTCGCGCCGTGGCTAAGGCTCACAATTTCCAAATGAACGTCTCGGCAAGCCGGCTGAGCCTTCAGCACAGCCGTACGGTCGCGTTTGTAGTTCACGCTTATCAACATCAAGGGTGTTTCTCCGTCATCGATCTGTTTATTTTGGAGGTCCTTGGCGCGATCTCCGACACCTTATCCACGCTTCACTACGATTTGCTCGTGGCGAACATTGATCCGCACGACCCCGACTGGCCGTATCAGTACCTGGACACCGGACGGGTAGATGGATTCATTCTGCTGACCTCCGCTCATAAACAGTTTCACGTCGAGACATTGGTCAAGATGAATGCGCCGTTCATTGTGTGGGGTATGCCCTTGCGCGATTACACCTATTGCTCCGTAAACGGCGATAATTTCGCCGGGGGGCGGCTGGCTGCCGGACATCTTCTACGACAAGGGCGGCGCCGCATTGCCTTTGTCGGAGGGCCGGCGGACGAAGTCGAAACACAGCAACGTCACGACGGCTATGTTGCCGCGTTGAAGGAACACGAGCTGGCGGTTGATCCGGCGTTGGTCCGCTATGGCGAGTGGACACATGACTCCGGCGCAGAGCAGATGCGGCAATTGTTGGCGGCCAGACCTGAGCTGGATGCTGTGTTTGCGAACAGCGACCTGATGGCCGCCGGCGCAATCGGCGTATTGAACGAGCAAGGGCGGCGCGTGCCTCAGGATGTGGCCGTGGTGGGTTACGATGATCTTTCAATTGCCCGGTTCAACAGCCCGTCCCTGACCACGATCAGCCAGAACATCCCCCTGGTGGGAGAATTGCTGGCGAAGAACCTGATTCAGAATATCGAAACAGGCATGGTGACCAACGTAACCATTCCGGCGAAATTGGTCATTCGGAAATCGGCGTAGTTTTTTTAACACCGTGTGCAACCGGTTGCACCAAGATATACAAAGGAATTCATCATTAACCTGCGGTTCAACAGCGGTTGGATGAAAATCGCGGTCTACGTGTCAGAGACATAAAGAAGGTTTTTTCGCGGGCGGGTACCCCCGCTCGCGAAAAACC
>DAOUFX010000349.1:0-4966 GCA_034429675.1 Anaerolineae bacterium | reverse complement strand
CCCCCACCCCCCAGATTTCTGAGAAGATACTTACGAAGTCGTTCGAGAGTGAAAAAGGAGACAATTTATGAAACGGATCATTGTGAAACCGACCAGGATCATTGGACAGTGTCCTCTCGGGTTGACGGCGGAGGATGAATTTCAGATCGAGGGGATGAGCCTGGAAAATCCGAAGAGCAGCAAGCTCTGTTTCCTGGCGCTCACCCAATTACCGACCGATCGAAGCGTCTGGCAACGCCGGAACGAAGAACGCTTTTCCTTCCATATTTCGTGCCCGGGCTGTACTTCCGACCCCGATCACGAAAATTGCGTGGTGTTTATGGCGTCCGATGAAGCCGGTGACGGCGACGCGCAGGCGGACGTCACCGCCGATTCTGCTGTCCCGGGAGAAATTCCCGTCGCCCACGACCAGGCTCGAAAAATTCGTCCGGTAACGCAAAATGACCTCGCTGCGATTTTCGCCGTGTACCGGCAGTGCGAAGATTTTCTGGCCCTGGGGCCTGTCCCCACGGCGTCAACGGAGATGGTGTTGAAGGATCTCGAAATTTCGCAGAGCGAAGGCGGCAACTTTTGCGGCATCTATGCGGCGGACGGGCAAATGATCGGCGTGGTTGACTATATCCCCTGCGACTTTGAGGGTGATCCCTCCCAGGCGTTCATTTCCTTGTTGATGATCGCGCGACCTTTCCGGATGCAGGGGATCGGCAGCGCCGTGGTCGCGGCGATCGAAGAGGAAATCAAGAAGAACGAGGACATCCGGGTCATCCTTTCCGGCGTCCAGGTCAACAACCCCGATGCAATCCGTTTCTGGGAGAACCGTGAGTATTTCATCGTCGGCGGGCCGGAAGAGATGCCGGATCAAACCACTGCCTACAGATTGCAGAAGGATTTGTACGAAGAAGAGTACGATGAGGAGTACGACGAAGAATACGAGAACGAGGACGACGATGAGGAAGACTGAACCTTTAGATGGCGGTTCACCGGCACTGCGGAAATTTCCTGTCGAAAGCCCGTTTCTCACCGCTTTCGCGCTTTTGCTGATCGCCCTGGCGTTCCGGCTGACCGACATCTTTGTCTTGCGCCTGGATGAGCGCTGGGGCGAGATTCTCCTTTCCAAAGCGCTTGGTTTTGCGTTGGTGGTCGCCTTTGTGTGGCTCACCGGCCATACCTTGCAATCCATCGGCCTGCATTCAAGGTTGTTGCCGCAAAGCCTGTTGATTGGAACGCTCATCACCACCGTAGCTTTTCTTTTGGGATATGGGGCCGAACTGATCACCCCGGTTCAAAGCGGAAGTCTTCCGGTTTTGCGGCTCAGCGCGATTGACCCCAAGGCCGGGGTCGCGGGCGGCGTTTTGTTTGCTTTCTGGCTGGTTGCCGGGAATTTCGTCAATTCGTGGATGGAAGAGGGCCTTTTCCGAGGTATAATGATCCGTCTGTTCAGGATCAGACTTTCTTTCTGGCAGGCCAACCTGTTGCAGGCTTTCCTTTTCGGCCTTTGGCACCTTCCCTGGGTGTTGAAATGGTACCAGACAGGGCAAGTGACCACCGGCAGCGAGATTGCGTTTGCGATGCTCTCCAATTTCCTGCCGCAGTTTGTGATGGGCATCGTTTGGGGTTATCTCTATTTAAAAACGGATAACCTCTGGACGGTCTGGATCGCGCACACGCTGACCAACTCTACGTTGAATCTGTTGCACGTTGTGACCGTCGAGGGAATGGATGTGGGAATGACGATTCGTATGCTCGTGTATATGCTGGCGGCTTTGCTGAGTTTGTATCCCATGAAGTATCTCATCCAACGATTTCAGATGCCGGAAGTCGCCGCCTGGGACGCGCCGGAGAATCAGCGCTGAGTGAGCGGCTATGGCGCGCTATCTATTCTTTGACGCTTCTCGCAAAACTTACGAACAGGTGACCGGGGTTTTCGACTTTCTCTGGCCCACCGCCGCCGCGATGTGGAATCTGCGCTGGCAGGTGGACGGCTACCTGCGGGTCAGGGGCAACGCCACCGTCGCCGAGCTCGAAAACCGCTTTGTCGCCGGCAGCGGCATCCACGGCGCCAACATCCGCCGCGCCTGCGCCGAGCTGAGTTGGGAACAGCAGCAGCAGGAATTCGCCAAGTTCTTGCTCATCACTATTTTCGCGCTGTACGAATCCTGGCTCAAGATTGTGTTGGAAGACCTGGGGACGTGGACCCGGCAGGTGGAAAAGCAACTGCAATTCCCGACGAGCGTCCAGTCTGGCAAGCGCACCGGCGTCTGGGAAGCCGTTGACGTGGTCACCGCGCAGGAATCGCCGATGCTCAAGGAGGCGTTTTACGCCTCGCTGCTCGCCCATCGCAAAAATGCCCGGGCTTACCTCGACAACCTGATGAAATGCTACCGTTATTTCAAGGAATCTCGCAATTGCCTGATTCACAACGGCGGAATCGCCAACGACAAAGCCGAAGAGGTCTACCGGGATTTTGTCGCCGTTGCCAACCCCGGCGATCTGGGCATCGCCGACCCGCCGCAGCATTTCCCCATCACCGCGGGCGCGCCGATTGGCATCAGCCTGCACGGCATCGTCGGCTTCTGCGACGTAATTCTGCGCCTGATCGCCACGCTTGACGCCGAGCTTTCCCGCTCCGCCGGCGCGGAAAAGGTTTTCCATCGCAACTGGGTCGCCGTGAACGGCAAGAAGTGTCTGAAGACCGGCGATCTCGTCAAACGCCGGCGTCAAATTGAGCGCCTGGTCAGCAAACTGGGACTGCCTGAACCGGCAGAGACCGAAGCCATCGAACAATACCTGCTGGCGCACCGGCTGGCCCGCTAATTCAAGCTTTCGACTGGCGGTTGGATGAAAATCACGCCTTACATGTCAGAGAGTAAGGAGGGTATTTTTTGCACACAGTACCCCCTTTACCCTGGTCGTCGAAGGCAACTCCGGACTTTCGACTTTTTAACTTTTGACTTTCGACTATTTTCAGAGGAGAAAAACTATGCCTAAGCAACTGTATGCGCTCGAACCCGGTGGAAAAAAACGTCTGGAACTGTCCTGGAACGCATTTTGGAAGGATTTTACCGTTTCGTTGGACGGTAAGCCGGTTGGCGTTATCCCCGATCAGAAGGCCCTGACAAAAGGCCAGGAGATGACCTTGCGGGATGGCTCTACTCTGAAAGTTCAACTGGTCACGCAGTTTGCCGGAGCCGAACTGCGCGTCCTGCGGGATGGGCGCCCCTTGCCCGGTTCTGGCTCCGATCCGGAGACCCGATTCAAAAATGCCTATATTATGGTGTACCTTCTTGCCGGTCTCAATCTTGTGCTTGGGACGCTGGCCCTCCTTTTCCAGGTCGCGTTGTTGCAGGAATTGGGGATTGGGCTTGGTTCCATCATCTTTGGCCTGATCCTCCTCGTTTTGGGCTTTTTCACCCAGCGCAAGTCCATGATCGCCTTGATTCTGGCCATCGTCATCTTCGCCGTGGACGGCATCGCGGGGTTCGTCATGGCCGCCTCGCAAGGGTATCCTTCGAGCGCAAGTGGTATGGTCGTGCGGATCTTCTTGCTCATTCCTATGATTCAGGGTGTCAAAGCGATGAAGGAACTGCGGCAAGCGGCGCAGTAGCCGGTTTTTACTTTGGAGGAGGCTCAATGTCCCTGACAACATGGTTGCGCAAAAGAAAATGGGCCGGGATCGTGGTTGCCGGCATCCTGCTGCTGTCCGGTTGCGCGCAATTTTTGCCGCCCCGCGAACCGGTCACGCTTACATTCACGTATTCCCAATACACCGATGCGGGGCAGTATGAACAATGGGCGCAGCAGTTCCACGAACAAAACCCCGATATTGTCATCAAACTCAATCCGCTTGAAGAGGGCACGGACCGCGACCTGGCAACCGGCGACGTCTTTGTGGGATCGCAGATGTCGCTGCTGTCCTATATTGACCAGGGCCTGGTGTTGGATATGTCCGCATTCATCGAACAGGACGAGGACCTGGCCCTCGACGATTTTTATCCCAACACACTGGATGCGTTCACTATGCAAGGAAAGCATTGGGCCTTGCCCCTTGGCGTTGATATGATGATGCTCTACTACAACAAAGACCTCTTTGACCGGTACAAAGTCGCCTATCCCGAAATTGGCTGGAATTGGGAAACTTTTTTGGAAAGCGCCAAGAAGACCTCCGAACCCGGCCGTGAGATCTACGGCTTTGCGCTACAATACGCCAACGAATTCGCGCTATTTGAGCCGATGTTGATGATTTACCAGCACGGCGGACGCCTCTTTGACAGTCTGGCAAACCCGACGCAGGTCACGTTCAATGATCCGCTGAACGTCGAGGCCATGAATTTCTACGTCAAACTGATCTCCGAGCATCACGTTGCGCCGTCTTGGGAGGGGAGCCCGCAAAAGCGCGCCTCGATGTACCCCTGGGCCGACATTATGCAAAGCCGCTTCGCGATGTGGAGCCTGATGTATTCGAGCCGGGGCGGGGCAAACTGGCCGCAACGGTGGGGGATGAAATGGGGGGTGGTTCCCCTGCCCGTTGATCAGAAGGCGGCCACCTTAGCGACTGCGGACGGCGCGTTTATTTCGGTGAATTCTTCACATCCGGAGGAAGCATGGCTTTGGGTCAAATTTCTCAGCCGGCAGATCCCGGCGTTCACTTTTCCGGCGCGACGCTCGCTGGCCGAATCGAGGGACTACGATCAGTCGGTCGGCGCCGATATCGCTGCCGCTGCCCGCGCGGCCATGGAAGACGCCATTCTGATCAGCCCGCGCTTGATGGGATTTGAGCAGCCGTTAGCGGCGCTAGAGAAAGCCTTTGACGCGATCCGCAAGGGTACGGCCACACCTCAGGAGGCTCTGGATGCGGCGCAACAAACCGGGTTCTAGGGCAGCCGTCGGGCTTCTGAATAAAGTAAATATCCCAAATTCTATTTGGGATAATTTGTGATATTTTGGGTTTAAAGGGTAGTGTTTTTTC
>DAOUFX010000348.1:0-17151 GCA_034429675.1 Anaerolineae bacterium | reverse complement strand
CGCCGGCTCGCTCCCCGACACTTGCATCGGGATGCTGTACGATCGTGAGAGCCATATCCATGTTACTGCAAGTGGTGCCATAACCGGGCAACCCGCGAAGGCCGCTAGCAAATCCCCAACAATGCCCCGTGCCGTCTACGTATTTGAAGGGATTGTTGAGCGTGTAGCTATATCGATTGAGCGCTTGTGGTTCCTCCCGCTTTTGCGTTATTGTATCGGCCTGGATGAACCGTGCAAGCGCGGGGTCATAGTACCGTGCCCCATAGTAGTACAACCCAATCGCCGAGTCATTGCGCTGCCCGGTATACTGGAACGCGGTAGGGCTGCTGCCGTAGCGCGTCCCGCCCCAGGGGAAGTAGCGCTGCTCGGAGGCGAGGGCGCCGTTGCTGTTGGCCGTGATGGCGGTGCTCCCCAGATGGTCGCCGAAGAGGTAGGTGGGGTTGGCGGTTCCCTTGCGCATCGCGACGCGCTGGCCGCCAGCGTAGTAGTATTTTACCATTGTGGCGGCGCTGCCGGTCCACTCGAAGGTGTTGCCGATGTAGACGGTGGATTCATTGGCGGGGGTTTTCAGTACGATAATTTCTACCCAGTGGTTGCCGGCGTTGGCCGTGGAGCCGTTGGTATAGTCGCGCACGTAACGGACACTGCGCGCCGCAAATTGATGCGTTTTCCCCTGCGCCGTCTCGGCGTATTCTCCCGCCGCAGCGCTGTCGAAGACGGTGTACCACGTGCTGCCGTCTGCGCTCACCTGGGTCTTGGTGTTGTGGTAGGTGCGCCCATCTCCGGCGTAGTGCCACACCATGACGGTATCTACGCTGTAGACGGCCCCCAGGTCTATCTGGATATATTGTAAGCCGTTGATGGAAGTGTAGGCGAATTCCCCGCTGCCGCCGCTGCCGCTGTCAGCCCACGTGTCGCCGTCGGTGGCCGCTTGTGGCTGGTTGAGGGTCACGCCGCTGGCAACGGTGGGGGTGCGTCCTTTGGCCAGGTTTTGCCGGGGCGTCTGCCGTATCCGATTGCCGTCGCCGTCATAGGTGAAGTCAACGTTGGCGACGCCGCGTATGGTGGTCAGGCGGTTCTCGGCGTCGTAGGTCAGGTGGAAGGAATCGGTGATAATGCGTGTGATCTGGTTGCCGTTGGCGTCGTAGCCGTAGGTGTTGTTCCGCATTCCGATGGCTGCGTGGGGTTGGCTGCTGTTCGCGCCGGAAGGCGGGTAGGTGTAACTTGTGATGATATTGCCCGCATTGATCCTGGTCAGGTTGCCGATCTGGTCGTAAGTGTAGGTTTGCAGACCGTACATTCCGTCGCCGCCGCCGGCGACGGTGGCGGTGATCATCCGGTTGAGGGTGTCGTAGCCGAAGCTCTGGATTTGCGGTCGTTGCAAGGTGCCGACAGCTTTGTAGTCGCTGATCGTCGCGACGTTGCCCACCGCGTCATAAGTATAGGCCAGGGATTGCAGCGAGGCGGCGTCGGAGGTTGTGCCGGTGGTGAGGGATTGTAGCCGTCCCTGGCCGGTAGGCGTGATCCAGTAGTGGTAGCCGTAGGCGGTGGTGAGGGTGTTGCCGTAGTTGCGCCGGGTCAGTCGCCCGGCGTTGTCGTAGGCGCTGCTGATCACGTAGGTGGACGTCCCGGCGACGCCGTTCACCTGGCCCTGGGGGGTGTAGGTGGTGTTGACCTGTTCGCCGATCCCACCGTTGTTGTTTTGGGGATAGCGCATGGCCGTTACGCGATCCAGCGGATCGTAGCTCCATTGGGTGACGAATGTGCCGCCGTTGGTTCCGTAGATGATCTTGCGTTCTTCCGTCACCCGTCCGCGCGCATCGTAGGTCCAGTTCGTGTACCCTGAGGTCGCGTCGTTCATGCCGGTGCGCTGGCCCTTGCCGTAGGTTCCGGCGTCATAGGTGTAAGCGCTGGTGTAGCTCCCCGGATCGGCGGGGCGGGTGTAAGCCGCCGGTGTGGTGGTCGTGGCGTAAGTCTTGCCCTTGAGGCGGTTGAGGACGTCATAGTAGAAGTTGGTGGCCTGTTTCTTCGCGTCCACCTGGGCGACCAGGTTGCCGTTGTTGTCATAGTAGTAGTACCACGTGCCCATGTCGGGATCTATCATTTTTGTCTTGCGTCCCAGGTTGTCGTAGGTCAGGGTGGTGACGTTGCCGGCGTTGTCGGTGACGGTGACAAGGTTGCCCGCCGCATCGTAGGTGTAGCGGGTGCGGGCGTAGTAGGTGTTTTCCAGATTGCCCCAGTTGAGCGCCGAACTGTACGTCGTGTTGTATTCGCGCACGGCGGTCAGTTGCCCGTAGGCGTCCACGACGCTGATCTTGAGGTTGTTTTTCGCGTCCCGGGCGGCGGTCTGTCGCCCGTAGTAGTCGAAGCGGCTGACCGAGCTATCCGTGGCGATGACCTGCGTCGGGCGGCCTAGCGCGTCGTATTGCGTGGTGGTCTTGGCCGCGGTGGGCGACGGCGACACGTACCAGGGCCCGTTCACGCTGCCGGTGCGGCTGTAGGGGACGCTCTGCAGGACGACCTGCCCGGCGGCGTTGTAGCGCTGGTCCACCACGCTGGTGATCGCGCCGTTGAACTCCGCCTGGGTCTGGATGACCCGCCCCAGGCCGTCGAAGACCTGACGGTTCCAGAGGGTGTTGCCGGCGGTGTCCTCTTTGGCGTAGGCGCTGACCTGGTAGAGTTCGGTCACCGTGACTTCATCCACGTAGACCGTGCCCATTTGCGGGGTGCGCAGGATGAGGCGGAAACGGTTGGCGCCGACGGGCAACGTCACGCTGCTGATGAGCAGTTCCCACGTCCCGGTAGCCGTGCGGCAATCCCGCGGCGTCTCGTGGCCGGCCATGCCCGAGGCGCTCAAGCACAGTTGCTCGGTGGGATTGGCCGTGGTGGTCTTGACGTAGGCGTAGATTTGGTAAGTGCGCCCCGCCTGCCCGCCGCTGAGGTCCTGGTAGACGTAATGCTCGTCGCTGCCCGTGACGCTGATCCTCAGGCTGTTGCTTCCGGCGTAAGCCTGGGTGGCATCCTGGGCGTAGGCCTGGACGTTGTTGCTCGTGTCGCTCTCCGCCCACGTCGGTGAACTGACGCGGTTCTCGAAGCCGGCGTTGACGACCGGCGGCAGCGCGCCCAGCAGGTCGTGGTAGACGTAGCGGCGGGTGGGCGGGCTGAAGTTGTCGCCGGGGCTTACTTCCATCAGCAGACGTCCGAAGGCGTCATAACTGTAGATGGTGCGCGTGGCCTGGTCGTAGTTGGCGTAAGTGCGCTGTACCTGGCCGAACAGGCCGAAGTCGCCGCTGATGCTCGTTTCTTCGTTGACGCCGTAGTAGTTGGTGGTGGTGCACAGTCCCGACAGCGGCGGGCATGTCTGGATGGGGAACTGGTGGTAGAGCGTGTCGTAGGTAGTGACGGTGGTGTTGCCGAGCGGGTCGGTGGTTTGGGTCTGGTTGCCCCAGGTATCGTAGGCGTAGGTGGTGATGTCGAAGTTGGCGCGTTGGCAATCCGCCGTGTTGCCGCCCCTGGCGCCGGCCCAGCGATCCACGGCGGTGAGTCGGCCCTTGTCAATGGGGGCCAGGTCCCAGCAGCCCTGGTTATCGTAACGATAGCGGGTGCGGCTCTTGAGGTAAGTCGGGTTGTCGTCGTCGGGGCGGATGCCGGCGTAGAGGGTCTCGCGGGCCGGCCGGTTCACGATCCAGGCCGGGGTGTTGGGGTAGTACACGCGATGCAGCGTCTTTTCGTCGCCGTCAATCGCGTCGCCGCCGTCGCCGTAGTCGTAGACGGTCTTCTGGTTGCCCCAGGCGTCGTACGCGTAGTCCACCTGGTGCGTCACGGCAGCCCCGCCCGAGTAGTCCGCATTGACGACCCGCGTGAGGTAGCCCACCGGGGCAGTGAACGTCCCCCAGCCGAAGGTCTGGAGGCTCCAGGTGTTGGTCTGTTGCTGTAGCAGTTGTGAGGCGGCGTCGTAGGCGGCGGTTTGCAGCGGCTTGCCGCGGTTGACGTTGGCGTCAGTGATGAAGGTGGACCGGGTACGGCTCAGGAAGGCGCCGTTGTAATCGTAGGCGGCGACGGTGGTCGTCTGGTGGCCGATGAGGGCGCAGGTGCCTTCTTTTTCCACGTCGGTGCGGCGGCAGCTCGGTACGGAGGGAACGCCGCTAAAGCACTCGCCGGTGTAGGTGTACGCCAGGCGGGCGGTGTGTCCCAAGCCGTCGCTGACGGTTTTCTGCGTCACCCGCCAGCTGAGGGCGTGATTGTAATTGAGCATTTCGTAGGTGAAGGTGGTTTGCCCACCGTAGCCGTTGCTGGCGGCGACCAGGCGCGGGTAGACCAGCTTGCCGCCCACGTTGCCGCCGCCGGTGGGATCTACACTGTCGTCCCCCTGGTTGTAGGTAGCGTAGGTGAAGGTGGCCGGCGGCAGGGCGACCATCTGCCCGACGGCGTTGCGCCCGTAGCGGGTGATGCGGGCCAGGCGGGTGGTGTCGTGATCAATGGTGTTGAGGATCCATTCCAGGCCGGGCCATGGCTCGCGCACCAGCTCGTAGCCCAGGACGTACTCCGCTATCAGCGTGCTGTCGTTGGGACACGTCGTTCCGCCGGCGCTCTTGCAGATGCGGATGCGCTGCATGCGCAATTCGTCCCACATGGCCCACGGGCGCTCGCCTTGCAAGTAGGTCTCCTCCTGCAAACCGGCGTCGTGCAGTCCCCCGGAGCCGTTGCGGCGAGCTTCGTAGCCGAAGTCCACCAGGTAGATGCCGGCGGCGGTAGGGGTATCGGTGAAGATGCCGGTGTAGCGAATCCAGTCGGGGTACTGCGCGCGGTCCCACACGACGGTGACGCCGTTGATCACGGCGGAGCGCTGTTCTTTCTGGTAGCCAAAGAAGACGGCGTTGTTGGAGACGTCGCGGATGCGGTCCACACTCCAGCGGTAGGCCACGTGCTCCAACGCCTCCCCGGCGTAGCCGGCAAAGATGCAATACTGGCCCGAGCATACGCCGTTGGGGCCGCTGGTCAGGGTGCACTGGGCCGGATTGTACATGTGCATGTAGCTTACTTGTTCGGCGTTCACGTCAAACCCCAGGCGATACTGGACGCCGTCGGCGGTGGTCACCACCCAGTATTCCTTGCTGACGTTGGGGACGGTTTCGCTGACGAAGGGGCCGTAGCCGCAATACTGGTTACTGCCGCCGGGCGCCGTGTAGCGCATGACGCGCAATTGCGGCGCATCTTCGGCGTAGTAGCGGCAGCCGCCGGTCTCCCCAATTTTGTCAGGCCCGACCAGGCGGTAGGAAGCGCCGCCCAACTGGAGGGTGAAATCGTTGGTGAATTCCCACACGCTACTGGCGCCGCCGATTTGTTGTTGGCGGGACTTGATGGGGCGGACGATGGCGGCCATTTCGCCCAGGCTCCAGCCCGCTCCGACGTAACCGGACTGCACTGAGCCCATCAGGCCGTTGAAGGCGGCGCTGTTGTAGGACAGCGAGAGGTTGGGCCCCAGACCGGCCCGTCCGGCGGGCGGCTTCAGATCGTAGGCGTAGGTGGCCGCGCCGGTGAACGCGCTCACGTCCGGGAGGTTGGTCAGCAGGTAGTGTGTGCCGTCTTCGGGGAACTTGGCCGCGCCTTCCAGCCCGACGGCCGAGAATTCGGCGACCTGGGCGGTGAGCTGTTGGGTCTCCGGGTCGTACTGCGCCGGCAGCGGTTCCCAGCGGTCGCCGCCGGCATCTGCGCCGGCAGCGTTCACCTGGTGCACCAGGTAGGGCGTGCGCCAGGCAGGAAAGCCCGTCAGGTCGAAGGTGAGCGTTACCGGGTGGTCGAAGCGCAGGTGGCCGCGCTCCAGGTTGCGGGCGTCGCGCGCCGTGACGTCCAGGGTGAGCCAGCGGAAGCGCCCGTCGTCCAGGTAGGGATTGGCGGGCGTTTCGATTTTCATCACCAGGTCGGTGGCTGCCTGTCGCGCCTGGGGCGGGAAGTCCAGCCGCACGCGCTGATCCGGGGTAGACAGCCGTCCGCCCGCCGGGGAGAGGGTCAGCGTTTGGGTAGTGGGTTGCGCTCATAGGTCGGTTGACTCCTTGGGTATGGATTGGAATGCGGGAGTGAGAGCGAACCGTGTCAGTAGAGACGCAACATCTTGCGTCTCTCCGGTTTCAAATCATATTGATTGCCCCCCTGTATCGGACGCAAATTTTAATACATCGGCGCGGTTTGTCAAGGTGAAATTGGGAGCGCGTTCTTGTCAATGATCGCCGCCCACTTGTAACACACCGAAAAAGTTTTATAGTAGTGGGGCGCAACCGCCCGTTGTGCGGTTGAGACTAAAAAGTCAAAAAACCATTTCAGGAGGGCTGCAATGTATAAAAAACTGTGTTTAGGCGTTGTTCTGTTGATGCTATTGGCGGCGCTGGCGCCGCAACCGGTCGTCGCGGGAAACGATTGGTATACCGAGTATTTCAACAATCGCACGCTTTCCGGAGCTCCGGTTGCGACGCGCTACGAGACCGGCCTGCATTTTGAATGGGGTACCGGCGGCCCCGGCGTGGGCATCTCCGTTGACGAGTTTTCCGCGCGCTTCGCCCACGACGAGTGGATGGAAGCCGGGATGTACCGCTTCAGTTACCGCGCCGACGACGGGCTGCGCCTGTGGATTGACGATGTTCTGGTGATTGACGACTGGAACGATCACGACGCCAAGTGGACGTTCGTGGAACATTACGTGAATCAAGGCACGCATCGCGTGCGCGTCGAGTATTACGAACACGGCGGCAACGCCACGCTGCAAGTTTCGTGGGCCGCGGTCAGCGCGGGGGCGCCGTGGCGCGGCGATTACTTCCCCACGCAAAATCTCACCGGGCCGGCGGCGTTCACCCGCAACGATGCGGCGATAGACTTCGACTGGGGCAGCGGCAGCCCCGGCCCGGCGATCCCGAGCGATCACTTTTCGGTGCGTTGGTCGCGCGCACCGATGTTCGAGGCCGGACCGTACCGCTTTTTCACCAGTTGCGACGACGGGGTGCGCGTCTACGTGGACGGCGCCTTGGTGGTGGATTCCTGGAAAAAAGAGAAGTTGCCCAACACAAAGATGGGCGATCGCGTGATGAGCGCCGGGCAACATTCGCTGATTGTCGAATACTTCGAGGAGGGCGGCGAGGCCAGCGCTCACGTCTGGTGGAGCCGCCTGGATACGTTGGGCGGCTGGGAAGGCCGCTACTACTCCAACCGCGAAGTGCGCGGCGGCCCGGCGTTGATCCGCGACGATGCGGAGATCAACTTCGATTGGGGCGAGGGCGCTCCGGTGGAGGGGATGCCCAGCGACAATTTCTCGGTGGCCTGGACGCGCCAGATCAACTTTACGCCAGGGCTGTATCGCTTCAACGTCCGCGCCGACGACGGTTTCCGGCTGTGGATAGACGACACGTATATGCACATGAATTACTGGGAGCCCCAGGATTCGGTGTGGCGCTACCAGGACTGGCACGGCCTCGACGGCGTTCACACGCTGAAACTGGAATACTTTGAGGCGACCGGCGGCGCCAAGATTCAATTCTGGTGGGATTACGCGGCGACCTCTGCCGCGGCGCAGGCGCTGGCGCCGTCGCCGACCTATGGATTTGCCACGGCGCCGGCCGTCGCGGCGCCGGCGCCCGCTGCGCCTTCCTCAGGCGCCCCGGCTACTGCCGCACCGGTACGCACGCCCGTCCCCAGCAACCCGCCCCCCGGGCCCTGGCAGGGCGAGTACTTCACCGGGCAGGATTTCACGCAGAAACCGGCTTTGACGCGCACCGACGCCGCCATTGATTTTAACTGGGGCGTCGCCGCGCCAACGTCGGAACTGCCGGTTGACAAATTCGCCGTGCGCTGGACGGGGGATTTTACCTTCGAAGAGGGGCGCTACCGGTTTAGCACCACTACCGACGACGGGGTGCGGCTCTACGTGGACGATAAATTGCTCATTGACAGCTGGCGCGCCATGCGCGGAACCCGCTCCGCCACGGCCGATCTGACGGCGGGAGCGCACGCGGTGCGGGTGGAATATTTCGAGGGGACGCAGGCGGCCATCGCGCGCGTGACCTGGTCGAAGGTGGGCGCCGCGGCGCCGGCAGCTACGACCACCCCCAAACCCACGGCTCCGTCCGCCACGCCTACGCCCAAGCCTGCTGCGACGCCAACCGGCGGCATGGATGCCTCCTGGACCGTTAAATACTTCGCCAATACCGACCTCGCCAGCGAGCCGGTCCTGGCGACTACCTTCACCGGGCCGCTGAGCTTCAATTGGGGGACCGAATCGCCGGGCAAGGATGTCCCCGCCGACCGCTTCTCCGCGACCTTTGAAACGACGGCGGAGTTCGCGGCCGGGCGCTACCGCTTCACCACCACCTCGGACGACGGAATACGGCTTTACGTGGACGGCAAAGCGGTTCTGAACAGTTGGTACGCTATGAGCGGATCGCGCTCGGCGACGGTCAAGCTGGACGCCGGCAAGCACACGGTGCGTCTGGAATACTTCGAGCGCACCGGAGCCGCCAAAGTGGTGCTACAGACGCAGGCGCTCGATCAATGACGGCCAATCTGATTCTCACCGGCTTTATGGGAACGGGCAAGACGACCGTCGGGCAGGCCCTGGCGAAAGAATTGCAACGCCCGTTCGTGGACATGGATGCGCGCATCGAGGCGCAGGCCGGCAAATCCATCCCGCGCATCTTCGCCGAGGACGGCGAGAGCGCGTTTCGCCAGATGGAGGCGGCCCTCTGCGCCGAGCTTGGCCGGCAAGAGGGGCTGATCATCGCAACCGGCGGCGGGGCGCTGATCAATCCGGCCAACCGCGAGGCGCTCCAACACAATGGAACAATCCTCTGCCTGGAGGCCGATCCCGATGACATCTTGCGGCGGGTGCGGGAGGCCGACGGCGACGCTGTGACCAGCCGCCCCTTGCTCGCCGTGCCCGATCCGCGCGCGGAAATTGCGCGGCTGCTGGCGCTGCGTCGCGCAGCCTACCGGGCCATCCCCTGGCACGTCGAGACGACCGGACGGGCGGTGGCCGGCATCGTAGAGCAGGCGCGCGCGCTGGCGGAGACAATCACGCTGCCGGTGCGTTATCCCGGCGGGACGTATCCCATCCACATCGGGCGCGGCCTGCTGGCGCATCTGGGCGGAGCCCTGGCGGCGGCAGGCATTCCCGACGGTACTGCCATCGCGGTCGTGACCAATCCGCTGGTCGGCACGCTGTACGTTGCTCAGGTTGAAGCGAATCTGAAAGTAGCCGGATACCGCCCGTTTGTCTGCGTCATCCCCGACGGCGAGAGCCACAAGACCCTGGCCACGGTCCGCGCGCTGTACGGGCTGTTTTTGAAGGGCAACCTCGACCGCAGCGGCGTGGTGCTGGCATTGGGCGGCGGCGTCACCGGGGACATCGCCGGGTTCGCCGCGGCGACGTTTATGCGCGGGACCCGCTTCGTGCAAGTCCCCACCACGCTCCTGGCGATGACCGATGCCAGCGTCGGCGGCAAGACCGGCGTGGATTTGCCGCAGGGCAAAAATCTCGTCGGCGCTTTCAAGGAGCCGGAACTGGTGTTGGTGGATCTGGACACGTTGCGCAGCCTGCCGGAGATTGAATTCCAGTCCGGCATGGCCGAAGTCCTCAAGCACGGGGTCATCGCCGACGCCGGCCTGTTTGAGGAGCTGGCGGAGCTGGGCCGGCAGCCGCGAGGCGCGCAACGTGAGATCTCGGCAGCTCTGTTGGCGCGTTCGTTGCGCGTGAAAATTGATGTAGTCGAAGAAGACCCCTACGAGACCGACCGCCGCGCCGTTCTCAATCTGGGACACACGTCAGCGCACGGGTTGGAGCAGGTGAGCAATTTTACGCTGCGCCACGGCCTCGCGGTCAGCATCGGTATGGTGATCGCAGCCCGGATCGCGGAGACGATCGGTGTGGCGCAGGCCGGCCTGGCGGCGCACTTGTCCGAAGTGTTGCGGATATGGGGCCTGCCGGTGACGTGCCCTCCTTCCGAAGTGGACGCCGTTTGGTCCGCGATGATCCACGACAAGAAGAAGCGCGGCAAGTCGTTGCGTTGGGTCCTGCCGCGCGCCATCGGCGAAGTGATCATCACCGACGAAGTGCCTCCCGACGTGGTAAAAGCGGTGCTGGCGGAGATGGGGGCGACGGAGTGAGAGGGAAACTGCGTAGCTTCTCAAAATCTGGGGGGGACGTTGGGGGTGGGCTGCGCCCGCCCCACTTCTCCCCTTTTTATTGAAATGATACGAAATTGCGAATTACGAATGGCGAGGTGAGAGATGAGCAACCGACAGACAACGAATGATGGTCAACCGGAAATCATTGTCGAAAATCCAAAATCTAAAATCCAAAATCCAAAATCGAAAATCTTAGTTTTGCACGGCCCGAACCTGACGTTGTTGGGGCGCCGCGAGCCGGATGTTTATGGGCGGGTAACGCTCGATGAGATCAACGAGGCGTTGCAGCACGCGGCAGAAGGGCGCGCCGAGCTGCGCACCGTCCAGGCCAACGGCGAGGGCGCGTTGATCGGCGCGCTGCACGCCGCGATGAATTGGGCCGACGGCGTACTCATCAACCCCGGCGGGTACACACATACCAGCATCGCGCTGCGCGACGCCATCGCCGGCGTGGGGCTCCCGGCGGTCGAGGTGCATCTGTCCAACATCCACGCCCGCGAGGAATTCCGCCACACCTCTATCACGGCCCCCGTCTGCGTCGGGCAGATCAGCGGCTTCGGCTGGCGAAGCTATCTGTTGGGGCTGGAAGCGCTGCTGGCGCACATCGAAACGACGGGGCCGCGAGTCAGCGGGGTAGCGAGTCAGCGAGGCAGCGAGTCGGCGGATCAGCGGGGCAGCGGATCAGCGAGGCAGCGCGACAACACGGTGGACGGCGAACTGCGCATTGCAGAGACCGGATCGCAGATCGGCGCGCCGACGGATCGGCGGACAACTTCCGCTCCCCTACTCCCTACTCCCTACTCCCTACTCCCTTCCCCATCCAAAATCCAGTTTGCCGCCCGTCTGCGCAATCTCCCGCCGTATCCTTTTGCACGTTGGGAGGGCATCGTGAACACCGTGAAGCAGCGCGGCGTGGACGTCATCCGGCTCGACATGGGCAACCCGGATTTGCCGCCGGACCGGCGTGTGATTGATGCCTTGTACACGTCGGCCAAACGCTCGGATACGCACGGCTATTCCGGCTATCGCGGACTGCCGGAGTTTCGCCAGGCGTTGGCCGGATACTACAAACGGCGCTTCGGCGTGAGCCTTGATTCGGAGAGGCAGGTTTTGCCCCTCATCGGCTCGAAGGAAGGCATCGTCAACATTGCGTTGGCGCTGCTGGACGCCGGCGATCTGGCGTTGCTGCCCGATCCCGGCTACGCGCCCTACGCGGGGGGGACGCGCCTGGCCGGGGCGGATTGCGTGATGTTCCCGCTGCTGGCTCAGAATGCTTTCCTGCCGGACCTGGAAGCGATCCCGTCCGACGTGGCCGATCGCGCGACCCTGATGTGGCTCAATTACCCCAACAATCCCACCGGCGCCGTCGCCGACCTGGCTTTTTTGAAGCGGGTGGTCGCCTTTGCCCGGCGGCATAACATCCTGGTATGTTACGACGCGCCCTACTGCGACCTGACCTACGACGGGTACGTCGCGCCGAGCATCTTGCAGGTGGAAGGCGCGGCGGACGTCGCGGTGGAGTTCAACTCGCTTTCCAAAACTTACAACATGGCCGGATGGCGTTTAGGGATGGCGGTTGGCAATGCGGAGGCGCTGTCGGCGCTGATGCAGGTCAAGTCGAATATGGATTCGGGGTTGTTTCACCCGTTGCAAGCGGCGGCAACGGTGGCGCTCAACGAAACCACGGCGCAATGGATCGCCGACCGCAACGTCTTGTATGCCGAGCGATTCGACATTCTCATCCGGGGACTGCGGCCTCTCGGCATTGAAGCGCAACGTCCCAGGGCCGCGCTCTATCTGTGGGCGCCGATTCCTGCCGGATGGCCATCGGCGGAAGCGTTTGCAATGGCCGTGATGGAGCAAACCGGTGTGGTTTTTGCGCCCGGCTCGTTCTTCGGGCCGGCCGGCGAAGGTTACGTGCGCATCGCCGTCACGGCTTCTACCGAGCGCCTGCGGGATGCGGCCATTCGCCTGGAGACGTTTCGCCGCTGACGTTACACCCGCCCGCGGCTCTCCCCGTTGACCAATGCGCCGGCAATCAGATGCGCCGTCCGCAACGGCTCAGGGATGTGCCCCTCGACGGTAAACAGATCCAGTACAGTCTCGGCCTGAGCGCGGGACAGGCCGGTGCGTTGGATGTAGACAGCGCGCAGCGGCTCCATGGCGCCCAGGCGTTCCACCCGCGCCCATTTTTGCGCGCCGCCGGGGACTTTGGTCAACAGCGCTTCGCGAATAGCGGCCATGTCCGGCTCGCGGCGCGCAACGATCAGAACTGGCAACCCCAGCCGCTCGTGAAGCTGCCCCACATCCACCACATTGAACCCGCCCAACGCCATCCCCTGAAGCAGCACCAAATGCAAATTCTCGATAAACTTCGAGCGTTGGATCAGCTCCGCCAGCCGTTCTGCCGCGTCGTCGCCGTCCTTCTCGACCTCGCCGATGAGAATCCCGTTCAGACGCAATCGCGCAAAAACCGTGCCGACCACTTTGACCGGGCCCACGTAACCCGGCAGGAACGGCGCGTCGTCAAAGCCGATGACGTTGGAGAAATGCCGGGGGGCAACCTCATTCATAGGGCTGCGGCGCGTTGAAGAGCGCCTGAACGTCGGACGACAACAACAAAATCAGGGAAAGCACGCCCAACACCGTCCCGAACGGCATAAAAATGCACGCAATCGCCGACATGATCACGCAGAATGTGTGGCGTTTGCGCTGCGCGATGAACCGTCCGGTCATCAACAACCCGATAGCGTAGGCCCAACCGATGAGGATCGCGGCGAGGGCGATGACGGTAAAAAATCCGCCCATCAGCAAAAACGGCGCCGTATCCGGGCTTTGATCAGCGGTCGCCCCTGTAAACAACATCCCCACCCCGACGACAAGATGAAGGATAGGGATACATGCGGCCAGTCCGGCCAACGCCCCCACGACGTAGTAAGCAACCGAAATCATGTTGAGATACTTCTCTTTTTCAGCCATTGGGAACCTCCTCAAGAATAGCGTTTAGTTGTTAGCTTTTAGCGGTTAGCCAGATAGGGGCGGTATTTTTTGCATACGGAATACCGTGTTCAAAAAACACCTTCCTTTTCACGTTTCACGTTTCAGTCCGACGTCACTCGCTCCAAAATGGTATGCTGGCGCCGTTGCAAAAGATTGCCCAGCGGCTTGAGCGTGAGCAGGTACACGCCGACGCTGTACACGGCGCTAAGCGGCAGGGTGACGATCAGCGCCGGTTTCCAGGCGAAGTAGGGAAGCGCCACCATGATCCCCACCGGGATGGCGCCCACGATCCATCCCAGAAATCCCCACATGTTGCCGCGACGATTGCGCGCGCCGTATTTTATCTCCATCCGGTAGGGGCCGATGATGCTGGCAAAGGTGTAAACCGGGGTGGTGCTGATCTGAAGAACCAGCATGGCGTAGAGCCAGAGCGGCAACGCCTGCCAATTGTTGGTTGCTGCCGCCATCACCGTGAAAATGATAGATGCAGCGGCCAGAACAAAAAGCGCCATCACGCCATTGAAAGAGAGCAGAATTTGCGCCCAGATAGATGGGGCCGTTGCCAACGTGCCAAAGCCTTCCCGGTCGGTAGCGCCGAAATAGTTCGCCGTAAGTCCGATGTTGAACATCATGTTTAACATAAAGACCAGGAAAAAGCTGAGACCGCTGGAGATAGCCGTTCGCGTCTCGGCGGAGACTTCTTCGGCAGACCCTCTGAAAAGCGAAAAAAGCATGACGGCGGACATAATCATGGCGCCGAAGATCATTTGTCGCGGGATAGGGCTGCGCCATAGATAGCGCCAATCCTTGGCGACCAACGCCCAGAATCCCGTTGCCTTTTGCGTTGAGAAGCCCAGGCCATGGGTGCGCACGCGTTCCACGCCGATGCGCAACACCGCGCCGTCCGCCAGGCGCCGGGTGACGCCGGCGTGAATCCACAGCAGGAGGCCGATGGTCAAAAACGACAGGATCAGAAACGCCGCACCGATCAACCAGGAGTGATTTATCGTCATGCCCATCCCGGCGCTGACCCACCCCGGCGGCAACCAGATCAGAAACCGCGAAAGGTTCAGGGCTTCCAACACGTCGCTGGGGCCTTGCGCCTGTTGCAGTTGCGCCGCCAGAACGGGACTGATAAACGCCGGCAACGTTTCGTAGTCGTCGGTGATGTACTGCAGATAATATTGTCCAAACCAGAGAACCATGAAGGGCAGGGAAAGCACAAAGATCATCAGCGCGCGCAGACGGCGATCGCTGGACACCAGATCGAAGAAATCGTCCATCAGCCGTCCAACGAGGGCAAAGAACGCAAACGCCGGCAATACCCCCAACAGGATCAACGGCGCGGCCAACGGCTGGTGCCAGGCCAACCCCACGGCTTCGCCCAGCAGGATGGGGATGGTCCACAAACCGGTCATGTTCGCCATCGCCACCAGCGTGCTACCGACGACGAGGCCGCGAAAGCTGATCGGATGCGCGAACAGGCGCGACATCTCGAACCGCTCGACAAATTGCGAGCTGTACATGCCGGGCATCATCAGCCAAAATAAAGTCATGAACGTGTTGGCAATGATGACCGCCTCGAAGGCGGCGCGCGGCGAAAGGTACGCCAGCCCTGCCGCCATGCCGACGCCCATCAAAATGAAGATCGGAAAGGTGAATATCCCCTGGATCAGCATCAACCCCATACGCAGAATCCAGAACCAATCCGCAGATCGGCGGCTGCGGAACAACGAAAGGGTGAGCTTGCCCTGGAGCCAGAACAACGTTTTGAGTTCGGAGAACAGTGATGATTTCATCGCATCCCCCTGTTCAGAGCGCCTTGCCGGTCAGCCAGTCCAGCAATGCCTTATCCTCGGTTTCGGAGCCGACCAGTTGTACGAAGACATCTTCGAGCGGCGCAGCGGGGGGAAGCTGCGCCTGTTCACGCAGCGTGGGGATGTCGCCGGCGGCGATCAATTTGCCCTTGTTGATGATGCCGACCTGGTCGCAGAAGCGCTCGGCCAGTTCCATCACGTGGGTGGAAAAAAACACCGTCGTGCCACGCTGACTGACCATGTCACGCAACACTTCTTTGATGGCTTTGGTAGAGATGGGGTCCACGCTTTCGAACGGCTCGTCCAGGAACAAAATCTCCGGCGTGTGAATGAGCGCACAAGCCAGCGCCGTCTTCTTGAGCATGCCCTGGGAATAATCCAGAATCATCTTGTTGGCCGATCCCTCCAAATCCAGCAACGATAATAAGGAAGGAATGCGCGCCTGAATTTCCGGCACGGATAAGCCGTGCAATCGCCCAACCAGCTCGATCTGTTCGGTCGCTGTGAGCCGTTGGTAGAGCCCCAGACCTTCGGGGACCACGCCGATGCGCCGTTTGACCTCCAACGGTTGCTTTTGAACATCGAACCCGGCCACTGCCGCCTGGCCCTGGGTGGACGGCAACACCCCGATGAGCATGTTGATCGTGGTAGATTTCCCCGCGCCGTTCGGCCCCAGAAAGCCAAAGATCGCCCCGCGCGGCACTTGCAAACTGAGCTGGTTCACTGCGATCAGACCATCAAAGTTGCGGGTCAGATTTTGCGTTTGAATGGCGTATTGCGACTCGTTCATAGATTTTCTCCAAAAAGTAACGGGTAATGAGAAATGGACAGCGGGCGCCAGGAATTAGCGATGGACGGATAGCGCCAAAATCGGACCTGGCTCCGCTGCTCTCATTTCAATCGTTAAGGATACTTGAAAAAGACCAGTACGCAAAGGAGCGCTTTTCAACTTCTTCAGCCCGTAGGGCTTGGTGAGTTTAACCCTGGGACCTTTACAAACCAAAACGGGCGCAATTGCTTGCGCCCGTTCGGTAGAGATTTGTTTTGCCAACCTATCTCTACCTCTCAGTGTACCTCAGAGAGGTGAATATGCAAACCAGAGAGGAACTTTTGCAACAGTTTGCCGGCATCGTTGATCGCAACGCCCGCAGCGGCGTCCTGGGCGTTCCCGTCCGCGCCATCCACCTGCGCGGTATCGCCGGGCCGCGCGCCGGCGCATTGGAACTCTGGGCCGCCGAGCATACCGGCGCGCTCCTGCGCATCCTCACCCGCGACGACGCGGCCCTCCTGCGCCAGATGATCCCCTGGGACTTCGGGCGCAACCGCCCCAATGCCTTCATGTCAGGCCGCTACCTGCGCCTCGACGCCCCCTGGCCGGACGCTCTCGCCACCATGCTCGTGCCTCTTGCCGGCGTTGGGGCATGGTACGCGCGGGGCACGTTGGCGCGCGCCGAAAAGACCGGACTGGACACCGGAATGACGCACACGTTGGAGGTAGTGCGCGCCGTGCGCGTCGCCAATCCTGTGCCAACCACAGCGCCGTCCGCGCCCATGCTGCTGCCTCCCCCGGACTTTGAACTTGTCCACAGCGAACAACGGGTGATTGACCTATGAGCAACTCACAACCCCAAACCCTCTGGCAGCAGGCCCTCAGCGAGCTCGAACTGCAAATGACCCACGCCACCTTCGACACCTGGTTGCGTGGCTCGGAATGTAGCGCCTACGACGCGGACTCCCACGTCCTCACCGTTGCCGTCAAAAACAATTACGCCGTCGAATGGCTCGAAAACCGCCTCTACTCTATGATTGACCGCACCCTCAAGCGCATTACCGGCAACGGCGTCAGCGCCCGCTTCATCGTTCCCGAGGAACCGCCACGGCAATCTATGGGATCTCAACCAGAATCCATAGATTCTGATTCGGACCCCGACTGGCACTCCCCCGACTTCGACCCCTCCGACACCAAGAAAGTCGCCGGTTGGATCCCTCTTCCGGAATACGCCACCCTCTTCTGGGCGCCGCTTCTCGGCGCCGCTGCCTGGCGCATCTGGGAGATCGTGCGCCGGAGCGACAAACGCGCACAGAAAACCGAGTTCACGCCGGCGCTGCGCTACTCCATCCCGCAACTGGCGCGCCTGGTCCCCTGCGCCCGGCAGAGCATCACCGG
>DAOUFX010000347.1:0-3825 GCA_034429675.1 Anaerolineae bacterium | reverse complement strand
GCAGAAGCCAGAGTGCGAATGTCGTAGAGCTCATTGCGCATTTTGGCAAGTGCAATGAGCAAGGCCGGGTCAGCGCATCTGAGCTCGGCGCGTTCTAAAGCCTTTTCCCACATTCCCAAGGCCCTGAAGGCACTTTGGTCAATGTCATCCAAGGCCCAGATAACTTTGTTTGCCAGGCGTTTATTGACCACCGGCATCTTTGTCCACCTCCGTGGCGGCATCGTCGTCCTTGATCTCGTTGTAAAGCGAGCGGGCGATGATGCCGAGGCTGCTGGCGACGATGATGGAGGCGAAGATGAGCCAGGTGTGTAGATCAATGACCAGCAAAGCCAGCAGCAGGTCCACGCCGACGCCGATGACGACGGTGATCCAGGTGCGGCGCAGGGCGAGGTAACGCCCGTACTGGGTGAATTGCAGGTAGGCGGCCCAAAGACAGCCCCAAATCAGGGCAAAAATGATCGCAAATGTCAACATTGGTATTCCTTTCGAGTAAAATGTGATTTACAGACTGAGTGATACGAGTATGATAAGTTGAGTCGGGGTTGGTCTCCCCACTCAACCCCGACTCCGGATTGTGCACACCATCGTGAGTGTTAGCCTCAGGCTGATAGCGTGCTATCCTTTGCCCGGTCTCAATATTTATTGAGATACACTTAGGATAGGAGTGATTTTTCAAATGAAGTTTACACAGCCGCAGGAGCAAAGAATGAAACGATTGTTGCACATGGAATACACCCCCACAGAACTTGCCAAAGAGATCGGGTGCACGCGAGGCGCCATTGATCGCGCGATCGCCGCTGGTTGTCCCACGTGGCGGAATGGCAAGGTTGTCTACATCGTTGGAAATGTGTTTGCCAAGTGGTATCGGGAACTTCCCAAGAAGTTGAAGATAAAACTGAAGCCAAATGAGGTTTACTGCTTGCGTTGCAAAAAGGCGCGGAAGTTCACGATTGATTCGGTAAGGCACAATTCACCAGGCGTCGAGCTGGTGCAGGGGAAATGTAGCGTGTGCGGAGCAATCGTAAACCGGCTGCGGAAGGAGAAAACGCAATGCTAACGCGCCATGAAGAACAACTTTTGTCACGTCGCAACTGGAACGACACCCGGCTGTATTTGCAATACTATGAAGAGGTTAAGCATGCAGTGCCGGGAACGCTGAATATGTACCGCACAGCCTTGGATCATTTGCTGCGATGGGCGACCAACATCCAGTTCAAGCGAGCTGCTGACCTTCGCCCGGTTCTCCCGACCTATTTGCAGAGCTTGGGAACGATGTCTGAAAGCTATCAAACAAAGCTGCTGGTCATTTGCCGGGATTTCTTTGAGTGGGGAAGAGATCGCTATCCTGATTCCTATCCGGGGAAAGTGTACCGCGAGACATTGTACCCGGTGAAGGACCGGGAAGGTGGAAGCGACGAGAATGAGATGCAAATTTGTACATTGGATGAAATGTTGGCGCTGGCGGCCATACCGGTGCGGAACCTGACTGAGATGCGTGACCGGGCTGCCGCTTGTTTCTTATTCTTGAGCGGCATACGGGCCGGCGCATTCGTCACTCTGCCATTGCAGGCTTTTAACGTTGAGCGCGGCGAGATTAAGCAGTGGCCCAAGTTAGGAGTCGCAACAAAGTTCAGGAAAGCTGCGACTACCTTTTTCGTCAGGACAAACGAGGTTGAGCCGTTGAAAGATGTGGTACGGGAGTGGGATGAGCTGGTGCAGAGATCATTGGCGCCGACAGCGCCGTGGTATACGTTGATTGATCGTCATCGCAACTTCGCCAGTGATCAGATACCGGGAAAGTCGCGTCCACAAAATCTGGCGAGACATCTGGGATACCTCTGTGAGCGTGCCGGCCTGGAGTATCGCAGCCCGCACAAGTTCCGTCACGGGTTCGCCGTTTATGGCTTGAAGCTCTGTCATGACATGGAGGAGTACAAGATCATCAGTCAGAACTTGATGCATAAGAACGTCACCACAACTGACGCGATTTATGCGAAGATGATGAGGCGCCAGGTGGCCGAGGCGATCGTCGAATTGGGGAATGGGGGCAGGCGCAGTAACCTAAGCGATGAAGATGTTGAGCGGCTGACCAAGGAGTTCTTCAAGAAGCTTATGGAGCAGCAGCAGAAGTAGTTAGGTGAGAGGCAACACAAAACGGTTCCTGGGAACATTCCCAGGAACCATTCTCCAATATACGGTTTAACAAGCGCATAAGAAATTTTACAGAACCGTCTGCCAAGCGTAGAACTAATAACCGGTTGGTTATTGGTTCAAGTCCAGTCCGAGGAGTAGAAAGTAGCAGTTTTTGAAATGTGGGTTAAGAGGCTAACCGTTAACCACATCTTTTGTAGAGACGCAAAATTTTGCGTCTTCTTCTGCGCGGAGAAAGACGCAAAATTTTGCGTCTCTACGTTCTTCTTTGCCCCGAAATTAGAATGCCCCCTTTTCTTTAATAGTCGCTTTGTATTGGTAACGATGCAAAACAACACGTGTAAAAACGAGACGATTACGCTTGAATCTTAAATTTTGGTGATGGTGTCTTATCAATAAAAAACGCTATTCGCAATGGATTACGAATGGCTCAGAAGTACATGAGAAAGCTCCCTGGAGGATTAAACTTCCGGGGAGTTTTTTCATGGATTCTCTAATCTTCAAATTTTGGGTATTGACAGTGTTACGACTCAGGATCGGGTCAATCGCAGTGCTCTATCGAGCCTTTTCAATTGCCGGCCTGATACAGTCCGGGACAAAGAAAGACCCCAGGGGGTGGGTTCCCTGGGGTCTTTTGGTTGAGAAAGGACGAAGACTAACGAGGCCATTGCGGACGGACGCTTGCCCCCCACACCCTCATGCCTTGGCCTTGAGCATCCCGTGCATCGTGAGCCAGCTCACGAAGGCATTGAACCAGCCGGTGCTGGTCGTTTCCTTGGGGTACATGCCGAAGCCGTGACCGCCCTGCTCATAGAGGTGAAATTCGACCGGCCTCTTGGCCGCGCGCCAACTCTCGATCAGCCCGAATCCGCTATTGGCGAAGAAGGGATCGTCGGCGGCGAGCGCGACGAACAGCGGCGGAGCGTCGTCCGGAACGGTCATCGCCGCCAGCGGACCGTAGATGTCGCCGATGAACGCCGGCTTGGCGGTCTCACCGACGAGCGCCGTCGCCATGGTCAGCATGGCGCCGGCTGAGAAGCCCACCATGCCGATACGGTCCGGATCAATCTTCCACTCGGCGGCGCGATTCCGGATCAGGGTGAAGGCGGCGCATGAGTCCTCAAGTTGTGGCGCGAGGTAAGCTTTCATCTGATCCTGACCGGGGCGCGGAGGCCGGCGCTCAGTGTTTGAGAACCGCTCGTCCATCGAACGTTTGAATTCGTCCATGTCCGCCGGCGTCTGGTTCAGCCGATACTTAAGGACGAATGCCGCGACGCCGTGCTTGACCAGAGCGCGGGCGACATCCCAGCCTTCGTTCTCCATGGATAACGAGAAGAAACCGCCGCCTGGCGCAACGACGACCGCGGCGCCGTTGGCGCTGGCTGGATCGGGCAGGAACGGCGTGAGCGTCGCAACCGTGACGTTGCGGGCGAACCGGCTGCCATATTGCGAATGCCACGCCTCTTGGGCCGTCGCGTCGGGGAGCGGGGGGGTGCCGATCTCGATCGCATTCGGCTGATCGGGGATGGCGATCGCCGTCATCGTGTGGTCCAACTGCTCAGGAACCGGTGCTTCAACTGCATGATCATTTTTTTTCACGAAATTTACTCCTTATATCATATATATATCGTATCTTCTCAAAATCTGGGGGTGTGGGCTTGGGAGCGGGCGCAG
>DAOUFX010000346.1:0-6692 GCA_034429675.1 Anaerolineae bacterium | reverse complement strand
CCGGGAGCGCCTGGATCGCAGCTCCCGGCGCGACGCTGTTTTTACTCGTCCGTAGTCGTCATTCGCAAGTAACTATACAGGCGCATAAAAATTTTACCGGTGATAAGAAAACCTGCCGGTACAGTTGCGTTGAATTTTAGTCCGCAATTCACACAGGAGGTACTCAATGTCCAAAAGCCCACGTTGGTTCAATAGTATCTTTGTATTGGCCCTGCTGCTCGGCTTCGCGCCGGCGGCGAGGAGCGCGCCACGCGCGCGCGCCGCGGCCTCATCCCACGTGATGGCGCAAAGCGCTGCGTCATCATCCATGCTTGCGCCGGGAGCGCTACGTGGCCCGCAAGCACCGACGGCCACCTTTGCCGTTGACAGCGCACTCGACGCGAACGATGCCAATCCCGGCGACGGCGCCTGCGCCGACAGCGCGGACAATTGTACCCTGCGTGCCGCCATCAGCGAGGCTAACGCGCTAGGCGGAGCGCATACCATTAACCTGCAAGCCGGCGCAATTTATACCCTGACATTGGCCGGCGCCGGCGAGGACGCCAACGCTACCGGCGACCTGGACATCCTCACCGGCACGCTGACCATCGCGGGCAACGGCGCGACGCTCAATGCCGGGCAACTGGATCGCGCGCTGCACGTCTTTACCGACACGGTAGTGACGTTGAGCGATCTAACCGTTATCAACGGGCGCGCCCCCAACGGCGCGGATAGCGCGACCCTGGGCGAGCCTGGCGGCGACGGCGCTCCCGGCGGCGGTATCTACAATGCCGGCAGCTTGACGGTGCATGATGGCATCATCCAGGACAACAATGCTGGCGCGGGCGGCAATGGCGGCGACAATGCCAACGGCGGCGCGGGCGGCAGCGGCGGCGGCATCTACAGCGCCGGCCCGTTGACCGTGACCGGCAGCACGCTCCAGAACAACCGGGCCGGCGCGGGTGGCAATGGCGGCGACGGCTCCAGTGCCGGCGGGGGCGGCGCCGGCGGCGCCGGCGGCGGCATTGGCGTGACCGGGCAAATCACGCTCTCTGATTCCACGCTGCACAACAATCAAGCCGGCAATGGCGGTACTGGCGGCCGGATGAATAGCGAGGCGGACCGCAACGTAGGCGGCGCGGGCGGCGCGGGCGGCGGCATTAGCGCCGATGTCGTAACGGGCAGCCACTTGATCATCACCAACAACCGGGCCGGCAATGGCGGCCTGGGCGGCGATTCGCCCCAGTACCATTCCGGGATATCCGATCTGGCCGGCGGTAATGGCGGCAATGGAGGGTCGGGGGGGGGTATCAAGACCAATTGGTTGACGCTATCGCACACCACCCTCCAAAACAACCAGGCCGGCGCGGGCGGCAACGGCGGTAGCCCAACGGTGGATAATATCTACGACTACGATAACGGCACTCACGGCGGTTCCGGCGGGGCCGGCGGCGACGGCGGTGGTTTTTTTGCCTACAACGCCACCCTCACCGTGGTCATGCTATCTGACAACGCGGCCGGCGCCGGCGGCAACGGGCAAAATGGAATGGATGGGAAAAACTCTTCGTTTGGCGACGGCGGCGATGGCGGCAATGGCGGGGGCAGCGGCACGGGCGGCAGAGGCGGCGGCGGCTACATCGGTGAAGCCGGCGTGCTGGTGCAGTGTGTGGTGCAGAACAACGCGGCCGGCGCCAATGGCAATAACGGGAATGGCGGCCAGGGCGGCCATAGCTACGAGGACACGTGGGAGGCGAGCGGTGGGGATGGCGGCGATACTTACAGCACGGGATACAACCCCCTCGGCGGCCACGGCGGCGGACTTTATGCGATCACGCTCCAGTTAGTCCATACCGACATTCTCAGCAACACTGCCGGCTCGTCGCTGAAGACGGCTCGCACCGCCGGCGACGGCGGCGACGCGAGTATGGAGTATGGCCGCGGCGGCGCCGGCGGCAACGGCACGAGCGGCTACAGCGGCGGCGGCGGCGGCGTCTATGCCACTCATGGCCTGACCATTGACGGCGGCGTCATCCGTTTCAACCGGGCCGGCAACGGCGGCCCCGGCGATAATGCCGGCTGCGGCGGATTGGGTCTTCTAGGTAATGGGCTGGATGGATCCCCGGGTGGCGGCGGCAACGGCGGCGACGGCGGCGGCGTGCGATACCTGGGAAATTTTTCTGATTACAGATTATACGGGGTAACCATCTCGGATAACCAGGTTGGCGCCGGCGGCAGCCCGGGCGGCTTGCCTTGCTCTGGACCGGGGATGCCCAATGGACAACCCGGCCAGGGCGCTAACTCGCTCCCCGCGCAGACCATCAATCCGCCGCGCGCGCTTCTGGCTATGACCAAGACCGCCGTAGACCTGAACGGCGCGCCGCTGCAAGCGGGCGACCAGATTCGCTATACGATTGTGGTCACCAACGTTATCAGCGCACCTATGACCGGCTTGCGCATCACCGACACCTTGCCCTCCGGCGTGACGTTGGTGGCAGCCACGCCGGGCGGCTACAGCGGCCCTGACCCGCTCGTCTGGAACGTCGGCGACCTGGGGGCCAACGCAAGTTGGACAGCTCAGATCACCATGACGGTGAATAGCGACGTGCCCAGCATCGGCGGCAACTATGCCCAGGCGCAGAGCGATCAGGACGGCCCACATCAAGCTGGCCCCATCTACCCACCCGGCGGCGGAGATGTGCAGCTACCGCTAGGTATTGTCAAGGTAGCCATAGACTTGGACGGCGCGACGCTGCAAGCGGGCGACCAGATTCGCTACACCGTCATAGTTACCAACACCACCGACACAGCGATGACGGGCCTGCGGATCACCGACACCTTGCCCTCCGGCGTGACATTTGCCGCGGCCGCACCAGGCGGCTACAGCGGCCCCAACCCGCTCGTCTGGAACGTGGGGAACCTGGGGGCACACGCCAGTTGGACGGCGCAGATCACCGTGACGGTGGATAGCGGCGTCGCCAGCATCGGCGGCAACTATGCTCAGGTCGTCAGCGACCAGACGTTTATGGCCGAGGATGGCCCCGTCTGTCCCAACGGCAACTGCATGGTCTATCCCACCTGTTCCCCCGTCCCCTGGCACGTCTTCCTCGGCGGCAGCGGAGAGGATGTCTTGTACGATATGATCACCGATGACTTTTGCAACGTCTACGTTACCGGCTTCAGCGACAACACCTGGGGCAGCCCCGTCCGCGCCCACGCGCCGATTACCACTAACACAGGTAGCTATTGGATGGATGAGAATGTCGATGTTTTCGTCGCCAAGCTGGACGCCGACCACAACATCGTGTGGAACACCTTCCTGGGCGGCGTCGGCTACGATGAAGCCTACAGCCTGGCGCTCGATGCCGCCGGCCATCTCTACGTTTCGGGCCGCACCCAGGGCGATGAGCGGGCGGAATGGGGCGACCCACTGGTTTCGTACATCAACGGCAACTACCGGCGCAGGTTTGTGGCTCAACTGGATGCCGCTACCGGCGCATTGAATTGGAACACGTTCATCGGCCCTCGAGCTGACGACTATGGCGATGTGCAGGTGGATGACGCAGGTAACCTTTACGTCTACGTCAACGGGGTGATGTACGCCGACTATGCCTACCCGGTTACCAACTGCTATTTTGGTGAATGTGATAGGTGGGACTGGGTCGAAGGCCAGCAAATCGTCAAACTTGATGCCGATGGCAATACACTGTGGAGTACATACTTTGAGATACCCACTAACTGGGTGGAACATGCGGGAAGTTGCGTTTTAGACAATGCCGATCACCTGATTTGCGCCGGCCATGCGCATACTACCTGGGGGACGCCGCTCCGACCCTACGCCGGTGACGGCGAGCAAGATGTCTCAGTATTTCAGCTCAACACCAGCGACGGCACGCTGGTCTGGAATACCTTCTTGGGCGGACTGGATGACGACTGGATGGGCGGCCTAACCCGTTATCCTGACGCCTCCCCGAATATCGGTGTGGACGCCGATGATAACGTGTACCTCGTCGGCAGCTCGGAACAAAGCTGGGGAAATCCTGTTGATCCTTATCTTTGGCAATACGATGCTTGGGTCGCCAAGCTGGACGTAAACGGCGTGCTGCAATGGAATACCTTCCAGGGCCGCGGAGATGGCGCGGTGGTGGATAGCGGCGGCGACTTGTACATCGTCGGCGGGAGAGGCGTGGACGCCGGGGCGACGCAACTTGACCCTGACACCGCAGCGGTGTTGGATAGTTCCCACCTGGGCGGCGATTCCGGCCAAGATTGGAGTAGCGCCATCGCCGTAGACGGCAACGATACCCCCCTGATCGGCGGCTACAGCTTCTGCGAGTGGGGCGCTCCGCTGCTCCCCCACTCCGGCGACTATGACGCTTGGGTCGCCAGTTGGGGCGCGGCCTACGGCGGCGCGGAGTGTGTGGCCCATGGCGACTTCAAGAAGACCGCCGAGGACGTGAACGGCGCGCCGCTCTACGCCGGCGACCTCGTCCGCTACACGATTGCCTTCACCAATACCGGCGCTCTCACCATGACCAACGCCGTCATTACCGACGTCCTGCCCGCTGGCCTGGCCTTCGTCGCGGCTACCGGCTCCCCCGTCAGCGCCGATCCGCTGGTCTGGAATTTGGGCACGGTCACGACCGGCACCACCTGGAGCGCCGTCATCACCGCCGCGGTGGATGGCAGTTCCTCCTCGATCAACCAAAATGTCGCCCAGCTCACCTGTGACGAGCACTGCAACCAGAGCGCGTACGCCTCCCTGCCGTCCGCCAACGTGGAAGGCTTTGCGCTCACCATGTCCATCACCGGCGCGGGCAGCGGCGTGGTCTCGCCAACCGTCGGCATCCACGGCTATCCCGCCGGCGCCGTCGTTACCCTCATCGCCACCCCGAACAGCGGCTCCACCTTCGACGGCTGGAGCGGCGACGCAGATTGCGCGGATGGCAGTGTGACGATGACGGTCAACAAGACCTGCACCGCCACCTTTACCTTGAGCGCGACCCCACCCGCCCTCGCCCTCCACAAGACAGCGGCGGAACAGAGCGCCGCGCCGCTGCTGGTGGGCGATCGCATCCTCTACACGATCCGCGTGACGAACACCACGACCGGTACGCTGACCAACCTCGTCGTCACCGATACCCTCCCGGCGGGCGTGACCTTCTTCGACGTGCCCAAAGGCGCGTCGCGCCCCTTCACCCGCAACGGCAACCAGGTGGTGTGGGAACGCGCCTCCCTGGCAGCGGGCGCTTCGCTCACCCTCCAGGTCATCGGCAAAGCCACCGGCGATCCTACCCCGGTCGCCGACAACTGCGCCAGCGCCACCAGCGCCCAGACGCCTGCGCCGGTCTCCGCCTGCGCCAATTTGGGCGATCCGAACGTCCAGGAGGCGCTCACCCTGCTCAAGAACGCCGTTGACATCAACGGCGCGCCCCTCCTGGTCAACGACGTCATCCGCTACACCATCTACGTCACCAACGCGCACGCCAGCGTCACCATGACCGGTGGGGTGGTCACCGATACCCTCCCCGCCGGCACCGTCTTCGTCACCGCCACGCAGCCCTACACCCTGGCCGATGGTATGCTCTGGTGGCAGATCGGCGACCTCGCCCCCGGCGAAAGTTGGACGGTCGCCGTAGACCAGCGCGTGGACGGCTCCGTCAACCCCATCGCCGGCAACGTCGCTGCCGTCTGGTGCGACCAGCAGGACTGGCAGGAAACTGGCGACGTCTATCCCCCCGACCCCGTCATCCCCACTGCGCTCAAGGTAAGCAAGAGGGCGGAGGAATACCAGAACACCGCGCCGCTGCTGCTAAACGACCGCATCCTCTACACCATTCGCGTCACCAACACCAACGCCGTCACGGTCACCGGCCTCGTCGTCACCGACACCCTCCCAGCGGGTGTGACCTTCTTCGACGTGCCCAAAGGCCCCTCGCGCCCCTTCACCCGTAACGGCCAGCAAATCGTGTGGACGCGCGCCTCGCTCGCAGCCGGCGGCGCGCTCACCTTCCAGGTTATCGGTAAAGTGGACGGCTCGGCCAACCCCATCGGGGTAAACCGCGTGGTAGCGACGTGCGCGGAAGACGCCGCATCCACCTCGGCCGCCGCGCAAGTGCCCGGCGACGGCGTCCACGAACCGGGACTGGTCGTGACCGGCACGGCAAACGGCGGCGGGACGCCGCCCAATCGCCTGCAGGCGCAGGCGAACCTCGCGCCCGGCGACCTGATCACCTACGCCATTGCGCTCACCAACGCCAACCCCACTCACGCCATGAGCGCTGTCAGTGTGACGGCGGCGCTGCCCTCCGGCGTGGAGTTCGTCAGCGCGACGCCGGCAGGCTACACCGGAGCGCTCACCCTCACCTGGGAAATCGGCAGTCTCGCTCCCGGCGCCGTCTGGGAGGGTGAGATTGTCGTGCGCATCACCGGCCTCGTCGGGGACATGGTCATCGCCGCCGCCAGCACGGAACAGAGCCCGGTGGAAGCGGTGATTGCTGCACCACCCGGCGCAACGCGGACGCTCTACCTGCCGCTGATCACACAAACGTCCGCACCGTGAAGCGCGCCATCCGGCCGCCATACAACTGTGATAAGACCTTCATATTGATCGAGGCAGCGACAAAGTATACTGAACTGGGATGAAAATCGTGGCCTTGCAGGCCAAGAATCAAAGGAAAGGGTTTTCGCGGGCGAGCAGACTCGCCCGCGAAAAC
>DAOUFX010000345.1:0-17377 GCA_034429675.1 Anaerolineae bacterium | reverse complement strand
ACGCTGCCAACAGCGTCGCCCGTTTTATTATGGAAAGTTGCCCCTGTCAACGCGCGCAGCGAAAGCCCCACGTTGCGTCAGACTGATCGGGGGCGGCTGAAAAGCGGTAGCTTCCTCGCACGTTATAGGCGGCGCTCCGCCAGGAACCGCCGCGCAGTACCCGTTCCGTCCCCGCCGCCGGTCCGACCGGGTTGTGGGGCAGGGCGGCCGCATACGCATCGGCGCCGTACCAATCGCCGACCCATTCCCACACATTGCCCGCCAGGTCCAACGCCCCGCACCAACTGCCGTGATTGGGATAGGCGCCAACCGGCGCGGATTCGGCATAGCCATCGTCGGCTTCGTCCGCTGCCCAATCGTCGGCGCAATGACCGTCGCAAAAATTCAGCGCGGTGGAATCAAACGTGTCTCCCCAGGGATAAATGCGGGACTCAGGGCCGCGATAGGCGTATTCCCATTCGGCTTCGGTGGGCAGACGCGCCCCGGCCCAGGCGCAGTAAGCGTGGGCATTTTCCCAGGTCGCTCCCTGGACGGGGTACTGTGCGCCGGGAGCTGGTATTTGAATGGGGTTGCATTGCCTGGCGGCCACGCACCTGGCATATTGCGCCTCTGAAACCTCCGTGCGATCGAACCAGAATTCGTTCAACAGGACCGTGTGCACAGGGCGCTCGTCGGGGTCGCCGTCCGCTACGCCCATCAAAAATGTGCCCGGCGGCACATAGACCATCACCATCGCATCCGAGGGCCGCGTCCACTGGTCGCCCAGCGCCGGATTGCGCGGCGGCGATCCTTTGGACAAACGCGACCAACCCCACACGGACAGCAGCGTCAACAGCAAGCCGGCAACGGCAAGCCAGCGCCACCGCCATCGCGGAGTTCGCGCGCGCTCTTGAACCGCAACCTCGCGCTTTGCGTCGAGCATGCGGGCTTTGACGTCGCGATAGTCCCGGTCAATCGCGTGGATCTGCTCAGAAATCGTCAGGACGTCGTCCCAACTTTTGCTGCGGGCCGATTCTTTGAGGCGGGTGTACAGGTCGTTTAGCTGCGTCTCGCGTTCTTGATGATAATTCTGCGCATCCAATACCGCGCGAAGCTGCGCCACAAAGGCACTGGCCGTCGCAAAACGCGCCTCCGGGCTCTTGGACAACATTGTCAACACTGCCTCGGCAAAACGGTTGGGTAAATCGGGGCGGAACTGTTGTGGCGGCGGCACCGGCTTGTTCTCGTGCGCGTTGAGCGTCGCCGGCGTGTTGCCGGGGAACGGCACACGTCCGGTGAACATCCGGTACGCCATTACCCCCAGTGCATAGCGATCTGCCGCCGGCCCGACGTAACGCCGGGCGTCGGGATTGGCCTGCTCCGGCGCCATGTACTCCGGCGACCCGATCAGCATCCCCTGCGAAGTCAGCGCAGATGCGCCCGACATTGCCTTCACCAGACCAAAATCCAGCAGCGTCGCGCGCACACCGCTGCCCACTACCTCGGTGAGAATCACGTTCGCCGGTTTGATGTCGCGGTGGATGACTCCCTGATGGTGCGCATAGTCCAGCGCCGACGCGATCTGCTCCAGAACTTCCACCGCGCGCTCCAGCGGGTAGGGCGTCTCTTTCAGCGCTTCGTGCAGAGAGGGCCCGGGCAGATACTCCATCGCAATGTAGAGCTGGCCGTTGATTTCACCGGATTCATAGACCGACACGATATTGGGGTGCTGCAAGCGCTCCATCGTGTGCGCCTCTCGGCGAAAACGTTCCGAAAAGCCCTCGTCGCCTTGCCAGTACTGATGCATTACCTTGAGGGCCACCGTGCGCTCTAACTCGGTATCGTGTGCTCTATAAACGGCGGCGAAACCGCCGTAGCCGATCTCCTCCAGCAGCACATATTTGCCCATGTTCCCAAGAGGTTTAGGTTGGTTCACGCTACACCTTGCCACTCAATGAAAAAAGGAGCGAAGCCTACCGAACGGACACGGCCTCGCCCCTAATCTTGCTCTTCTCGCCAAAACCGGTCAGGCCCGGCGCTTGGAAAACATCCGCATCAGCCCGATGACTGCGCCCACCACCACGCCGAAAAGGACGGCGGCGCGCAGATCAAAGAGCACCACCGTATCCTCGCCCTGTATCTCCTCGCCGGCGAGCGCAAAGACCACCAACGAATCTTGCAGCTTCATATTCTCGGCCAGCGCCACCGCAATGCCGCCGTCGCTGACGGTAATGTTGGCGCCTTGGGCCAAAGCGATGCCGCTCTCTTTGGCGTCAATGCACGTCGCCTCGGCGTGGGCGATGCCGCCCTGATTGACCACCACGGATTCGGCTTTCACGTTTTCCGCGCCGCCCTGCTCAATCGTCACGGTATCCGCAGTTACATCTTTTGCGCCGCCTTCTGCCGCGGCAGAGGATTCCACCGGAACTGTTACTTTTACTTCTTCGACTACCATAACGCCTCCTTAGAAAATTGCTATTTGCCATTGGTTGTTCGCCTTTAGCCGAAACTGTCGCTTTTAATGGTCAGGTTAAAGGGGGGTGTTCTTTATCTCTTGGCCTGCGTCGAAATCACTGCTGAACTCGGTTGGATCAATGTGGAATGTTGCAAGACTGTTTGATCTCCACAAGTGAAACAATGTCAGTGTAGCACAAAAACGAAAAGAAGGAACAGATATGCGCAGTAGATTCTGTTCATTGTGGTTCACATCTGGCTACGATACGACTGGATGCGCAACAACAGATGGATTTGTGGATCTGTGAATTTGATGGAAGTAATCCAAGACAAATCACCAATACGCCGGACTTCGAACGCTATCCGGTTTGGGCGCCGCAGGAGGATTGGGAATAGAGAACGGTCGCATGGACTTACGTCACGCAATCCTTAGCCATTCGTCACTAGGGTGAAGGTTAAAAAATGCGTATGATGGTTTCTGATGAGGTTCGATGGGACAAGCAAAAAATCCATCACACCTCTCCTCCTTTCCTTGGCTGATGGCCCCCCGGAAACCCCCTCACCGGGGGGCCAGGCCATGAAGGGGCTTGATCACAAATTCCCGCTAAAAAAGACTGCCGCGCTTTGGTATGCAGATTTATTTTGCAAGGTTCCCCCTTCATGATTGCCCCGGTGTTTTGCCTGTGATATAATGATGCACATTACGAACACAGGAGACCTGGATGGTAAAAGGCTTTTTTAAGTGGATTTTGGGCGACCCCAATAAACGCGCGATTGCACGGATGCAGAAAACCGTGGAGATCATCAATGCGCTGGAGCCCGACGTCCAACAATTATCCGATGCGGACCTGCAAGCCAAAACGGCGGCGTTCCGCGCCCGGCTGGAAGATGGGGAAACGTTGGAGGATGTGCTGCCTGAAGCGTTCGCGGTTGTGCGCGAGGCTGGGCGTCGCACCATCGGTCACCGGCATTACGACGTACAACTCATCGGCGGTATGATTCTTCACCGTGGACAGGTCGCCGAGATGCGCACCGGCGAGGGGAAAACCCTCGTCGCTACGCTGCCCCTCTATCTCAACGCGCTGGAAGGCAAGGGCGCGCACCTCGTCACCCCCAATGACTATCTGGCCAAGGTGGGGGCGCAGTGGATGGGGCCGATTTATCACCTTTTGGGGATGAGCGTCAGCGTCATTCAATCCGGCGGCGGGCGCCCAGACGAAGCTTCGTTCCTTTACGACCCCGAATACACCTCCGATGACGACCGGCAGCAGTACCTGCATCCCATCACCCGGCGTGAAGCTTACCAGGCCGACATCACCTACGGCACAAACAACGAATTCGGGTTCGACTATCTGCGCGACAACATGGTCGTTGACGTGAACCAGTGCACGCAGCGTAACCTGAATTTCGCGATCGTAGATGAAATTGACAGCATCCTCATTGATGAAGCCCGCACCCCCCTGATCATCTCCGGGCCGGCGGAAGAATCTTCAGAACTATACCGCCGTTTTGCGCGGCTGGTGCTCAATCTCGACCGCGACGCGGATTACGAGGTGGACGAGCGCACCCAGGTGGCGATTCTGACCGAGGCCGGGGCCACCAAAGTCGAGCAAATGGTCGGCATCTCGGGCGAAGAAAGCCTCTACGACTCGCAACACGCCCACATGTTGCCCTACCTCGACAATGCCTTGCGCGCCAAGGAATTCTTCCACGTTGATAAAAAATATGTGGTGCGCGACGGCGAGATCGTCATCGTGGACGAGTTCACCGGGCGGCTGATGTTCGGGCGACGGTATTCCGAGGGGTTGCATCAGGCCATCGAAGCGAAGGAAAACGTCACCGTTCAGCGCGAGTCGTTGACCTATGCCACCATCACGTTCCAGAACTTCTTCCGTATGTACGAAAAGCTGGGCGGCATGACCGGAACGGCGGCGACCGAGGAAGAGGAACTGCACAAGATCTACAACTTGAGCGTGGTGATTCTCCCCACCAACGTAGAATATCGCGCCGAGTTCGGCAACCTCGAAGAAAAAACGGTGCGTCTCGAAGAGTCAGGCGTCGCTTTTAGCGGCGTGAACAGCGAAAGCACCCCCTACAAGGTCACAGTTTTTGACGGCGCGGAAAAGGAACGCTATTATCGCCGCCTGGATACTCCCGACCAAATCTACAAGACGGAGCAGGCCAAGTTTACTGCCGTGCTGCGCGAAATCGAAGAGGCGCACAAGGCCGGGCGCCCGGTTTTGGTGGGAACCACCGCCATCGAGACGTCCGAGCGTCTGTCAAAATTGCTTACCCGCAAACACATCCCCCACAGCGTGCTCAATGCCAAGTACCACGAAAAAGAGGCGATCATCATCGCTCAGGCCGGACAACCGGGTACCGTGACCATCGCGACTAACATGGCCGGACGTGGTGTGGACATTTTGCTCGGCGGCAACCCTGAAGGTATGGCGCGCGACGAACTGCGCAAAGAAGGGGTTGATCTGACCCTGATTCGCTCTGCCGACTGGGAAGACGCTCTCAAAATCGCCAAGCGCGGCGAATCCCCCCTGACCAAATATCCGGAACGCTGGGCCGAGGTGTTATACGCCAAAGTGCAACAGTGCAAAGCCGACCGCGATCGCATCTATGCGGCGGGTGGATTGCACGTCATCGGCACCGAGCGTCACGAAGCGCGCCGCATTGACAACCAATTGCGCGGTCGCGCCGGGCGCCAGGGCGACCCCGGTTCCAGCCGCTTCTATATTTCCCTTGAAGACGAACTGATGCGCAGATTCGGCGGGGAGCGTTTGCAGCCCTGGATGGATCGCGCCGGCCTGGAAGAAGCGCCGCTTGAATTTAATATGCTGGCCAAGCTGATCGAGTCGGTGCAGGAGCGCGTGGAAGGCTACAATTTCGACGTGCGCAAGCACGTGCTGGAATACGATGACGTCGTCAACAAGCAACGCACCGTCGTCTACGCCGAACGGCGCAAGATTCTGGAGCGCGACGATCTTCACGAAGACTTGATGGGCATGGTCGAAACCGAAATCAGGCGGATTGTCAGCGCTCATGTTGAAGACGACGACGCCACCCTCGACGGGCTGTTAGCTGAACTGCGGCGCTTTATCCCCATCCCGCGCAGTTATGACGTGTCTAAACTGAAGGATAAAGAAGAGGAAGACCGCATCGAGGAATTCAAGGGGATGGCCGACCAGCTTTATTGGAGCCTTCACAGCGCCCTCGGCAAAGAGATGTACCGTATGATCCGGCAGGAAGAGCTTTCGCTGAAGTCGCTTTTTGAGACCCACGACCCGTTTTATCTGACGCTGAAAGAACAGCTGGAGGCTCAATTCGCCCCGGAGGCGCTGGCCGAATGGCACGAAGAGCCGCTCCGGCGGCTGCCGGATGAGCTTGAGGCGCAATTGACAGAGATCTTCGTGGGGGTTTACCGGCTATACCGCGACCGGCGGCTGATGTTGCGCCAGCTGGACACGCACTGGATCCAACACCTGACCGCTTTGGATGTGCTACGCGAGGGCATCGGTCTGCGCGCCGTTGGTCAACAGAACCCCCTGGTCGCCTATCAAAAGGAAGCGTACACGATGTATCAGGAAATGCTGGCTGCAGTGCAGGGTGAGATTGTGCGCAACCTCTTCCTGATCCCGACGACGCGCCAACCGGCGGCGCAGCAGCAACAATCGCGCGTGCCAACGTTGACGGCGCGCCGCCCGCAACTGGTGGCTTCAGGCGGGAGCGTCCAGGCGCCAACCCCTCAGACACACAAAGGCGGCGAAAAACTGGGCCGTAACGATTTGTGTTGGTGTGGTAGTGGGAAAAAATACAAGGATTGTCATCTGAAAGCGGATAAACAGACCGGCGTGGTGCGGTATAACCGCCCACAGGCGAACACTTCCAGACAATCGTAAGTAGCAAAAAAAGGTGAAGTGGGGGGGCGGCACTCGCTCCCCCACCTCCCAAATTTTGAGAAGATAGCAAAACGGCAGCTCTTACCGGCGTTTAAGGAATAGCGGAGGGAAAATGGGAAAGTCGGATCTGAAAGGCCGTGTCGCGCCCAATCTGGACCCGGAACTGATTGAATTCCTCAACACCTATGTGGATTCATTTCTCAAATGGGAACTGTTGAGGTTTTTCCACGAAAATCCACACACCTTCGATACTGCCGAAGGAATTGCGCGCCACATCGGACGCGCACCCCAAGAGGTACAAAGTGCGCTTCTGGAACTCAAAGAGCGCGGACTGCTCAAAGAGGTTCCCGTCGGCGGCATGTTGACCTATTCGCTGCGTCCTGACCCACAACTCAAAGCGCGACTGGAAAAGTTTGTCCAGGCTACCGACGACCGTGAGTTCCGGCGCAAAGCCATTTACCACCTGGTACGCTAGTGAGGATACACCTATGCCGGATCAAGGAAGAGTAAGCTCAGGGATCGCAGGGCTCGATATGATGCTCAACGGCGGTTATCTGCCCAACACGACCAATCTGGTTGAAGGCCCTCCCGGTTGTGGCAAAAGCACTCTCGGTATGCAATTCATCTACGATGGGACTCAAAAGGGCGAGCCCGGCATCATCCTCACCTTTGAAGAACTCCCCAAGTATTACTATCGCGACGCCGCCGCATACGGCTGGGATTTTCAAGCGCTGGAACGCAGTGGACTGTTGAAAGTCATTGTCAGCAGCCCCGAAGTGACCAAAAGCGATCTGGAGCAGACCGGGGGCATTTTGGAGAAAACTGTGGTGGAAATGAATGCCCGGCGCATTCTTATTGACAGTTTGACCCATCTCGAAGAGGCCGTGAAGAATCTGAGCGCCCCGACGGAACTCGTCAGACCGCGCAAATTTCCTGTCGGGTCGGATTCCATCGAGCAATCGCCGACCGAGCCGCACTTTGTTCAACGCGATTATCTCTACAGTTTTATCAATGCACTCAAGAGGCAGGGCGTCACCACCATACTCACCCGCGAAACTGCCAATTTGTTCGGCGATGAAGAAGACTTGTCGCTCGATGCCGGTGTGCAGTTTATCGTGGACTCTTACACCATGTTGCGCTACGTTGAAATCGAGAGCGCCGTCAAGCGCGCCATCATCGTCCTGAAAATGCGCGGCAGCGCACACGATAGCGCCATTCGCCAGTTTGAGATCGGCGCACATGGCATGGTCGTCACCGCCCCCTTCGAGGGGCAAGAGGGAATTATGAGCGGCACGCCCATACGCATGGCCGATTCCTTCATCAAGGCCTTTGTAAGGAAATAGCGATGGCGTTCCTCAATGCGATCCTCGCCACACTGATCTGCGCCGGACTGGTTCTGCTTCAATTCATCCTTATGGGGATCGCGCGCTTCTTTGAACGCACGTCCGGCCAGGTTGCCCGTTATCGCCTTTATTGGATTCCGATCGTCCTCACGATTTTCAGCGCTTTGCGGTATCTGCCGCGGGTCCTCGACACGACCGACCCCTGGCCCGACTTCGTCGGCGATCCCTGGGCCAACAGCGCCATGTTCGTCGCCGGAATTATGCTGATTGTTTTGAGCAACGCCCTCTACGAGAAAATGATGGGAGGCGAAAAGCATAATGAACCTCGCTGAAGTCTTGACCTCACATTTGGGCACCACGATTTTTCTGGCGACTTTGTACATGTGCTGGCTGCTCAAAGCGCTCAGCCGGCGTATGGGCGAGGTGACGCGCATGCCGCACCATTACAAGAATTTTGACGTGGGCAATATCTTGATCCTCGTTGCGACACTCGATTACATCTTGATATGCAGCACGGCGCTGGCCGCCAAACCACAACTGTTTCTAAGTCCCACATTTCTACTGATCGCATTCTATGCCCCCCTGGCGTTGGGGGTGGGGGCCAATCTATGGACCGCCATTGTGTATTGGGGATGGCTTTCCAAGGAGCATTAACCATTCCATTCAAGTTCAATAGAAGCACCCATCAAACAAGGGGGCGGAACTCACTATGGAAGAACCATACGACTTGACTATGACAACCCGTGATCAACGGCAGGATTTGTGGGAATGGGCGCACAATCTCCCAAAGATTGACTTGCACCGGCATCTGGAAGGTTCTCTGCGCCTGGAAACTTTGTCCGATCTGGCGCGGGCCCACGGCATCGGCGACCTGCCCAGCACCGACGCCGAAAAGTTGCGCCCTTACGTCCAGATGACCAACGAACCCTGGGATTTTGAGAATTTCCTGGCAAAGTTTGGGGTTCTGCGACGCTTCTATACTTCAAAAGAAGCCGTTCAACGCATTGCGCGTGAAGCGATCCTGGACGCCGCCGCCGACAACGTCAAATATCTGGAATTGCGCTTCAATCCGGTGGCGCTTTCGCGTGTACAAAATTTCCCTCTGGGAGACGTGGTGGAGTGGGTTCTCGAAACTGTGGAGCTGACCCAGGACGAGTGCGGGACCCGCACGTGCCTGATCTTCCAGATTGGCCGCGATGAAACACTCGCCGTCGCCGATCAAATTTTGGATCTGGCGATTGGGCACTTTGGGCGCATCGTGCGCGGCGTAGACCTGGCCGGCAACGAAGCCGTCTATCCTGCCGACCGTTTCGCCCCCACCTTTCAACGCGCCAAAGAGGCCGGGCTCAACATTACCATCCACGCCGGAGAGGCGATGGATGCCGACAGCGTCAGCAGTATTCGCACGGCGGTGATGTACCTGAACGCTCAGCGCATCGGACACGGTATTCGCGCCGTCGAGAATTTCAACGTGGTGCAGATGCTCCATGACCGGCAAATTACGCTTGAGGTTTGCCCTACCAGCAACTTGCACACCGGGGTTGTACGCGGCATGACGCAGCACCCGCTTTTTGATCTTTTCAACCTGGGGCTACGGGTAACCCTGAACACCGACGACCCCAGCGTCAGCGCGACCACGCTGACCGACGAATATGTGGTGGCCGTTGATGGAATCGGCCTGGAACAGCACTTGATTTATCGCATGCTGCGCAATTCCGTAGACGCGGCCTTCATTCCCGACGAAGAACGGGAGTGGCTGAGAGGCAACTTCCGCGAATGGCTTGCGCCCTATCCCGGCGCCGTCGAGGAATTTGACTCCGCCTACAAACGGAGCGGACCGCCAGCAAGGGCATAACGTTTCAAAGAAACAGGCCGGTGTCACACGACGCCGGCCTGTTTTTGTTGTCTCCGAAATTTTGGCTACGCGGACAGTTTCGCCGCCAGCCCGCCCACGGTGTAGGGCTTGCCCGATACGTCCCGCACGCCAAAGCGCATCAAATCCATCGTTTGTTCGACGCGCAAACTGGAGGCCAGCACTAGGGTGCGATTGGCCGCCCCGGCCTTGGCAATCGTCCCCAGGACCTTCAGGCAGCTGGTCGTCTCCAAGACTTGATCTACGATGATAAAGTCGAAATCGCCCCAGGCCACTTCGTCCGGCAGCGCGCCGTCCGCCGTGCGGGTGACGGTATTGCCGGCCTTTTCCAATACCCCGACGACAAAACGACTCCAGGCGTCGTCGTCGTCAACCAGCGCCACCGAACGTTCCATCGGCAGGCCGGACGCCTTCTCCCCGCCGCTGTAGCTGGGAATGTACAGGACAAATTCCATTCCACCCTCAGGGCGGTTGACCGCGACAATCTTGCCGTCCAGCTGCTTCACAATTTGCAAACAGGCCGAAAGGCCCAAACCGGCGTGCTTGATGCCTTTGGTTGTATAGAAGGCGGCCCAAATCTTGTTCAGGTCGCCTTCGGGGATGCCGGGGCCGTTGTCGAGCACATGCACTGCCACGTAAAGGGTGCCTTTACCCTCGGCCGGCGCAACTTTGACCGTAACCTTGGGAGAGGCCGACTTCTCCACCGCCTCGACGGCGTTCTGCAAAATATACTGAATCGCGCGGTTTAGCTGGGTGGTGTCGGCAACCGCCAGCGGCAAATTGCCGGCGACTTCGTAAGTCAGGATTTCTGCCGGAATTCGCATCTCCGAAATCGCGTCCTTGACCACGTCTTCTACCATTGCCGGCGCCGGCATGTGCTCGCGCGCCGGGCCGATCAAGTGCTCTTTGACCTGGAAAATGAGCTTGGCGCTGTCGTCAATCAACGTCAAATCCTCCCGCATGGACTCCAGTAAGTCGGGGTCAATCTGCGTCAGGTCGCTCAAGTCGTCGCGCACCCGCTGTACGCTGACCGTGATCGGCAATGCCTTGTTTCCGATCCAATGGATGGCCTCGGTCGTTGCGGTGGCGACGGCTTCGTAGGTCTTGGTGCGCACCAACTCGGCGTGCGCCGCCTCCAGCTCCCGCAGCAAGCGCGCGTTGTCCAACGCGATGGCTAACTGATCGGCCATCGCCTGCAACGAACTGATGTCCTCGGCGCTGAAGGCCGCCTCCTCGACGCTCTGCACCGTCACCGCGCCGATGACGCGGGGATGCTTGTCCGCGCCGACCATCAAGGGCAGCGCCATTTCCGAGCGGGTCAACGGCAGATGCGGGTTCTTGAAGTGGACGGCCTCTTCGCCGACGTCCAACGCGATGCGCGCGCGATGTTCGGCGATCGCCGTGCCGATCATCGAAAGCCCGCCGACCTGGAGTTTGTGCCCCAACGCGACCATCTTCGCGCCGGCCTCGCCGCGCCCGGTGCGCAGCTCGGCCCACTCGCCGGTCGCATCCATGAGGAAAACGCCGGCATAGTAAAACCCATAAGCATCGCAAATGATGTCTACGGTCTTGTGGAGCAACTCGTCAAGATCGAGGATGGACGCCACTCCCTTGCCCACCTGCGAAGCGGCCTCCAACAAGCGCGCCCGGCGCGTCGTCAATTTGAGCAACTTCGCATTCTGCGAGTACATCCGCGCGTTGTGGATGGCGATCGCCAGCTGATCCGCCATAGCTTGCAGCGCCGTGATGTCATCCTTGGAGAAAGCGGCTTCCTCGACGCTCTGAACCGTCAGGGCGCCGATCACGCGGACGCTTCCGTCCAGTTCACCGATTGAAAGCGGCAGCGCCATCTCGGAACGGGTCAGCGGCAGGTGCGGGTTTTTGAAGTGCACCGGCTCCTCGCCAACGTCCAATGCGATCAACGCCTGATTGCGCCCGGTTGCCGCGCCGATCATCGAGAGCCCGCCGACCTTGAGCTTATGTCCCTCTGCTACCATGGCCGCGCCGGCGTCGCCGCGACCGGCATGGAGCTCGGCCCATTCACCCGTTTCATCCAATAAAAAGACTCCGGCGTAATAAAACTCGAATTCCTCACAGATAATGTCCACCGTCTTTTGCAAAAGCACTTCAGGGTCCAGGATCGAAATCACGTTACGGCTGACTTGCGCTCCGGCATGGAGCAAGGCAGCTCTGCGTTCGGATAGGTTCTTTTCCATGGCGTTCTCCTTATTTCATTCAGACGCTCTTAATGATGCTTCTCTCTATATTCAAACGTGTGAACGTATTGCGGCGATGAAAGGTCTGCGCCATCACACCTACGCCTCGGCGAGACCGAGGATTCCGTTGACCAGTTCCAACAACCCGGCCTCGCGGCCCTTGACAAAGTAGGCGCGCGCGCCGCGATTCACGGCATCCTTCGCGCGTTCGACCTCGTCGAAAGCCGTCAACACCACCACCGGCAGGTCCGGCTTCAACTTGACCAGCTCGGTCAACAGATCCAGACCGGCGTTAGAATCTTCGACGCCCTCAAAATTGGGCATATTGAGATCCAGCAACGCCAGATCGAACGGCTCTTCGGCCAACTCACCCTTAAACAAATCCAGGGCGCTGCTCACATCCTCGGCCGTCTCCACGTAAAAACCGGCGCGGCTCAACGTCTTCTCCATACTTCTGCGCACCATTCGTTCGTCGTCTACCAGCAGAATTTTCACTTCATCGTCCATAACTCCCTACCACCTTTCTTGTGCTCCTAGAACTAAGTTTTTCACCACACGCCTGCAGACAACGGGCGAGTTTCTTTGCAATCAAGCCTTATGGATGGGCAGGAAAACGCTAAACGTTGTTCCCTCGCCCAGAATGCTGTCCACTGTCATCTTTCCGCCCAATTGGCTGATGATCTTCGTGCACGCCGGCAAGCCCAACCCGGTTCCGCCCCGGTCGCCCTTGCTGGTGTAGAAGGCCACCCAGATTTTATCAATTTTGTCGGGAGGAATCCCCTCGCCGTTGTCGGTGAAATCTACAACGGCAAATTTGGGGTCGTCGGACACCCTGCCCCAAATGAAAAGCCGCTTTTCCGGCACCTGATACATGGCCTCCATGGCGTTTTTGATCAGATTGATAAACACCCGCTCCAGCTGCCGCGCGTCGGCAAGAACCGGCGGGAGATCCTCGGGGAACAGGAAACGCACCACCTCGTCGGGGATTCCCATAGATTTGACGGTGCGTTTGAGCATCCGCGCCAGATCCAGAGGTTCCAGGTTCTTCTCGCGCGCCGGCCCGATGAGGTCCTCTTTGATGTTCAAAATGGAACGAGCGCTCTGGTGCATGATCTCCAGGTCCTCAAAGACGGATTCCATCGTCAACATCCGGCTCAGCCGTTTGAAGGAACGTTGCGCCAACTGCTCCTGGAGGGCGGCGAAGTCCATCGCAAACCCCAAATTCCCGGCGCCTTCCCGAATAAAAGTCATCGCCGCCCGCAACATCTGGGCGAAGGGATGCTCTTGCAGGTCGGCGGGGGCTTCGTCCAACAGCGCATTGGCCATCAACATATACTTGGTGACATCCTCGGCGACGCGCCCGGCGCTGGCCGGAATCGGCGCGGCTTTGTTTCCCACCCAGTGGATGGTTTCGCCGGTAGCCGTGGCAATCGCCTCGAACGTCTTGGTGCGCACCAGCTCCGAATGCGCCGATTCCAGGTCCTTGAGCAACCGTGCATTGTCAATGGCGATCGCCAACTGATCCACCATAGACTGCAACGTCGTGATGTCTTCGGTGCTAAACGCGGCCTCCTCGGTGCTCTGCACCGTCACCGCGCCGATGACCTTGTCCCCGACAATCAACGGCAAAGCCATCTCGGATCGCGTCAGGGGCAGGTGCGGATTCTTGAAATGCACCGGCTCTTCCCCGACGTCCAGCGCAATCAGCGCTTTGCGCGAAGCGATCGCCGTCCCGATCATCGAAAGGCCGCCCACTTTCAAGCGATGGCCTTCCAAGATCATCTCGCGCCCGGCGGCGCCGCGCCCGGCGCGCAACACCGCCCATTGCTCCAACTCGCCCCTGGAATCCTGCGTGGTCTGGCTTGCATCCACCAAAAAGACGCCGGCATAGTAGAAACCGTAGGCGTCGCAGAGAATATCCACCGTTTCGCTCAACAGCGTATCCGCATCGAGAATCGAAGTCACCCGGCGACTGACCTCGGCGGCGGCCACCAACAAGCGCGTGCGCCGTTCTGCCTGGGCCAGCAGCTGCCGATTGTCCGCATAAGTCGCCGCATTGTGAATCGCCACCGCCAGCTGATCGGCCATCGCTTGTAGCGCCCGGACGTCGTCCTGGGAGAAGGCGTTCTCTTCGACGCTCTGCACCGTCAGCGCTCCGATGATCTCTTCGCCGACGACCAGGGGCAACGCAATCTCCGAGCGGGTCAACGGCAAAAGGGGATTCTTGAAGTGCACCGGCGCGACGCCGACGTCGCGCGCGATGACCGCTTTGCGCCGGCTGGTGGCGGCCCCCACCATCGAGAGCCCGCCGATCTTGAGGCGATGCCCGCTTTTGACCATCGTCGCGCCGGCTTCGCCGAGTCCGGCGCGCAGCACGACCCAATCGCTGCCCGCCTCAAGCAGAAAGACGCCCACGTAGTAGAAACCGAACTCTTCGCCGATGATGCGCACCGTGGCGCGCAACAACTCGTCCAAATCCAAAATAGACGTGATGCTCTGCGCTACCTTGGCGCCGGCTTCCAGCAACATCGCCCGGCGCTGCGTTTCTTTGAGCAATTGCGTGTGCTGCTCGTTGAGCTCGGCGTTATTTTTGAGAGCGTCGGTCAACTCGCGGACTTTTTGTTCCAGACGCACGACCAATGTCTGCTGGTAGGCGTCGCGATAGCTCTCGTCCTGCAATTCCTCGCGCATGCCCCCCAGAAAGCGCGCGACTTGATCCTCAAAAGTGTCGGGGTCAATTGGTTTGGCGATGTAGCCGTCACAGCCGGAGGCCAACACCCGCTCGTGGACGTGGTCGGACATATCCGCCGTCAACGCGACCACCGGCACTTCCGGCATCAGGGATTTGAGGCGCGAAGCTACCTCGTATCCGGTGAATTGCGGCAGGTGCAGATCAACCAAAATCAAGTCGGGCGCAATCTGAATGGCCTCATCAATGCCCGTCAGACCATCAGAAGCCTCGAAGACCTGGTAATTGGCAGCCAGGATTCTTTGAACGAGCCGCCGAGAGGAGGGCGTATCGTCAATGGAAAGAATTTTGGGCTTTTCTTGTGGCTGTTCCATTCATCCGGCCTTCAATGTCAACGGGGCAGGCATTCAAAAAGCGGGGTCATTCTTTGAACGACGGCGAAAAGGCAGGCTTTTCAGGCTCTATCCGTGATCAAACGCCGACTTACCCACACCCTAATCAAATTATAACGAGTATTACAATGGAATCAAGCCAAGCTAAAATCGTTGCGCTTTTCTCTGCGCGTGGTATAATGACCGCAGTCAATTATGACCGGAGTCATCTATGAGCGAGACAACACCCAAGACCCTGTCACGGCGCGAGAAGCGTAAAGAGCAGACGCGCCAGCGTCTGCTGGAATCGGCGGAGCGCCTGTTTCGCACGCAGGGATTTGACGCTACCACCGTTGAGGAAATTGCCGAAGCCGCCGATGTCGCCAAGGGCACTTTTTTCAACTATTTTGCCAGCAAGGACAGTCTGTTGGGTGACATTTTACAACAACGCATCTGCCCGCTGCTGCTGTCGCCCCCGGGTGAGGGATTGCCCCCCACCGCGCGCATCGAAGCGCTCCTCAAGGCGCTTTGGGATGAGCTTTTCCCCTACCGGCAGATCGCCCGGCGCATGTTGGCGCACACTCTGTCCCATCCTCACCACCAGCCGCCCCCAGGCCAAACCCTGCCGGCCAGAACGCTGGCGGGATTGATCCGCGAGGGGCAGGCGCAGGGCATTTTTCGCGCTGACATCAACATCGAAACGGCCGGCATTCTCATCATCAGCTTCTTCTTCCGCCTGTTTATGTTGGAATGCAACGACGAAACTGCCGGCGTACTCTGCCCGGAGGCTCTCATCAAAGAGAATCTGGCCTTGATTTACTACGGTATGACCGGCAATCCACGCCAGGGTGAATAGGACAGGCGCTCGGATTTCATTAAATTCCAACGCCGCGCAGGTAAAGTAAATATATTCCTGCCAGATAGACCAGGATCAACAACAGTGCATCCAACTCCACAATCCAAATGCGGCGTTCCACTTGCGCCAGGTTCCCGATGAGGCCCAGCGTTGTAAGCAGCATTGCCAGCAAACCGGCGAGGGCGAGTATGGGGTCAATAGATCCTAAAAAGCTTCCTTGTACGTAGAACAGGTCGGCCAGGGCCAGCGCGAACATGTTGAAGACGTTGCTGCCAAAGAGGTTGCCGACGGCCATATCATACGCGCCGAGCCGTGTTGCTGCAATCATCGCGACCAGCTCGGGCAGCGAGGTGACGCCGGCGATTAACACAATCCCGATGAACCCATCTCCCAGCCCCGTTATTTGAGCAATCCCGGCCCCGCCGCGAACAACCCAAGGGGCCACGACAATCAATACAACGGTTGTGATCCCAAAACCAATGATGGCCTTGCGCAATGTGGGGATTTTGCCGGTTGCGTCGTCATCTTCCCTATCGGCCTCCGCCGCGCCGGTGGCCGGATTGGAACGCAACAGCCAAACCCCAATAAAATACATTGCCATCATCATTAAACTGTCCAGCCCAAACCAGCCGATCTTGAGATGAATGTCGCTCAAAATGAAGAAAACTGCCATGCCGGTGAGCATCGTTCCCAGGCTTGCCGTAAGGGCGTGCTTAAGCGCAACGCTACGCAGGATGCGGTTCTTGTAGAACATCATGTCCAGCAGTCCCAAGAGCAGCATGTTGAACATACTGCTGCCAAAGAGATCCCCCGCCGTCAGATTGATGTGATTTTGGTTGATGGAGTTAATCATCGTCAGCAGTTCCGGCAGTGAGGTGGCGCTGGCAATGAGCAACGCGCCGATGAACATCCCACTTAATTTGGTGTGATGGGCAATGGCGTCGCCATATTCGGCCAGTTTGACGGCCGCAAAGACCAGGATGATCGCACTGATGAGAAATTGCAGCCAGATCATGACGCTGTCTCGCCCCGACCACGGGTTGGTTTGGGGAACCCCTTGACAATGGTTAAGGGCCACGCAGCTAACATCGCATTGGGCGCAGCGTCAAAGTCGCCGATGACGGTTTCCGCCTCGCGCATGCATTGTTGGAGTACCTCTTCGTCGTTCACGAGACCAAACAGTGTGACCGAACATTGTCTTTGGTTTCCGTCTGACCTCTCGAACATAAATCGCATGGGAATGTGTTGCTGTTTTCTGCCCGCACGATGAAAACATGTGCTATCCATAAACACAATGTCATCCACGTGAATCTTTTCCCAGGCTTTCAGTATTGCATCAAGTTGCTCTATATCGTTGATAACCAGCATGAGCATATAAGCCATCGTTCTTACCTCCTGGATTTTTTTTTTCTGAACAGTTTGAGCGCTTTTGCCCGTTGTGGCGCCGCTTTGCGGGATGGATTTAGTATAGTGAAAAGGCGCAAATGATAAAGGAAGATAATGTAGGGACAGTTTTTTGTTCCTGTCACGTTCTCGCCCACACCGTCATATAGGAGTGGACAGGCTTTAACCTCATCCCACATCCTCCTGACGCCCCAGGCTCTCGTGGTTCATTCCCCATTGGATGACAATCACGGCCATGCCGGCCGGCGGGGTAAGGAGTAGGGTTTGCGCGGGCGAGTCTGCTC
>DAOUFX010000344.1:0-2161 GCA_034429675.1 Anaerolineae bacterium | reverse complement strand
TCGCACGAAAAAACACATCTTTTTAATCCTCCGCCGCTGAGGCGGCGGGCTATTTTCTGAGGAGAGAAACGTGAAACGAGTTCAAATAATTGTAGCAGGTCTTTTGTTGGCCGTGATGTTGTCGGCATGTCGCGCCCAACCGGCGGAGAAAAAGCCGCTGGTGTTTATGGCAGGCTACATTCCCCAGGCTAATTTGCCGCTGGTGGGTGTCTACGTAGCGCAGGAGAAAGGATTTTTTGCAGAGGAAGGGCTGGAGGTTGAAATTCAACACTCGACCGGCAAAGGCGAACACATGCAATTGCTGGTCACCGGTGAAATCCAGATCACCAACCTGGATGCAGCCGTGTTGCTCAAGCGCCAGGCCGACCCCGGTCTGCCGTTGGTTTCGATTGCCTTGCTCGGCCAGCGGGGGCAGCAAGCTTTTGTCGCTTTGAAAGATTCCGGCATCGAAACGATTGAGGACTGGGCCGGGCGCAAGATCGGGTTCAAGGGGACGCCGCCTCCCGACTTGCTGGCGTTGTTGGATGCTGCCGGGCTAACCGAGGATGACGTCGAATTGATCAACGTGGGCTTTGATCCACGGGTGCTGGTCGAGGGGCTGGTGGATGTCTACCCGGTCTTTAAATCCAATGAACCCTACAAATTGCACGAATGGGGATACGAATTGAATATGTGGGAGGCCGCCGATTACGGGATGCCCACGTTGGGGCTGACCTACGTGACCACACCCGACATCATTGCTCAGGACCCGGAACGGATCGAGAGCTTTCTGCGGGCGGCGCTGCGCGGGATCGAGTACGCCGGAGAGCATCCCGATGAGGCCATCGAATATGTTTTGAAATATACCGGGCCGGAAGCCGACCCGGCGCATCAACGTTATATGTTCGAGACGGAATTGAAGGATGCGTATTCGTCGGTGACAGACGCACAGGGTTTAGGGGGACAAACGGCGGAACAGTGGCAGGCTTTGCACGATTCATTGATGCAATACGCGGCACTGGCCAAACCGGTGGACATCAATGGCGTATTTGATAATCGCTTCCTGGAGGCGCTCGCCGAATCCAAGAAGTAACCATTCAGCCTTTCTTGCTCTCCCACTCCAACCCCACCAGCGATCGGTTGGATAATTGCGAAGTACATTCGAAGCGTGTATCTTCCACGTCCAAGCGCAGGGTGTAGACCAGTTGATAAACCGGCTCATCCTGCGCCGTTTTTCCGGACAAAAGGCAATAGCTCTGAAGTTCTGCCGGAATCCCACGTTGCGTAAACAACCGTTGAGCGCGCGCCAGCATCAGATCAGGTTGTGTTGTACGAATTTTTAGCGTGGTTGGGCGCATGATGCGCAGCAGGCCGTTTGAGTGTTGCGTCAGATGAGCCAGCCCCTTCGAGAACAATGCGACGACTACGGCGCCACTGACCGCCACCGCATAGAGCCCGGCGCCGGCTGCCATCCCAATGCCCAGGGCGATGATGAGCATGCTGGCATCCCGCGGATTGCGCAATTTGGAGCGGTACCGCACAATGCTGGCGGCGCCCATCAGACTGAACGCCCGCGCCAGCTCGTTGCCGACGATCAGCATCATCAGAGCGCCGGAGACACTGAGCAAAATGTGCGTTTGGAAGACCTCACGATCCACTGCCGTCAATGCGCGCCGATACGTGATCAATCCCCCCAGAAACGCTGCCAGCAGCAGCACCGGAGCAATCTTAAAAAAGGTGGCGCCGAAAATGAGAATTTCCTCCCAGGCGAAAGTTGCCAGCGCGGATACATCTTGTAGGCCGGGGAGAGATCCTTGCGCCGGGTCGCGAAGGAAATAGTATCGCAACAGAGTAACCTGCCCCGGCAAACTTAGCAGAAACAATGCCCCGATCAGACATAAGAACAAAAGCCAAAATCGTAGATGGATTGATTTGCTGTACATAGGCAACCCCTTTCTCTGAGCCTCTTGCACAAGAGTCTAGCACCAAAGCAGCGCTTACGGCATTACAAGAAAGTTACTGTATACTTTGACCAAGGGAAGTAAAAGCAGGTATTTTTCGCGCGGGTACCCCCGCACGAAAAAATACACCCTTTTAAATTCTGCCGCACGCTGCGCCAGCACGAAAATCACGGTTTACATGTCAGAGGTATTAAGGAAGTGTTTGCGCGGGCGGGAGTACC
>DAOUFX010000343.1:0-7030 GCA_034429675.1 Anaerolineae bacterium | reverse complement strand
CCTTTACCCTGGCCGTTAGAAGCGGCTACGGACTTTCGACTTTCCGACTTTTGACTTTCGACTATTTTCAAGGGAGGCAATGATGCAATTCATCACACCACGGCAAGTGAAGACTTCGCGCAAAGTCGTCGTAGTCGGCGGAGGCGGCGCGGGATTGTGCGCGGCCATCGCCGCCGCCGATGCGGGCGCGGCGGAAGTCACGCTGTTGGAGAAAACCGGTTTAATCGGCGGCGACACGTTGATCTCCGGGCAGGTCATCTCGGCGGCGGGAACGCGCTTGCAAAAGGCTGCCGGCATTGAAGACAGTCCGGCGCACTACCTGGCCGAATTGCTTAAGGGCGGGCGTTATCGCAGCGACCCGTTGCTGGCGGCGACGTTGGTGCAAAACGGCGCGGAGGCCTGGGACTGGCTCGAAGCCATCGGCTGCAAGTTCCCCGGTCCCGAAGGATTGCACGTCCAACACGATCACACCGTCGCCCGCAGCGTCAAATTTGCGCCGCCCGGCCTGATTGGGCCGCTAAAAAACGCCGCCGAAGCGCGCGGCGTGCGCCTCCTGCTCAACACAAGGGCCACACGGCTGATCATGGAATCCGGGAAAGTGGTTGCTGTGGCAGCCGAGCGGGATGGCGTGACGGAAACCTTCGCTGCCGACGGCGTCATTCTGGCCAGCGGCGGATTTGGGCGCAACTCGGACATGATCCACGCAATATGCCCGGCGCTGGCCGAAGCCGTCTCGTGGAGTATGCCCGGCATGACCGGGGATGGCATCGTTATGGCGCAGGCCGTGGGCGCGGATGTGGTGGACAACCGCGATTTGCCGTTGGATTCGTTTCGGGTCATCCAATCGGGCGCAGACGTGAAACAACAAGTGCTCTATCCGACGTACCTGCTCGCACAAATTCGCGGTCTGGGCGGCATCTTCGTGGGAATGGACGGGCGACGCTTCTACGACGAAATGGGCCGCAGCAACGAGATGGTCCAGGCAGCCATGGCCCGTGGCCCGCACTATTACCTGATTTTCGATGGGCGCATGGCGCAACCCTCCCCCTGGCTCAAAGGCGATACCTTCGCGGAGCAGATGGAAATCGCCGTCAAAGATGGCCTGGTCTCGGCTCAAGCGCCCACGTTGCCCGAACTGGCTGCCGGAATTGGGCTCGACGCTGATGCTTTCATCGAAACGGTCACAACATGGAACCAGGATGTGGCGGCGGGCAAAGACACAGAATTCGGACGAACCGAGGGGCTGGGGAAGCTCGAAACCCCACCGTTCTACGCTTTCCGTTACAAACCGGCCATCGTCCAGACATTGGGCGGACTCCGCATCAACCCACAAACGCAAGTGCTTGATCCGTCAGGCGCTCCTATCCCCGGCCTCTTCGCTGCGGGGCAAGTGACCGGTGGCGTTCACGGCGCGGATTACATCGGCGGCAGCGCTTTGCTTGAAGTCGTCGTGTTTGGCGTTCTTGCCGGACACAATGCCGCGACAGGAGAGCCATCCTGAAGCAAGTCTGAAAGGAAAATAAAAGAGACGCCTTGCAGGCGTCTCTTTTTTATGAAAAGGCGTGTTGGGAGTTACTCCATCTCCGCTTTCCACGACTCCGACTCAAGTTCCTTCGGATACCCCGTTTCGTCCGAAGTGTTCTCAAAATCCCACGGCTGCACAGGAGCGCCTTCCGGCCCCAACTTTCCCAGCGCGCGCAGGTCGCGGTAACTCAACGTCCAAACTGTAGACATGTAGATCTCATAGAAGTTCCCCAGGATGCCCAATCCGGCGCCCAGAATACAGATCAGGAGCAGGATTCCCAGGACTCCGGCAACAATTTGGGCGACGATTCCGGCCAACATCAGATTGAGCAACCCATAGGCGATCACCCCAATCCCACCGGCCAGGGCGAGAGCGACAAGGAAAACAAGGATGCTGATCGGAACGATGATGGCCGCCCATCCCAGGTTGATGCCGACGGTAATCAGCCACATGATGCCGATGCTTTTCCAGTTTTGTTTAGCCATGGCGTATCCCTGCCGGATGGACGCGCGTACTCCGGTGTGCTCCAGTACACAAACCCTTCTGAAGAATTGCTTGAGCAATTCAAGAGCAGTGACCAGAACGATCGTGAAGAACACCAGCAAGAAGATCAGGCCAACACTGGCAACGGTTCCCACAATACCGGACGCTTCACCCTTTCCCCACAGGAACAACGGCAGAAGCGCAATCAACAACAGTACCAGGAAACCAACGGTCACAGGGATGCCCACGGCCAGGTCAATCAAAAACAACTGCCATGCGCTGCGCGACTTTCCCGCTCTCCACCCCTGCCGCACGCTCATCTTCTCGCCGGTATCCTCGTAGTCGTTGACCATCCGGATCACCGCGACCTGAGCAATGTAGCGGAGAATGGTCATGACTACGCCAAGAACCAGCGCGAATACCAACAGCCCAATCGCAATCCCGATGATGAGCGGAATAACGTCGGCAGGGATCCCCTCATCTTCGAGCGTTTGAACGAACATATCCGCGTCCAGCTTTTCTAATTCTTGCTGGAACTCTTCGAACGAATCAATATTGACCTCCGGCTCAGGCGTACCTGGTACAACCGGTTTCGGCGTTGGTGGCGTAGAACCGCCGCTGCCGAAGTTGAACCCGGACTGCGCTCCCGGCGAAGGGGCCGTCAGTGCCAGGATGATGCCAAAAACCCACAATGCGCGGTACTCCCAGAGAATTTTCCAGGCGCGACTCAATATTTTTCCGTAATTCATCTCTAACCTCCTTGTATTGCGTGCGATGTTCTATCGCGCGTGATTTTCAGGTTGGCGTATCCACCAACTGATCAACCAACTGCTATAAGCGACGCACAAACCCAACGTCAGCAAAAAACTCCCGGACTGCACCGGCTCAAGCGCGCCGCCATTCCATATCGTTTTCACGGCCAACGGCAACAGGTCGCGGAGACCGGCGCCGGAAAATCTGACAAATTCGCGTGACCACAGGGCCGCTTCCGGCGCTCCGGGCAGATTCGGCGCCCATCCGAACAGCCACTGCGTTACCATCACCGCCGTTCCCACGATGAACAATGCCTGCAAAAACATCCACGCGCCCAGCAGGCCCACCGGTATCATCCGCCAGACTGTCTCAAAGGCGCGCTGTGCGGGCGAGAGCGCCGGACGGCGCGGCAAGCGTAACCCCACCTGCGCCACAAAACGGTCGGGAGAAAGCGGCGTCACTGCCGGCGGCGCCGTGTGCAACAACGTCGAAAGCGATTGCAAAGCTTGCAATTCGGCGCGGCAGGCGTCGCATGTTGCCAGATGCGCCGCTACCCGCGTTCGTTGCACCGGCGACAGCGCATGGTCGTGATAGGCTTCGAGCCACTGGGTAACATGTTTCTCGCTCATGCTACGCCCTCCAAATACAATTTGAGCATATCGCGCAAACGAGTGCGCGCATAATTCAACCGCGACATGACCGTACCGATCGGAATCTGCAACATATCGGCGATTTCTTGATAACTCAGCCCCTCGTACTCCCGCAGGATCAACACTGCGCGACTGGCATCCGGCAGCGACAACACGGCCTTTTTCACGACGGTTGCCCGTTCGTCGCTCTCAGCTTCAGCTTCTGGCCCGGCGGTGTTTGTCGCCAACGGCAAAACGTCCACATCCACAGTTTCACGCTCCCTACGCAGCACGTCCAACGCAGCATTGGTCGCGATGCGGTATACCCAATTGCGAAAGGGCGAGCGGGGCTGATAACGGTTCAAGTGCTGCCATGCCCGGACGAAGGCCTCTTGCGCTGCGTCTTCGGCCAGATTGGCATCGCCGCACATGCGATACACCACGTTAATCACGCCCTCCCGATAACGATAGACCAATTCTCCGAAAGCCCGCCGGTCACCCTGCTGAGCTTTCGCTATCCAGTCACGCTCTTCTGCGAGCATCTCCGCTGTAATTTGCACTGTCCTGCCGTCCCTTTCCAGTTACCAAACGCAGCGACGTTGTGTTTTATTCGACTCATCCCAAACAAAAGGGCACTTTCGATTTGTACTCGAAAATGCCCTTGAAAGATAGCCTTCAGAAACCGGGGTTCTTGCGATGGAACCCCGGTTTTCTTCATGCCGGCCCTGCGATTTTGGCAACAAATGGCCCGACACCTGGCGATCATCTGTCCAGAATCGGGCTTCTGCTTTTAGTCCGCCCAGTACCAGCTCTGCGAACCGTAGGGGTATTCGATGCGGCTGTCCACGTGGGTGAAGGTGCTGTAACGGATGATGCCGCTGAAGCCGCAGGTTTTCGCCAGCGCGATAACCTGGGAGACCGAGCGATTGCTCACGACAATGTCGGCGGCGATGCCGTAGAGGTGCTGGCTGTTGCTGGCGCCTCCGACGGCGCGGTTGTGGGCGATGCTGCGGAAGCCGGAGTTGATGGTGATGCTGTTGTTGCCGGCTTTGACGCGCAAGGCTTCGAGCTTGTACATCAGGCGGCGGACGTTTTCTCTGACCACGGCTTCGCTCACTTTGCCGCCGCTAAAGCCGGAGCCGTCCTTCGAATAGAACTCGCTCCAGTTGAAATGCGCGGTAGAGCCATCCGCGCTTTCAAGGCTGTTGAGCACGGCCTGGGTCGCCGGGCCAACGACGCCGTCGGGGTCCAGTCCGTAGGCGGTCTGGAAGCGAATGACGGCAGCTTTGGTCGCCGGGCCAAAGTTCCCATCGAGGCTGATGTAGGTTTGCGACGGCGAGCCCGCGGCCCAACCCGCAACGCGGATTTGCAGCTCTTTGACGTCGGCGCCGCTCATTCCTTCTCGCAGCGTGCGGGTCCAGGTGTAGCCTACTTGCGTCCTGGCGCTGGCCGGCGCGGCAGACGGCAATAGACTCACCAGGAGCGCCGCAGCCATGATAATCAACAATAGTCGAGCTTTTTTCATTCGAGTTCTCCTTATTTTTTCTGGATCTACAACACAGCACATACTTACGGCCTCACAAGGCCGGCATTTGAATTGGAGACGAAACCTGTTATTCTTTGATCTTCACCTTCCCCGCTTTTACCGGGATGGGCTTGCCATACACCTTCCCCGATCGCCATGTCTCGTCGTTAACCCAGTCGGGGTCGGGCGGCAATTCTTTGGGGATGTGTTTGCCGGCGTTGATGTGCGCGTTCTCCCCCACCCATTCCCAGTAAATTTCACCTGCCTGGATGACCACGGCGCCGCAGTAGGGGCAGTTTCCGGTTTTGGTGTAGTACCCGTCTCCCCACATAAATTTTCCCCGGCAGTCGGCGCATTCGATCTCAAAGTAGTGCGAGATCGCCCGCGTGACGAGTTCCTTTTCGCGCCCGGTTACTTGCGTTTCTAGCCGGTTGAGGGCGCCGATGGCCGTGGCGCGTAGCTCTTTGTAGCGGAAAGTCTTGGGGTCATCCAGGAGGGCGCAGATCGCGGCGACCACCTGGCTTTCGGGGAAACCGGCCAGCGCTTGCAGCGCTTTCTGTTGTATCCAGGGTTCCTTGCTCTCCAATCCCCGGATGAGCGGGCCGATGGCGCGCTCGTCTTTGCGTTCGCTCAGGAGAACGGCGGCGTGCAGGCTGCCCAACGTCTTCCCCTGGGCCGCTTTGAACAGGAGATCGGCGTCGTTCCAGCTTTCGAGAACGCGCAACGCCGCTTTCCATACGTCGCCCTGCGGGGCGTCGAGCGCTGCGATGACGGGCTCGCTGGCGGCGTGGGGTGGGAATTTGCCCAGGCTTTCCACTGCCGTCACGCGAACCGCTACGTCGGGGTCTTGCCTGACAATCTTTCCGAGGGTTTGGATTGCTTCCGGGTCCTCCAACTGGCCCAGCGCCGCGATGATTCCCAAACTCTCCTGCCCATTCTTGAGGTTCAAGGCGTCCAGCAATGGCCGGGTCGCCCGGCGATTTTGTATTTTGCCCAGGGCGCAGACGGCGACGGCTTGAACGGCGGGATATTTGTGCTGGCTGGCGGCAATCAGCGGCTCCAGGGCGGCTTCGCCGTAGCGCTTGATCCGGTCGGCCGCGTCCTCAATGTCTTCGTCGCGCACTGTGCGCAGCGGGCGCCAGAACTCTTCGAGGATGGCATGGACTTGATCCGCTGCGGTCGCCGGCGCTTCTTTTGCCGGACGCTTCGCCAGCTTGAGCAGGCTTGCGTAAAAGTTGTTCAGGTTTGCATTCAGAAAATACGGATGCTGCGAGAAGATCAGGTACCCGCCCAGGATGGGCACGGTGTGAAAGCTGCTTACCTTCAGCACAATCTCCGCCGTTTCTTCCGTCACCCACAGCGCATGCGCCAGCGGCAACGACAATGCGCCAAGAACCCAGAGATCGAACAGGTATTGCATATCGCGGGTCGCTTGCGCCAGATTTTGGTAGTAGATCAGGTGGGGCTGCTCCGCCCGGCGTTCGGCGCCCCGGAACGCCTTGACCATCGCCGGACGGGTCTTGAGGATCAGCCACACCAGCAGCTCCTGGAGCAGCGCCAGGTTGCCGGAAATCGCCTGCTTGAAGTCGTCGAGAGCCGGGGTCCCTTGATCCGTCTTTTTGACCCCCCAGATCATGAAGCCCTTTTCGTACTGGATTTGGATGGCGGCCCGGCTCCCGACGCGTTCGTCGCGCGTTTCCCATAGCCGGGCATGGTCTACATCGCTCCAGACTCGCAGCGTGACGCTCACCCGGCCTTTTTCGTAGCGCCAGACTTCCGTTTCTTTCCACCCCTCGAAAGTCAGCGTTGCCGAGAAGCCTTCGTCGGGGGAACTGGCGTAAGCTGCGATGGCGGACTCCATCTCGTAGCGGGTGATTAAGGACTCTTTCCCATCCAGTTTGAGAGACACGCCCCGAGGCCACGTGGCGGCGGCCCGGAACATGATCTGGAAAAGTTCCTTGGCCGACGCCGGACGATCGTACCAGAAAAGAATGTCGGTGACCGATCCCACAGATGGCTCCCTTGAAAATAGTCGAAAGTCGAAAGTCAAAAAGTCGAAAGTCCGTAGTCGCCTGCGACGGCCAGGGTAAAGGGGGTGTTTTTCGCACACGGTTT
>DAOUFX010000342.1:0-20401 GCA_034429675.1 Anaerolineae bacterium | reverse complement strand
CATCTACCTGGACGGCCCTGGTTGTAGCAGATCGGCCAAGACCGAGGTCAGGGGATGTCCCCGCCTGGGCAGATAAGCTCTGATTAGCACGAGGCTGTTGCTGGCGGGTGATGTTGGGGTGTACCCCTCTGAAAATAGCCGCTAAAGCGGCGGGTTAAAGGAGGTTTCTCGCGGGCGGGTACCACCGCCCGCGAAAAACCCTTCCTTTATCTCTTGGCCGGCAAGGCCACGATTTTTCCATCCGGCGAAAAAACGCAAGGGGATTTCCTGGCTCGTGGAGCCGAAACGAGGTCGGGTGTTTACGCCCCGTATTTTGCCAGACGTTCCGCCTGCGCCATCATCAACGGCAGGATGTCGAAATGACGAATGTGACCCAGACCACCCAGCATGACAGGGCGTTCCCCAAAGGAAGTGACGCTGTCCGGACGGATGTACTTGGCCGACAATAGCACCGGCAGTTCGTGCCAGGAATGTGATTTGAGAACGCAAGGGGTACTGTGATCGCCGGTGACAACGAGCACGTCCGGGTTGAGCGCCAGGATGTCGGGAAGCAAGCCGTCTAACTCCTCAATAACGTGCACTTTGGCGTCGAAGTTGCCGTCCTCGCCGTAGCTGTCAGTCTTTTTGACGTGGAAGAAAAAGAAATCGTAGTTGTCCCACTGCTCGCGCAAGGTCTCCACCTCACTGGCGATGGTGTCGCCGGTTTTGAGCACGTCCATGCCCACCAGGCGCCCGATGCCGCGATACATAGGATAGGTCGCGATGGCACCCAACCGCATCTTGTAGATGTCCGACATTTTGGGAATCGGGGGGACTTTAGCGATACCACGCAGGTTCATGCTGTTAGCCTTTGGCTCGTCGGCGACAAGTTTAACGGCTTCGGCCAGCCATTGGTTGAGGAGTCTGGCGGCTTTTTCGGCCTCGGGGCGCAGCGCTTTGACGGGCAGCGGCGGAACACCGGTCATCTGCGGATCGGTTTCGCTCAGACCGTCGGCCAGTCCTTCGCCGCGCAAAACCAACACAAAGCGATATTCCTTGACGCTTTTGACGAAGGTCTCCACACCGGGCAACCGGATTTTGCTCAGTTTCTCGACAACTCGCGCACCTTCCTCGGTGGGGATACGTCCGGCACGGCGGTCGGTGATGTTGCCGTCGGCGTCCACGGTGGCGAAGTTGCCGCGCGCCGCCAGATCGTTGGGACCAAGCTCAAAGTCAATGCCGAGGGCTTCAAGCACGCCCCGTCCAATGTCCCAGTCCATCGGATCGTAGCCAAACAGCCCCACGTGACCGGGGCCGCTGCCGGGGGTCACACCGGGGCGCGCCGGGGTCGTCAAACCGGTGATACTCTTTGCGGCGAGCGCATCCAGATTGGGGGTATGCGCGCTCTCCAGTTCGGTTAATCCATTGGCGCCGGGCAATCCACCGACGCCGTCCATCACCAACAAAACCATTTTAGTGGTGTTGGGAATACTGAGTTTGCTCATCAATTCTAACTGGTCCATAGGTCTCCTCAAAAAATAGCTTTTAGCCATTGGCTTTTAGCCTTTAGCCAGGAATCGCCGCTGACGCGGCGGTGGGTTAAAAGGAGGGTGTTTTTCGAGCGAGTCTGCTCGCTCGAAAAACGCGCTTCCTTTACCTCTTCCATTGAGTCACGATTATTGTACCGTTTGGAAGCATTTTTTCAACCGGGCGCATCAAAAAGCGATTTCGGCGATTTGTTCGAAGTCAAAGTCTAACAAGTCGGTGGTTTCTGCTTCCGGCTCGTCTTCCAAAGCGCCTATCTGTCCGGCATGGACGCCGCGTTCGCAGTAGGAGCGGTAGAGGCAGTAAGCGCAGCGCTGTTCGTCATCGGTGAGGATGAATGCGTCATCGTCCAATGCGGCGATGCGCGCAACCAACCCGGAGAGGTATTGCGCATCGTCCTGATATTGCGCGAAAGTGTAGGGAAGTCGCTCCGGCGAATCGGGGAAGTCCGAAAACCAGTAAAGCATGGTAATCTGTTCCGGCTCAAACGCTTGCCCGGCGTTGAGATGCGCGCCGGCCTGTACGATCAGGTAACGGTAGACGCGCGTCTGGAGGCGGCTTTTCAAAATCGCGGAGCGGGTGCGCTTCTGGGATGTTTTCCAATCCAGGATGACCGCATGCGACTCCGGTTGGATGACCAGCAAATCATATTTAGCGACAAGGCGATGGCCTGTGTTGTTTCCAGGTAAATTTATCGGCGTTGTCAGTGTCACTTCGGGATAGCGAACGCCGGGCAGGTCTGCCGGGCGGTAGGCGCGGTAGGCCGCCCACCAGCGCGCCAGGTCGCCCTCCGTAGCCATACTGGTCAGGCGTTCTTCCGGCAGTCCCAGAATGTGTTGTTGAACCATCCGATGGAAGGCCATGCCATGTTGAATACGGCGCTCATGCTCTTCAATCGGCTCGGCTTCGACCGCCGGCCAGGCCATGTTGCGCAGGTAGCGCAATTGGAAACGTTTTGGACAGTCCACGAAATCTTGCAGACTGGATTGGCTGAACTGAAAATCGGAAGGTAGCGCCATTTCAAACTCACCGGGAAAATCTACTTCGAGTCACCCTTTTGGGTGTCGAAGGTACAGGTCGAGCTATTTTACCACAGCCAGGGGAGTATGCTATACTTGGTTTGGTATTGCGTCGTGTTCACGACAAATCTCATTTCATTGATTAAGGAGTCCCATCATGAATTCTGCGACCTTTACTTTAAGCGCATTTGGCGACGAGATTGATCAGGATTTAGCATTGCAGTTGAAAGTGTTGAATCAATTGGAGGTAGGGTATCTCGATTTACGTGGGGCGTGGGGAAAGAATGTCATGCGGATGGAGGATGACGACCTGGCGCGAGTAAAAACTTTATGCGCACAGCATGCGATTCAGGTTGCATGTTTGGGCAGTCCCATCGGTAAGTCGCCGATTGTGGAGCCGATTGACACCGAGTTAAACAATCTGCGCAAAGCCATCCACATCGGCGAGACGCTGGGGTGCCGGCGGGTGCGGGTCTTTGCGTTTTATCCGCCGGACACCAGCACCAACGCGCATTACAACGATTACGTGGAGGAGGCCGGGGCGCGCCTGAGCCAGCTGGCCGGGCTCGCCGCCGGCGCCGGGTTCACGTTGTACCTGGAAAACGAGAAGGGCGTGGTCAACGATGTCTTAACGCGCTGTCAAGCGCTCATTGAAATAGTCAACAGCCCGGCGTTGCGGTTCCTGTGGGACTCGGCCAACTTTGTCCAGGAGCGTGAAGCGCACGTGGTTGAACGCGGCTGGCCGATGTTGGGGAAGTCCATCGGATATGTTCATATCAAGGACGCCATGCTCGGCGATGGACACGTCGTGCCGGCCGGCGAAGGGGACGGGGAATTACCTTTGCTTTTGACAAAGCTCAAAGAAAACGGCTATCAGGGATTTCTGTCGCTGGAGCCGCATCTGAAACTGGCCGGCCATAGCACCGGTCACAGCGGAACGGATGGGATGACGATCGCCGTGACTGCCCTGCGGAAAGTCATGGCCGAAACCGGCTGCATTGAGGTGAAGTAAGAACCGGATTGCGAGAGGGTTACGGCATTACACCTCTGCCGTGGGAAGGGTAAAGGTGAACGTCGTCCCCCGCCCCACTTCACTGTCCACCCAAATGCGTTCACCGTGAGTCTCGATCACCAGTTTGCAAAATGCCAACCCCAGACCGCTGCCACGACCGGCGCCCTGACCGGTGACGAACTTCTGAAATAGTCGTGAGCGCAATTCCAGGGGAATCCCCGGCCCGGTATCATTGACGGCAATCAGGATATGGGCCGGGTTTTGTTCATCCACAGCGGCCAAGATGCGAATCGCGCCGTTGTTAGGGGTGAACTTGAGCGCGTTACCGACCAGATTTTCCAACACCCGTTCGACAAGTCGGGCATCTATCCATACCGGCGGCAGGCTCAGCGGAACATCAATGCTCAACGTGAGCTTTTTCTCTTCAACAAGCGGCGCAAGGGTCTCCAAAGCGTGAGTGACCAGATAGTTGGGCACGACGTGGGCGCGTTCGAGCGGCATCTTGCCGCTTTCCAGGCGGCTCACGTCAAGAATGGCATTGACCAGGTTGAGCAGCCGTTCGGCGCCGCGCACGGCAATCTCCATCAGCTGTTGTTGGTCGCCGTCCAGATGGCTCACACCTTCCATTGTAATCATGTGCATGGCCGTCAAAATGCTGCTCAACGGGCTGCGCAGATCGTGAACCATCGTATGGAGCATGGCCTCGCGAAGTTGCTCCACCTCATGGCGGGCGGTAATGTCCACCACAAAAGCCATCGCCAGCTTGCCTTTTTGCGATGCGACGGGCCCCAGACTGACTTCTACGGGGAAAGAACTGCCATCCTTGCGCTGGGCGCGCAGAGTCAGGTCGGCGCTCATTGGCCGGATGTGCGGTTTTTCGAAATACCCGGCGCAATGTTGTTGGTGTATTTCACGACTTTCTTCGGGAATCAACATACTCAACGGCTGGCCGATCATCTCATACTTGGGATAGCCAAAGAGTTGGGCGGCGATTTTATTCACCAAGACGATGACACCGATTTCATCAACAATGACCAGCCCCACCGGCGCGGACTCGATGAACATTCGCGTTGTTTTTTCGCTCTCGCGCAGATCCATTTCAGCTTGTTTGCGTTCGGTAATGTCCAACCCATAGATGTTAACATAGCGTCCGGCAGTATCCGGGGCAAAGGTAAGCAGAAGCGTTTGGTCCGCGAAGGTGACTTCCATTTCGTGAGTGGTTTTGGCATCGAGAGTAGTGGCGATCATCCAGCGAATATTTTTGGGGACCGTCCGGTTTGCTCCGCTTTTCCAATGATTCAACAGGGGCGCGCTATGAGCGTTGGCGTAGATGACCACGCCGTCCGATCCGACGCGCAACACCGGATGCGGGTTTTCGTCGGCGAACTTCGCCAGCGCGCGAAGGCGCGATTCGCTCTCGCGCAAAACCCGTTCGTTCTCGACGGCCGTCGTGACGTCGCGGAATGTGGCGACGACGGCATACGGCGAGGTTTCGCCGGTGCGGAACAGCGGTTGCGCACTGTTGGAAATCCAAGTGACGGCGCCTTCGGCATTGTGGATGCCGATGACGACATCGAATTGTGATTTTCCGGTGCGTAAAGCGGCCTGGGCGGGATAGGTTTCTTCTGAAAACGGCGATCCATTTTCGTGGATGGCCTGCCAACGCGCAGCCGCGCCGGGATGCGCCATCTCGGCGGCGCTGAGGCCCAGGATACGCTCGGCGGCGGGATTGCAGAGGATGATGTTGCCGTCGGCAGACTGTACGATCACCCCTTCCAGCATCGCCGCGATGATGGTTTTGCCGAAGCCGGTGAGGGCGTCCGGCGCCGTGTCCACCGATAGCCTTGCGTCTGCCGGCGTCGCGGCGTCCTTGAGCAATTCATCTGAAGATTGCATAGTTTCCTTTTCTACTTTACAGCGTGCCAGTGTGTGGAATATTGCATCAGGCTTCAGGTAGTAGTACAATGCTTACAGTGGACGTCCACGGTCTATTTATGGCGTGGAAGGAGTGGCGCAGATGAAAAACGTCCCCATACGGACTGGTCTCGATGCAGCACTGGAAAGTTTCCGTTCCCACACAAATCCTTTTTTGGGATATGATCTTTCACGTACATTTTACGTCCCCCTTGGGGAAACGGCAAACCGTTGGAGTATTTGGGTGCATTCTGATTTCGGAGCACGGTCTCCGCACAGAAGAAGACGCAAAATTTTGCGTCTCTACGAAAATACGGGTTTTGCCCCCCATCTTGAAATGTACCCGCGCATTGGTTTGACCCACACACAGGATTGTGGACGGAGGCCGGCCCTATCGCCGGCGCAACATATACGTTAACCTCACCGGAAGAACAAGATTGGGTGTTAATATCTATGGCAAATAAACAAAAACGCTGGAAGTCCGACAGGTTTGAAATCCAACAAGGCGAAAACTCCCCCTACTATTGGCTGATGAAAGCCACCAGTCGCGAAAATCGTATTTCCCTCACTCTGGCAGAGCTGAAAGAGCTGCGCGAGTTGATGGACAGGGTGTTGCGCTCGCGCGGCGACGATGAGAAAGAGCTAGCGGACGGTGGACGGGAAAATGCCTAAATCTTCGTCGCTTCATTCGCTCAATTGCCCCAATTGCGGAGCTCCGCTGGAGTTTCCAGAAGGTCAATGGACGACCCACTGCAATTTCTGCGGTTCACAGATTTCTCGATCTGAGGAGCCCGTCACCGCCAATGAGCACGACCGGATCCTCAGAACCAGCATGATTGATGGCCGGGTCATTGACCGCGACCTCGCTGAGCCGGGCTCGACTTCAATTCATTCTTACGTCATCAAATTTCGTAACGGCCAGCCGGTGGTGCTTGAGGCGGGAGGGAGCGCCACAAGCAGCACGGTGAGAGTAGTTTCGCCGACAGTTACCGTATCGGTGCCAACCCCAACCTATTCGGGTGGGCGCAACTCGTGCCTGGCGACAATGGGTACGCTGTTTGTCATCGCGACCGCGTTGGGGATTTTCCTACTCAGCGCCCCGCAGACCGGCCAGATGCTAAAGTTAATTCTGGCGGGGGATTTCGACGGGATGCTGACCGCGATGCCATCGGTCGGTCGTATGATCCGGGTTGGGAATTCGGCGGCGCTCGCAGCGCCGGCAGAAGGCGCGCCGGATCTGGTGGTCTTGACGATGCAATCCTCTCTGGATGCCGAAACGCAGGAGTACCGGCTGGTTGAAGTCGGCGGCGACGAATTTGCAATGCGCTGGCAAAGTGCACATTTGGGCAAAGACGTTTACAGCGCGCCCATTCTTGTCGGCGACGAGCTCGTCTATACCGTTGCCGGCGACCATTTGATGGCGCTGTCGCGCGCCGATGGAACCATGTCCTGGGATGCGCGCCTGGCCGATGTGGTGTCGTTGAATGTGTGTGTGGATTGCATGCGACTGGAGGGGAAGCGTATTTTCGCCTTGAGCGATGATGGCACCCTGGCGGCATTTGACGCCTCCGACGGCCAATCGTTGTGGTCGTATCGCGCCAACAACGACACACTGCACGGGTTGTACGTTTTTGACGGACGCCCGGCTTTAATTGACCAGGATGAGAACAACCACGGCCTGTTGCGCGTGTTTGATCCGGCTTCCGGCGAGATGCAAACAGCACAGCCTTCATGCTCCAACAATTCCAGCACAGACTATCTCGACTGGACGTCCCAGCTTTATCTGGCGCCGGATGGCAAAAGCTTCTATGCATTCTTCGACTTTTTCACGGCGTGTGTGCAACGGTGGGACGCCAAAAGCCTGGAGTTGACCTGGAGCAGCCAGGCGCCCGACGCTGCGTTTTCCAATTTGTCGCCGCTTGTGACCAAGGATGCTTTCTATTACAACGGCGATCATACGCTGATTGCGCTGGATGCCGCCACCGGTGATGCGCGCACGCTCCTGACCGATGAAGAGTACGGATTTGTCCCCCTGACGGTGGCCGGCGACCGGTTGTTGGTGCGCGCCACCCGCGAGCGCGGAAGCACCCGTTATGAAATTTGGAGCGTAGACACGGCCGGCGGCAATGAGGCGGACTGGACCCTCGATCTGGGTGAGAATGAGCCGCTTGATCCACCCAACGCCAGCCATCCCATCATTACAACCGGGCAGTCGGTTTGGACATGGCGCATCATGTCCGGCGATCTGATGCTGGTGCATTTTTATCGTTCGGAAAACGACGCCGCCCACGCGATCCGGCTGGAAACGATTGACGTAGAAACAGGCAAGCGCAAAGATACCCGCGAGATTCCCCTGAAGGTTACGACCTCGATTTTGAGCGCGCCGGGATTCAAGGTTTGGCAGAAAGACGTGATGTGGATGTCTTTAGAAGGAAGTTTGCTGGGCCTGGATGTCGCCGCCGGCGAGATCACCTATCGTTGGCCTTGAACCATAGTGAGGCGCCGCCAAAATTTCGCTGCGGCGGTTGTGAAGGATGAGCGCTTGGGAGCAAAAGATGGCAGAATTGTGGCCCGCTAGATTTTCGCTGAGTGTTGCCGAAACCCACGACGTGATGGTCGCGGGACAGTCGCACACCATGACCTTGTGCTCCGTCGAACATAGCTGGGAGCCGGATTACTGGATCACCGGCAACGCTGCGCACCAGACATTGCGTGAAGCGCGGGTGACGGTGGTGGTAGACGGCATTGAATCAGTTTTGCGGCTTCGCCCTTACCAGATGCCGGTCGAAGTGGGCGGATTGCGACTTTACGTTGAAACCACGCGCGCGTGGACGGCTGAGACGACGGTGGACGCGCCGGCGACGGCGCAGGTCAAGGACGTCACTTTCTCCGCGGTCCCGGCGGGGCAGCCCTGGGGGCCGCCGGATCTGCGCTTCCCGCTCCGCGACTATCGCTGGCGCGGAGCGGCGTATAACAACACCTGGGCGGCGTTGGCGCCTTACAATTCGCTGTATTATTGCCAGGGCGAAGATTTCGGCGCAATCCCTGACCGTCTGGACGTGTTGGCAGTTGCCGACGGCGCCGTCATCACTTCACCTTTGCCGACAGCAAAAGATTCCAACATGGTTGTGATTCGCAGCGGGGATCTGCTGGTGCACTATGGGCACATCAATATCGAAACGCTCAGTTCACGTCTGGCCATCGGCGCGTCCGTCAAAAGCGGCCAAATTTTGGGCAAGACCGGTTGCACCTGGCAAGGGAAGCGCTCGCAATGGGCCGATCCCCATCTCTATATCGGTTTTTCACGCGGACAGCAGATGTTCAGCCCCTACCCCTTCCTGGTGGAAGCTTATCTGCGCGATTATCGCGATGCCGTGTTGCCGGTGGCCGGAGGGTATGCGTTTACGACGGTGGGGCAACCGGTGACACTGGATGCTTCGTGCACGGTAGTGCGTCCGGGCGACGCGGTGATGGCCTATACCTGGCGCTTGCATACCGGCAAGACGCTGACCGGCCCGGCAGTCGAGGTCGCCTACAAAACGCCAGGGCAATACGCAGTCGAGCTCACCGTGGAGACCGAGGCCGGCGGGATAGATCGCGATTTTGTCCACGTGCGAGTGTACGATCCAGAGGCAAGTCAACCCTCCGGTCTGGGGTGGATCTATAGCTGGCCCCTGCGCGGCGTCCATCCGGGCACCCCGGTTTTGTTTTGGAATCGGCTACTGCACACCCGCGGCCCCGTGACCATTGATTATGGCGACGGGTGGCCGGGCGCTACCATTGAGAACGACGCCTGGTATACTTACCGCGCTCCCGGCATCTATACCGTGACAGTGCGTGGCCGCGATACAAAGGGCGACGACGTGATATCCAAACTACGCGTGGTGGTTGAATAACCGGTTATTTGGCGATGAGCTGTAAATGCTGGTCAATGGCCGATTGCAGATCGTCCTTGTCGCCAATAATCACCGCGTCTGGAATTGCATCGGGCAGAGTGTCATCCATGAGTCGCAGAGTTTTGTAACGATAGCCTACGACGGCTAACAGCGCAATCACAATCCCCGCCACCACCATAGTAAAGCTTAGCGCGTTGCCGGCATCGGCGCCGATGAGTTGGCCGAACTTGCCGGCGAGCAGCGGCCCCACCCCATATTGCACCAGCGGTCCGCTGGTGACAAAGCCAATCGGAACCATGGCCCAGCTCACCATTTGATTCATTGCAATCACGCGGCCTTGTAATTCCAGTCCGACCTTGGTTTGAATCAGCGCCATCCAGTGGGCGTTGATCAAGGCCAGGGCCATCCCCATACAAAACAGACCCACACCAAACAGGACAGGTTGAGGCCGCATACTCATCAGTAACACCGACGCGCCATACAGCGCCCCGAATCCGATCATCCCCTTCGCCCGGCGCCGTGTCCCGCCCCACACGCTCATCACGATGCTTCCCACCAGAACCCCGGCCCCGTTAGCCGCCAACACGGCGCCCAAAACGGTAGCATTGGTGAAAGATAATCCAAACGGCGTGATCATCACAGTGACCAGGCTCACAAAATAGTTCGCCGCCATGAAATACAGCACCATCGCCCGCATTTCTGGACGCTTGATGGTATAGCGCCAGCCGCCGCTCATTTCTTTCAGGAACGACTCCTCGCGTTTGAAGAAAAGCGTGTTCGGGAATCGGACCAGCAAAAGGGTAGTCACAGCGATCAGAAAAGTGGCGAGGTCAATGATCACAATCCCATTCAGCCCGATGAACAGGAGCAAGGCGCCCCCCAGAATTGACGACACCAGATCCCCAACTGCTCCTCCCAATTGAACGATGCCGTTGGCATGGCCCAGGTATTGTTTAGGCACCAGTTGCGTGATTGCGGCAGCATAGGCCGGACGTTGGAAAGCATTGGCAAGCGATGCGACGCCGCAAATGACGGCAATATGCCACAGTTGCAACGCATCAGACCGGAGCAGGAGCATCAGCGAGAAGGTGCAGCAGGCCGCCAGCGTGTCACTCAAGATCATGAGTTTCCGCTTGTCCCAACGATCGGCAAGTGCGCCTGAGACCGGAAGGGCCAGAATGCCGGGCAGGAAGGCGCATACCTGGATCAGACTAAAACTGACCAAAGAGCCGGTTTTTTGATAAACCCATATTCCCAATCCAAAAGCAGTTAACCCTGTACCAATGAGAGAAATCAGTTGTCCGATGGCGATGATGAAGAATGTTCTCAGACTGGGCGCCGACTTGGGGCGCGGCATCACCTTTGTCAACACAGCCTCTGCTTTGGACTGCGACTCCGGCCGCTTTTCCCCCTGCCAGACAGCCCGATACTGCGTTATGATACCGGCCAACGCCTGCGCCTGATGTTTGAGGAAATAATGTCCTGCCTGAGGAACAACGGCCAGTTCCACCTGATCGCTGAAATGTTCCCATTCGTGGAAGCGTTCCTGATAAAGCTCCGTCACCCGATCCCGTTCGCCGACGACGCACACGATAGGCGCCTGCAGTTTGGCCGGTGCATCTTTGGCGTACATTGCGGTGTAATAATCCTCCGCTTCCACAACATCGTGTCGCAGACTGTTGATGACAAATTCCTTCTCATCGGCCTCCATATCGTCGGTGAAACCGCCCAATGCGCGCAATCCTTCGTAGATATTGCGGCTGGCCGTGAAGCGGTTGGTGGGGAATAGCTTATGAAACCATTCAAAAATTCGTCCCGGCAGCCGCGGAATGGGGAAGGTTCCTGCCAGAAAGAGACCGATGACTTCGACGCCGGCCAGCTCCAATTGGCGTGTGATTTCGACGGCCAATGCGCTTCCGACACAATGCCCATAGACGGCGACCGGCCCGGTAATCGTGCGTTTTGCCTCGGCCACACATTGGCGCGCTACTTCTCTTAGCGGTTGTAGCACCTGCTCCTTGTGGGAGAAATCATGAGCAGGAATTTGGACTGCGTATAGCGAAATTGCATTGGGCAGCGCCTCTGCGAGCGGGCGGAACACAATGCCGCTGCCGCCTCCGTAGGGCACACAGATCAGTGACAGTTCCTTTTGGCGCGCCGGAATGGGCTTCGTTAATTCGTACAAAATGCCGCTCTCGCGAGAGCTTTCGTCGGCGAGCAAGGCCGCCAACTCGCGCACGGTCGGTTTCTTGAACAGGTCCATCACACTGACGCCATGCCCGATTTTGCGCACCACACGGATCGCCTTGAAGGATTCCCCGCCAAGATCGAAGAAATTATCGTCAATACTGACGGCTTCGATTCCCAGGGTTTCGCGCCAGACAGCGGCGACGAGTTCTTCGGCGTCGTTGCGCGGCGCGACAAATTCGCGTCCGGATTCCAGACGGGTGTACTCCGGGACGGGCAACTGTTGGCGGTCCACTTTTCCGTTTGGATTCAAGGGGATGGCATCCAGCACGACGAAAGCCGTGGGCGTCATGTAATCCGGAAGGCGCTCGCGCAGGACATCGCGCAGCGCGCCGGTTTCCAACACACCGGCGCATTGCGGGTGCAGCACAACGTAAGCCACCAGACGGCGATCGCCGGGGGTATCTTCGCGCGCGATGACGACGGCCTCGTGGATGGCGGGTTGCTCTCGCAACACCATTTCAATCTCGCCGGCCTCGATGCGATAACCGCGAATTTTGATTTGGAAATCCTTGCGTCCCAGGAATTGCAGCGATCCATCCAGAGCGAAACACCCCAAATCGCCGGTGCGATACATCCGCGCCCCCGACATCGTGCTGAACGGATCGGGAACAAAGCGTTCTGCCGTCAGACCGGGCCGCCCGACGTATCCGCGCGTGACGCCCAGACCGCCGATGCAAAGTTCCCCGGCAATCCCAGGGGGTGTTGGTTCGAGATGGTCGTCGAGGGTGTAGATACGAACGTTGTCGAGAGGGGCGCCCAAAGGGAATGGCGTGGTCGCATCCTGGGGAAGCGCTCCCAAGATTTCATAGACGAGAGCCGCCGAGGTGGTTTCGGTGGGGCCGTAATGATCCTGGACCAGGCCATTCGGGCAGAGCGCTCTGGCCCTTGCGACAGTCTGCCAATGGTTGGCCTCGCCGGCGAAAATAGTCAGATGTCGGGGAACGATCCGGTCTGCGGCGGGAACGCTTTGCAGGGCATCGTAATGGCTGGGGACAATTTTGAGCACGTCAATCGGATAGCGCTGGAAATAGTCGGCCAACGCCTCCGGGTCTGTGGCGCATTCGTGCGCGACAAGGTGCGCCGCGCCCCCAGTCGTCAGCGGCGCCCAGAATTGGACCGCGCCCAGATCGGCGGCAAACGTCGAGACCATCGCATAATGCATCCCCGGTCTTGCCTGGATTTTGGGCAGGACTCCTTGCAGGTAATTGAAGTAATTGCCATGCTGAACGGCGACGCCTTTGGGGAGCCCGGTCGAGCCGGAAGTGAAAAGCACATACATCAAGTTATCCGGAGTACAAACATGCGGCGGGTTCTCCGAACTGTGGCGCGCAATGGTGGGCCAGTCCGAGTCCAGGCGCACAACGTGGATGTTATCCAACGGCGGCAGCTCTGCGGCCAATTCGGCAACTGTGATCAGAACGGGAGCATTGACATCGCTCAGCATAAAGTGGATACGTTTGTTGGGATACAATGGGTCAAGGGGGATGTAAGCGCCGCCGGCTTTGAGAATGCCCAACAGCGCCACGAGCACATCAAGCGACTTGTCCATGTAGAGGCCAACCCGCACTTCGGGGGCAATTCCCAGACTTTTAAGATAATGAGCGACCTGATTGGCGCGTTCATTGAGTTCGCGATAGGTGTAGTGATCGTTGCCAAAGACCACGGCCCAGGCGTCGGGGGTGCAATCCACCTGATCTTCGAAAAGCTCGTGGAGACAACGCACATCGGGATAGGGCCGGTCGGTAGCGTTCCAGGAAGCGATCAGTTCCGTTCTTTCGGCGGTGGTAAGCAAGGGAAGTTGAGAGATGTGAAGGCCAGGGCCGGTTGCCAACGCCTCAAGCAAAGTCTGGTAATATTCGATGAAGCGTTGCACCGTTTCCGCTCTGAAAAGATCTGTGCTGTACGTGATCATCCCGTGGAGTCCGGCGGAATCCTCTCCGATGGCCAGGTTCAGGTCAAATTTTGCCGCCCCGCTGCTCACCTCAATGCCTTCGATATCCAGAGCGAACAGGTCAACGGCTTGCCGGGGCATATTGTGATAATTGAACATGACCTGAAAAAGCGGATGATGGTTAATGCTGCGCTCCAGGTGCAGCTCCTCTACCAATTTTTCAAAGGGCAAATCCTGATAGGCGTATGCTTCCAGAGTCGTGATGCGTACCTGGTCGAGGAGCTCGGCGACGGTTGGGTCGCCAGAGAGGTTGGTGCGCAGGGCCAGTGTATTGATGAAACAGCCGATAATGTCTTCGAGTTCGGGGCGATTCCGTCCGGCGATGGGGGTTCCTACAACAATGTCATCCTGCCCGGTGTAACGCCACAGAAGCACTTGATAAGCCGCCAACATGATCATAAAAGGCGTCGTTTTTGTGGTTCGCGCCGACTCCCTGATTTTGTCGGCCAATCCCTCCTTGAAATCGAAGTTATAGCTAACGCCTTGCTCACTCAAGGTCACGGGACGCAAGTAATCGGTGGGCAGTTCTAACATTTTGGGGGCGCCGGCGAGCTTTTTACGCCAATACTGGAATTGCTTTTGCAAATCCCCATTCTGGAATTGCTCACGTTGCCAACAGGCGAAATCCGCATATTGGAGAGGTAATTCCGGAAATTCTATGGTAGTCCCTTGCACAAAGGCCTGGTACAACGCTTTTAGTTCACGGAAGAAGACGTCGGAGGACCAGCCGTCATAAACAATGTGGTGCACATTGCGAAACCAGACATGGGTTTCTGGATCGAACTTAATCAGCAAAGATCGCATCAAAGGGCCATTGGCGAGGTCAAAGGGGCGTTCCGCTTCAGCTTGCAGGATGCGCAGCATCTCGATTTCGCGTTCGGGATCGGCCATGCCGCTCAAGTCTACGATCGGGAGTTCGACGGCGGCGGTCGGATCAATCACCTGTACAGGTTCATCCCCATTGGCTCTGAACCTGGTGCGAAAGGCCTCATGTCTTTGGACAATTGCCTGGAGGCTGGCGCGCAAGGCAGCCACGTCCAGCGCCCCGTGGATTTTCCACGCGCCGGGAATGCTATAGGAAGCGCTATCGGGTTTCCACTGATCCAAAAACCACATGCGTTGTTGCGCATAAGAGAGCGGCAGTTCCTCCGGCTCTTCTTCGTCTTGTTGTAAGAGTTGCGTAAGGAGTAGGCGTTTCTCCTCTACTGAAAGCGTATCCAGGTCTTTTCTATTCACGCGTGTTCCTCGGCAAGTTGCACTCGATCAAGATGATTTTAAACACACAATTTCACGCGGGCGGCGGGCCGCCCGCGTGAAATGCTTCGAATCCGGCGTTATGAATTAAACGCGACGTGAGCGGGTTCCTGGTAAGGCCTTTTGGAACTCTGAAAATCGGCGGCATGCTCTGTGTATGAATGCCGTAAGGTGCTCAAGGGGCGTTGGATGCTTTCCGGGTTGATTCCTCTGCGCAGCGCCATAAGAACGCCCACGGCCTCGGCGTAGTTTTCCACTTCAATGACATTGTTCAACGGCAGTTCTTCCCGGGTGACATTCAGGATGGTTTGATTCTGACGCACGGCAATGATGGGAACGTTGTACTTGTGCGCATATAGCATCGGAATCCCGCCCAGGCAGCTTGCCGGCGTGACCACTGCGCTGAGATTGTTGACATTGACAATGTCGGCAATCTGGCTGCCGGACTGTGATTTAATCTGCGGCGCACGTTGCAACCCGATGAGAATGCACGCCAGTCCGCTGGTCGAGGCCATTTCGCCGGCGCCGCGCGCGTCAACAATCTCCTGCTCGAGATTCAAGCGTTTGATGTTGATGAAAGGCGCGTGGGCGGCAGGCACCTGGTAACGCCGGGTAATCAGATGGGAGATGACCGCCTCGACGCCGCCGACCGGATTCGGGCAGCGCCCGGCAAAATGCTCGGCGTAGGCCGAAGCCGGAAGGTCTTGCACGTTGGTGGTTACGCCGATCGCGTTCACGCCCCTGGCGATAAGCTTTTCGCAGGCATCGAAGAGCACCTTGGGGTTGTCAATAGTGCCAACGAAGGCGCCGGATTCATTGCGCATGCACCGGCTACCAATGGGGCGGTCGGTGACGACAAAATCGCTGATATTGACGCCATAGATCGCCCGCACAGTGTTGATGATGTTGAAGACAACATCAAGGTTTTCTTTTGAAGAGTGTTCAATAATAAGCCCCACACGGTTCATATAGGGGACATAGAGATTGACAACGCCCTCACAAAACAGATCAATCGAAGAACCTTCCGTGTAGATAACATTTTTGTCAATACTGATGAAATTTGAAGCATTGACGGCATTGGGATTGGTGATCAGATAATCCGTTGCAGACGCCAGGAGGTTGGTGATAGGAGCCGCATCGCCGGCGTATCCACCCACTTCGCAGCCAATCCCGGTGGGGATGACACTGACGACGACGTGTTTCCCCGGGTAGTGATAAGTGCTCGCATATTCTTCCAGGGGCGCAAGTTCGCCATCATAGGTGGTGGCTTCGATGGTGATGGCTTCGTCCGTTGCATGGCTGATATTCCAGCGCAGGGCGGTGTGTTCCACTGAATCTTCCAGAATTTCCGGCAGATCGGCAATGGCACTGATCCGCGACTTGTTGATAGTGTGGCGTGAATTGTGTATCATTCTTGCAAACTCCTTATTAAACTGGCTAGATTTCCTACGCGATTATCCAAATCTTGATAGGTCATAGATTCATTGCCGTGTATAGTTACGGGTTGGTGGGGCGTTTGCCTGGCCTGCATTCTGAAGGCTTCATAAAGAGACAGGGTCGCGGGATATTCACGCCCTGATTTCCCCCATTCTTCGATCAGCCGGCGCTGTTCATCCTCTGAAAGAATCGGTAAGTTAGCGACGATATCGTCGGGGTTGGCGATAGCGTTTTGTAGAAGGATTTGATAGTGCGCCGCAAATTGGACGATGGTTTCGGGTTTGAACACGTCCACGTTATATTCAAATGCGATACAGGGCGGGAGCGTCGCCGTATTGACGGTCAGCGCCAGGTCGTATTTTGCGGTCCCGGTGGGCATTTCTTGCGGGTATTCCATACGCAGCCCCGGCAGTTCATAAGCCTGCGCCGGAGTATTTTGTAGCACCAGCATCACCTGAAAGACAGGGCTATGTCCTGCGTCCCGCTCCATTCCCAATGCTTCGACCAGTTTTTCAAAGGGCAAGTCCTGGTGTTCATATCCATCCAACGCGACTTGCCTGGCTTGTTTCAGCAAATCGCGGAAGGTCATGGCGCCGTCCATTTGAACCCGCAGGGGCAACATATTGACAAAAAAGCCAATCATCCCTTCGATCTCGGAGCGGTTGCGACCGGCAATGGGCATGCCGACGACAATATCCGGCTGTCCGGTGTAGCGATAGAGCAGCACATCCAGTACGGCCAGAAAGAGCATAAACTGGCTGACCCTTTCCTGTTGACAGAATTCTTCGAGCCTGGCGCCGATGTCCGATGGAAGAAGCTGCTCCCAGGACGCGCCATTGTGCGTTTGCGTCACCGGGCGCGGGTGATCTGCGGGCAACTCCAGAATGGGCGGCGCCGGATCAAATTGGGCTTTCCAATAGGCCAGTTGTTTTTGGAACACCTCACCCTGCAAATATTCCCGTTGCCATTCCGAAAAATCGGCGTATTGCAACGCCATCTCCGGCAACGGCGATGGGTTTCCGGCGCTGTAGGCCCGGTAGATTTGCGCCAAATCCTTGAGCAACACATCTGCCGACCAACCGTCAAAAATGATGTGGTGGGCGTTGATGAACAATAAATGCTCGCGCGGACTCAACCGGAAGACCTTGCAACGCAGCAGCGGCACATGGGTCAGATCGAAAGGTTGCCGCGCATCCGCGTCCCGTATGCGGTTGAGTTCGACTTTGCGAGGTTCTTCGGCCAGCGCGCTTAGATCAACCAGGGGCGCTTCGATATTTAGCGCCGGCGAGATGACCTGCACCGGTTCGTCCTGGCGCATGACAAAAGCGGTGCGCAATATCTCATGACGGCGCACAATTTCGTTGAGGCTGCGCCGCAGAACCTCAACGTCCAGAGCGCCGGTCAGTTGCACCGAAAAAGGTATGCTGTACAAGGCGCTGTTGGGTTTCCATTGTTCCAGAAACCACAATCGCTGTTGCGCAAAGGAGAGGGGATATTCTTCTTGTTGCGCGCCCTTTTGTTGCAGGAGTTCGATGAGTCTGAGCTTTTTGGGGTCGGCGTTTTCGTCCGCCCCCCTATCATTGCGGATTTCCGGTGACATTTACGAGTTCCTCCTCTGCGCCAGGATATCACTTAACAAACCGGCGATTTCCTCATCTGAGAGATTTTCCAATGCGATTTGCGGAGAGGCCGGCTTGCGTTTTCTTCGCATGATGGGGCTGCTGGTATCCGTGGGCTCCTGAACCTGCCTTTCACCGATAATTTGCGCCAACGCTTCGACGGTAGACTTGTCGAAGAACACGGTCAAGGGCAGTTCTACGCCAAAGGTTTGCCGGATGCGCGAAACCACCTGAGTCGCCAGCAGCGAATGTCCGCCCAACATAAAGAAATCATCGCGAACGCCGATCTGCTCGCGTTTGAGCACAAATTGCCAGATTTCGACCAGTTTCTCTTCTATGGGCGTGCGCGGGGCGATGTAAGTATCTTTGACGCCGGCCAGGGCGCCGTCCGGTTTTGGTAGAGCCCGGCGATCAATTTTGCCGCTGGAGGTCAATGGCCACGCTTCTATGGTGATAAACACCGAAGGCACCATGTAACTGGGTAGTTTTTCGCGCAGGAAGCGCCGCAATTCGTCGGTGTTGAGCGGTGCGGAGGCGGTGTTGAGAATCATATAGGCGACGAGGTATTGGTTATCTTTCTGGCTCTCGTCAACCACTACGATGGCTTCCCGGACGGACGGATGCATTGTAAGAACCGACTCGATTTCCCCAAGTTCGATGCGCAGGCCGCGAATTTTCACCTGATGGTCAATGCGCCCCAGGAATTCGACGCTGCCGTCGTGGAGAAATCGCACCAAATCGCCGGATCTATACATTCGGGCTCCCGGTATTTCACTGAAAGGGTCGGGAATAAAGCGTTCGGCGGTCAACCCGGGGCGGTTGAGATACCCGTTGGCCAGCGCCGGGCCGCCGATGTGAAGTTCACCGGCGACGCCAATGGGAACGATATTTCCATGAAGATCGAGGATGTAGTGGCGATTGTTCGCCGTTGTTTTGCCGATGGGAATGGTGGGCGTGCTGATCTTCTGAAGGGCGGCGCGGTCCGGCACGGCGTAGACGGCGCAGTTAATCGAGGCTTCGGTGGGGCCATAGCCATTATAGACCGTGCATTCCTCGCCTACAAAATCAAAAATCGTGTTGACAAAATCGGGGGTGAGCGCTTCTCCGCCCAAGTGCACGGTTCGCAAAGTGGAGAGTCGCTGGCCGGTCGAAATGATGTTTTTGAAAAAGGTGGGGGTGGTATGAATGGTGTTGATCGCGTGAGCGTTGATATAACCGGCGTAATTGGCAAAATCGTCGCGCTGATTTTGGTCGAGAAAATGTATACAGCCGCCGGAGATCAGGGTGGTAAATAACTCAAAAACGCCAAAGTCAAAACAATGATTCAAAGTTTGTAGGACCTGGGTATGTGCGGCTAAACGAAAGTTGTCCTTTCCCCAGAGCATAATCGGCAGAACGTCGCGGTGGGAAATAACCACGCCTTTGGGCATACCGGTCGAACCGGATGTGTAGATGACATACGCGGGTTGATCAAGCGGTGTATCACTTGAGCCCGGCAGGTTCTCCTCTACGCCGTGGGCCAGGGTATGCATCGTCGCGTTGTCCGAGGCAGGAACAGGTTCGGGAAGGGCGTCCAGGCAGATGATGTGCTTGAGCGGGGATCCCGGTCCGGCCAGGCGTAGAGACTGCGTCAGGTAACGCGCCTCGGTGACGAGAATTTTTATCGCGCAATCTCTGATGACAAAGTTCAGTCGTTCATCAGGGTGGTTAGGATCGAGCGGGACAAAGCCATTGCTCGATTTGAGGATTCCCAACATGCCGACGACGACATGGGGATTTTGACCTGTGAGTAATCCAATGAGTTCTCCTGCCATAGCATCAATCCTTTATCTCGGCCATTTTCTTGCGCAAACTGAGAGGCCGCATGTCCACCCAGACTTCTTCGATGTAAGCCAGACATTCGGCCTTTGTTCCCTTCTTATCTGCAAAGCGCCATCCCAAGGGCAATTCACGGTCGGCAGGCCAGATGGAATATTGTTCTTCGTGGTTGACGACCACAACGTACAGTGTGTTTTCTTCGCTATTGTGCATATCCCGTTCCTCCTAAAGACAATCTCAGGCACCGAGTTGGACATTGACTGAAAATCTATCTCCTGGCCTGCAAGGCCATGATTTTCATATAACGGGGGTGAACCGCAGGTTAATGGCATCTATGGTAAACAGCCGATGGGGAATCGAAACAAAATGTATTCAGATTGGGGGTGCATTATAACACAAGTAAATTGTTTTTGTGGCTTTTTGTGAGAAATTGGAGAAATGGGGGTTAGGGGTGGGTTGCGCCCACCCCCACTGCCCAGATTTTGAGATGATACTCCCACTCCAAGGTGATGTTGCGTTCCTCAGATGGCGTGTTATGCTGTATTGTATGAGGTTGTAACCCCAATGAACACAAGCGCCGAACGCGAACAATTGGAACAGGCCCTCACTGCATTGGAATCGCAGCGCTCTACTCTTGGCGATGCGGCGGTGGATGCCGCCCTGGCCGGAATCCGGCGGGAACTGGCCGTGCGCTTCCCGCCCTCCCC
>DAOUFX010000341.1:0-2647 GCA_034429675.1 Anaerolineae bacterium | reverse complement strand
CGTGTGCGCGCAGAAGAGACGCTCAGTGGGACAACTCGCGTAATTAGCTACACCTATGATCCGCTTTCGCGGCTGATTGGAGCGGAGTATTCTACGGGTGAAGTTTATGTCTATCGGTATGACGCCGTCGGCAATCGCACCGCAATAACCAGTACAACACCGCTGAGCGGCACCGTCGTCGCCACCCACACCTTCGACGCCGCTAACCGCCTGACTGACCGCGCCGTGAGCGACAGCCGCGTATATTCCTACACATGGTCACATCGCGGGCAGATGTTAGCCGAATTCACGCAAGGGATTCCGGTGCGCACGTTTAGCTACGACAGCGCAGGCCAGATGATCAAAGCCACCGTCTTTACCCTCACTACCGAATTCGAGTACAACGGACTTGGCGAACGTACCGCGGTCTCGGCAGTGGGAGAAATTACACGCTATGCTCTCGACTATGCCGCCGGGAATCGCATTCTGGTCGAAACCACGCCTACAAGCACCGTAAACTACCTCTACGGCGATGATTGTCTCGGCGAATTCCGCGACGATGATCCTTTGTATTACCTTCCTGACGCTGAAGGTTACACTCGTCAGGGCGCGGACGCGGATGGCGAGGTAGTCAGCGCATGGCTGTTTGATCCGGATGGTGTGGTGTTGGAAGGGCCAGAAGGACCGGTCAGCCATCTGATATGCGGCGGGGTGTACGATTGGAGCACCGGATTGGTATACCGTGGCGGACAGTATTTCGATCCGCGTTTGGGAATTTGGGTGACGCTCGCGCCGCTGGTAATAGCACAGGGGGGAAGCAAAAAACGCAAGAAATACCCGTGGGTTGGATTGGTGTTATTGGGCATTGGCATCGGCGGGATACTGACGGCATGCGATAGGAATATATCAACTCCTACATCAGCGCCAACCCCAGTTTGCACCATGACCCCTCTCATTGGATTAGTTACACGCACTCCCGGTCCTACACCAACTAGCGTCGCTTACAGTATAACCCCTGGGCCCACTCCTACTCCTACAGCAGGCCCATCACCAACACTTCTTCCCACTACTACACCAAGTGACCCTTGTTGGTCAGGCGGTTCTTATGCCGCTTGTTTCAATTCCCACTCTTGTGCAGCGGCTAGTGGAAATGAATCGCTCAATCCCACTAACGACACCCCCTTGCTTTATCAGGGAACAGAGTATCTTCGAAGCGAGATTAATTATATTGGTCAAGGTGTATGGGGAGCAGTTGTGGGTGAACCTTTAGATAGCACTTTGTCTGCTGTCAAACTTTACAAAGCCACTTGGCAGGAAACACCTACTGCGGGCGTAATATACTGGACAACATACGGGTACGAGAAAGCCTTTTAAAAGAATTTCTTGTGTCGCATAACAAAGAGAGAATAAAAATGCACAGTGAGAATACTGACATAGAAATAAGAGCGAAAGTAAGTGTCGCTGTTTTGCCAGGTTTATTTGCAGTTATATGGCATCTACAAATCACTGACTTGATCCCCCTTGGGCACAAAACGATTCTTCTACTATTACTATCTTTTTGCATCGGTGGCATGTTTTGCGTAAAAGATCGCAAATTAAGTGTCTGGAGTTTCCCTTCGCTGGGCGCATTATTATGGCTGGGCGGTATATGGCTACCAGAAGTGTGGCAACGTTGGGGCCGCAAAGGGTGGGGGTGGATTATCGAATCGTTCTACAGCGGGTTTTACAGTATTGCTCATGTAGACCCTTTCTGGTTTTTCAATATTGCTGTGGCTATTTTAATGATTTTGATTACAGTATGGATCTACCTGCAATTCCAACTACAACTACAGCGTCATGAATATATGGGAATCGGGTTACTTGGCCTGGTTACGCTCATATATACTGTTAGTTTATGTATTCTTACTCCTATTGCATGGTCTTTTCTATTTCTCCAGATGACAATGAATTTTATATTTCTATTAATGATTACAATAATAGGATTGCAATTTACACGACATGACACTCTTAAAGCCGCTTTGTTAGTTGCTGTATGCGAACCGTTATGGATTATGATGATTTTACGTTTATTACCGCCTGATATGTATCTTTTTCCCGTCGGTAATTCCCACATGAATATAAGCGTCTTACTTATGCTCATTCTCCCGCCATTGAGTTTCATAGTTGTCATACCCTTCGGACTATTACTGACCCACTCCAAACAAAAACAAATTGTTTGGCTAATTCTTTCCTCAGCATTAACCCTTAGTACCTTGTTAATCGTCGCAGTTTCCTCATCACAAGAAACTGTGATAGAAATTCCCTTTGATTTTTGGGCATTAAAGAGCCTGTTAGCTTTACAGATATGGACGCCTATACTAACCATAGCTGGATCTCTATATGATCAGAAAAAGCTGCAACACACCCAAAAATGAGAACGTAAATATCGGGGGCATGCAATGATTAGCTTCAAATCCATCTCCAGCAAGTTGCATGCACCCCGATGGCTCAGGCACTCCAGAAGCTGAAACGCATCCATCGTTTTCGCCTTATTGCGCCCTAGCAAATCCGTTCTATACTACCTCCACCAAAGATTTCACCGCAAAGCACGCAAAGGTCGCAAAGTTTTTAAGGATTATTGGTATCATCTCAATAAAAAGGGAGAAAGTGAGGGTTTGGGGGCGGGCTG
>DAOUFX010000340.1:0-3124 GCA_034429675.1 Anaerolineae bacterium | reverse complement strand
GGCAACGCCCGCAAACAAACACGTCCTTAGATTCTCAAGCTACATCCGCGAGCGTCGTACCTTCTAGTTTTTCGGAAATGTAGTCGCGAATATCCTTGAAAACCTTGACCAGCTTCTCTTCCTTCTCAATGGGCGTGGATTCGTAAAAATTCAGGCTGACCGAGTCGGTGGGAGCCAGCGCGCCGTCGAACAGGCGAATAACCTCGGCCAGGACAATCTGCTCCGGCGGCTTCGCCAGGCAGTATCCGCCGCGTTGCCCTTTGGAACTGTGCAGGTATTTCGCGCGCCGCAGCGTCAGCAATATCTGCTCCAGGAATTTGAGCGGGATTTTTTGCGCCTGGGCAATCGTTTCGGCAGACGTGTATTCTTCAGAGTTCTGCCGGCTCAGATAGACCAACGCCAATAAAGCATATTCACTGCGTGATGTTAATTTCATAGTCAGTCCTGATTAACGACTAATCATATCGGAATTGTAAGACATTCGTGCAGTTTGTCAAGAAACCGCTCAAGCCAAGACCTGCACCAACAAATAGCTCTTTTTGCCTTTGCGCAGCACGACGAACCGTCCTTCGACGGCGTCGGCGAGGGTGACGGCCTGATCTGCGCTTGCCTGGGCATTATTGACGTAAATGCCGCCGTTGTCAATCAGCCGGCGCGCCTCGCCCTTGGACTTGGTCAGCCCGGTGTCCACCAGCACGTCCACCAGCGGTTTGCCCGCGCCCTCGACCGCCGATTTGGCGATCTGGCTGGAAGGCACGTCGCTGAAGATGTCGCCGATCTCGGCGGCGCTCAGCCCGGCGAGCTCGCCGCCGAACAGCACCTGCGACGCTTGCAGCGCCTTGGCCAGCGCCGCGTCGCCGTGGACGGCGCGCGTCATCGTCTGCGCCAGCGCGCGTTGCGCTTCGCGTTGTTCCGGCTGCGTCGCCGCTTTCTGCGCCAGCTCCGCGATCTCGTCCTGGGTCATCCAGGTGAAGTGCTTGAGGTCGTCAATCACGTCCGTGTCTTCGCGGTTCAACCAGAACTGGTAGAAGCGGTACGGCGAGGTGCGTTTGGCGTCCAGGAAGATGGTGCCGCGCTCGGATTTGCCGAGTTTGCTGCCGTCCGCGTTCATAATGAGCGGGTAGACCAGCCCGTAAGCCTTGGCTCCGCGCATCCGGCGCAGCAGCTCCACCCCGGCGACGATATTGCCCCACTGGTCGCTGCCGCCCGATTGCAACGTGCAGCCGTAACGGTCGAAGAGCTGGACAAAGTCGTAGGATTGCAGCAGCATGTAGCTGAACTCGGTGTACGAAATGCCCTCTTCGCGTTCCAACCGCGATTTGACCGAGTCCTTGGCCACCATGTAATTCACGCTGAAGTGCTTGCCGACATCGCGCAAAAACTCCATCATCGAGATTTTGCACAACCAGTCGGCGTTGTTCACCACGCGGGCCGGGTTGCTCTTGACCTCGAAGTCGAGGAAGCGCTCCAGTTGCGGCTTGATGGCGGCGACGTTGGCCTCGACCAGTTCCAGGCTCAGCAATTGGCGTTCGCTCGTCTTGCCGCTCGGGTCGCCGATGATGCCGGTGCCGCCGCCTGCCAGCGCAATCGGCGAATGGCCGAAGCGCTGCATCCGCGCCAGCCCCATCAATGCCAGCAGGTTGCCCACCTGCAAGCTGTCAGCGGTGGGATCGAACCCGATGTAGACCGTGACTTTCTCTTTCTCCAGCATTTCCGGCGTTCCCTCTGTGAAACTGTGGAGCAAGCCGCGCCATTGAAATTCGTTGAATATGTTTGTCATGATGTCTCTCCTGAAAGTAGGGATTGGGGAATTGAGGGATTGGGGGATTGGAGATTAGGAAACTGTGACTCCCTAATCCCGAATCCCTAATCCCGAATCCCTTCCCCTCGGTAAGTACCGGAAGTATAACACCAAATCCGCAGCAACCATCACCAGGTTGAGGATGTATAACGCGATGACCCAATCCAGCGCGTACAGCAGCTTGTGCAGGATGCCGCTCAGGTAGCCCAGGCAGATCACCGCCATGAAGACCGGGCTCTTGCCTTCGACTTTTTTGGTGCGCAGCGCCTTCGCGATTGAAATCGGCCAGCTCAGGCCAAAACAGAGCAGCATCAGCGCTTCAAAAATGCTCATCGCCCTTACCTCTGTTGCAACGCTTGTTCGCAGGCTGCGCGCATGATCGCGAAGGGGGCGGGCTCGCCGGTCCACAGCTCGAAGGCGATTGCGCCTTGTCGCACCAGCATGTCCAGCCCGTCCAATCCCAGTGCGCCCACGGCGTGCGCCTGCCGCAGCAAGCGTGTCTCCAGCGGATTGTAGACCAGATCGAAAACGACCAGGTGCGCCGGGAAAGGCGCCGCGTCAGGCCAGATGGAGGCATCCGGTTTGGGCGACATTCCCACCGGCGTCGCATTGACCAGCAAATCCGCCGCGCGCGCAGCCTCGACCAGCGCCTCGTCGCCGAGCGGCGCCGTGCGCAAGACGTGGCCGGCGGCGCGTCCCAGGTCGTTGATCAGGGATTGAACCTGCTGCGGCGCGGTGTCCAATACCAGCACATCGCGCGCGCCGGCCTGGAGCAAGCCGAAAACCACGGCGCGCCCTGCGCCCCCGGCGCCTACCACCACGGCAGACTTTCCCGCCGGTTCGTAGCCGCCGCGCCGCAGCGAACCGAGGAATCCCTGGTAATCGGTGTTGTGGCCGGTGGTCGTGGGCAAGCCGTTGGCGTCGCGGTCAATCACAATCGTGTTGACCGCGCCAAACTCGGCGGCGCCCGGCGCGACCACGTCCAGCGCAGGGATCACCGCCTGTTTGTGTGGCACGGTCACGTTGACGCCGCGAAATCCCAGCGCCGCCGCGCCGCGCACGGCGTCCGTCACCTTTTGCGGTGCCACCGGCAGCGGAACGTAACACCAGTTCAGCCCCAGCTCCGCGAACGCCGCATTGTGCATCGCCGGCGAGACGCTGTGCCCCACCGGCCAGGCGATCAGCCCCACCATCGTCGTGTGCCCGTTGATTTCACCACGGAGACACGGAGGGCACGGAGGATTTTTTTGTTCGGTCATAGAACTCTCCTGGTTATGCCATTTTTGTGAGTGAAAAGGTGTGTTTTTGCGGGTGGTACCCCAC
>DAOUFX010000339.1:0-3333 GCA_034429675.1 Anaerolineae bacterium | reverse complement strand
GAGGTAATGGGCAGAGTTGCGGCTTGCCGGAGAGGCTGGGGGGCGTTTAAAAGAATAACCGCCGCCAAATTTGGCGGCGGCGAAAGAGGAGTTTAGTATCAAAACCCAATCCCACTGTTACTATAGCAGATCGGGTTAGCATTTGCACCGGGCGTGTGGCGAGGTTGCAAATTGCCGGGGTGGCGGGGCTCTCTCCTGGTCTGATGACCAGGAGCGGTTTTTGTTTAGTAGTGTTTGGCATCCTTGCCGATTTTCGCTAAAATGTGTTGGTTGTTTCAACTTTTAGCGAACCCCACGTTGTTTCCTGAGAGGTGGTTTTATGGCAGAATTTCCGGTGTTGTCCGATGCGTTCCGTTTGTCCCGTTTGACGCCTCCCACCGACAAGGTATCCATGGTGCTCGATACTGATACCTACAACGAGGTGGATGATCAGTTTGCGGTGGTTTACGCATTGCTGTCGCCGGCGAAACTGGATGTGCAGGCGTTGTATGCCGCTCCTTTCTTCAACGCACGTTCGACCGGTCCCGCCGATGGGATGGAGAAGAGCTATCAGGAGATATTGCGCCTTCTGGAACGCCTGGATGGGTTTGGCGGGACAGTGCTTCGCGGCTCGTCGGCCTATCTGCACGGTTCGGATCGTCCCGTTGAAAGCCCGGCGGCCCGCGATCTTGTGGAGCGCGCGATGCGCCGCGCTGAATCGGAGGCGCCTCTCTACGTTGTCGCTATTGGCGCCATTACCAATGTTGCGTCGGCGATCCTGTTGGAGCCGGAGATTATCAAGCGCATTGTCGTGGTGTGGTTGGGCGGCCACGCTTTCCATTGGCCGCACACGCGCGAGTTCAACCTGTGGCAGGATGTTCGCGCCGCGCGTGTGGTTTTCGATAGCGGCGTCCCGCTGGCGCATATTCCGGTGATGGGCGTGTGTTCTCATTTGCACACGACCATTCCCGAGATCGAGCATTATGTTGCCGGGCGGGGCGCCATCGGCGACTATCTGGCCGGAATCGTCAAAAGTTACCACCAGGACCATTTCGCGTGGTCAAAGGTGATTTGGGATATCGCCGCCATCGCCTATTTGCTGGATGAGGCCTGGACGCCTACGCATCTTGTTCACAGCCCCATCGTGACCGATCAGGGCACGTGGAGTTTCGATGCGGGGCGGCCCCTCATCCGCAGCGCTTATCACGTTCACCGGGATCCTATCTTTCGTGATCTGTTCATAAAACTGGCCTCATGACACAAGAAAAAATTGCCGCCGACTTGCTTGCTTTGGGCGTCCGGCCTGGAGGCGTCCTGCTGGTTCACAGCTCTCTTCGATCGCTGGGGCCTTTGCCGGATGGGGTGGAATCCGTCATTCAGGGATTGTTGTTGGCCCTGGGGCCGCAGGGCACCCTATTGTTGCCGGCGCTCACCTACGAGCGTGTCACGCCCAAAAACCCCGTTTTTGACGTGCGCCGCACGCGCTCGGACGTCGGCGCGCTCTCGGAGTATTTCCGCGCCCGTCCGGGGACCCGGCGCAGTCTACACCCCACCCATTCGGTGTGCGCGGTCGGCCCACTGACCGGCGATTTGCTTGACGCGCATCGCCTGGATACGACTCCCTGTGGTCCGCGTTCCCCATTTCGCAAGCTGCGCGACGGCGGTGGGCAGATTTTGATGCTGGGGTGCGGCCTGGGCCCTAATACTTCGATGCATGCAATCGAAGAATTGGTCGAGCCGCCTTATTTGTATGGCCCATCTTTCATCTATCGCCTGATCTGCGCCGATGGCCAGATTGTGGAGAAGGTTTACCGCACCCACGGGTTCGTCGGATATGAGCAACGCTACGATCGTGTGTCCACTGTGCTGTCCGAGCCGGCCTTGCGTTATGGCCGGGTTTTGCAGGCAGATGCGTATGTTATGGATGCGGCTGCGTTGTGGGCCGCCGTGTTGCCGGTTCTGCGTGAGGACCCTTTATACTTCGTGGATTGTTTTTAGGATGTGGGCTTTTTGGCGTCTGACTCAGAAGCTGGTCGGTTGAGCTTCACCAGTTCTTTCAGCTCGGCGAGGCGGCGCGCCTGTTTCATATCTCCACTCCTGAATTGTACGCCGTACAAGCTTAATTCGGTAAGCGTGCTGAAATTCCTCAAATAGTTCAGACCTTTGTCGGTGATGGCGGTCCCGCTGAGGTTCAGCGAGGTCAGATGCGGGAAGATTTGCAGATAGGGCAGTTCCGCATCGGTGATGTGAGTGTGGCTCAGATCCAGATGGCTCATTGCCTCGAAGGGCGGCAGCCCCGCCAGCCCTTTCCCGCTGATCGGAGCGCCGCTCAGGTTCAGGCGCTTCAGTCGTTTGAAATTCCTTAGTTGTTCGAGCCCCTGGTCGGTGATTCTCTCGCAGTTGTGCAGACTCAGACCGCTCAGCTGTTCCAGGGCTCGCAGGCTTTTGATTCCCACATCGCTGATTTGCGTCGCCCCCACGTCCAATTCTGTCAGGGAGATCAGATCGCGCAAGCAGGCAAATCCGGCATCGTTGATCTGCTGGCAACCGTAGAGCGACAGATATTTGAGCTGTTGTAAGGCTCTCAGTGAGAGCATCCCTTCATCTGTAATGTGGCACAGGCTCAACGCCAGTCGCTGTAACCGGGGCCATGACGGCAAACACGCCATTCCCGCGTCGCCGATCTGCGTGTGGGTAAGATTGAGGTGGGTCAGGCCTTCGAATATCTGCAAGTGCGCCATCCCCCGGTCCGTGACCCCGGCTGCATAGAAAAGGGACAGTTCTTTGACCGCGCCGGTGAGATTGGCCGCCTGTGTCTCCTTTGCCAGTTGGGCGATTTCCTCGTCGTATCTCACGTCGGCAATCAGCGTTACTTCGTGATCTGGCGGGATGACCACCACGCCGGGAGTGGCGCCAATCTCGGCCCAGCGGGTGTCCGGCGCCAGCCGTGATTTGCTCCAGAAACGCAACTTCAGGCTGGAAGAAAATCTGCGCCCCTGAATGCGGGCCGGATCAATTCCCACGGCCAAAGCCCACGATTCTACGGCCCAACTGGCGGCTTCTTCGGATAGCGCCAATGTGTCTATCAATCGTTGCGCCAGCCGGGCGCGCGTTAGCCGAAAGGGTAAATTGGGATCGGCGGTTCTCAAATCCTCCGCGATCTTCTCTTCCTGAGCCAGAACCAGCACTTTGATTTCGCGCCCATAGCCGCCGCAATAATCCATCAAATACGCCATGCACCGGCGTGGATTCGCGACGATTTCCTCGCCATATTGTTGAACAAGGCGGCAAAGATGCTCTCTTGGCTCGTTGTGCATCATCTTTCTTTCTTGTTTAAAGGGGGAGAAGTGGGGA
>DAOUFX010000338.1:0-8061 GCA_034429675.1 Anaerolineae bacterium | reverse complement strand
GGCCGAGAGGGTACCATCCACCTGCAAGGCGCCGGCTTCGAGGCGAATGGCGCCGCCGCCGGCGCCGCCGGCGCGGACGCCCCAGTTTTCGCCGGAGCCGCCGGCGCTGCCCAGGGCGGTGGGGGCGCGGTAGTCGTCGTAGGGGCTGCCGCCGGCGTGGTTGCGACCGTTGCCGCCGTACCCGCCGTGGCCGCCGCCGCCGCCGCCGTCGCCGTTGCTGGTAGCGCCAACGCCGCCGCCGGGGCCGCTGCCGTCGCCGAGGTTGCCGGTATAGCCTTGAGCGTCGGCTGAGATGCTGGCGCCGGGATCAATGAAGATGCTCTCTGCGGTGATGGTGGTGGACCCGACGAGGGTGAGTTTTGCGCCGTTGGTCACGACCAGGACGCCCAGCCCCATTTCCGCTTTGTCCCAGATGGTATCCTTGTTGATGATGGTGAGATTGTCGAGGGTGAGCGTCTGCCGGTAGATGTTGAGTTGTCCGGGCAGCAAGGGGGCTGCGATGGCGGCTTCGCCGCTCAACGTCGCGTAATCGGCCCGCAATGTCAGCGTGGCCGTGGGGTGGCCGTCGGCGAAGAGCAGGTACAGCGCGTAGACGCCGTTAGCTCCGGTCGTCGTTTGTCCCGTCGCGTCGCCGCCGGCGCTGACCTGCGCGCCGACGAGCGGGTTCCCCAGGACGTTTTGCGCCGTGCCGGTCACCAGGAGCGTCAGGGGGGCGATGGTCGGGTCTATGCCGCTGATGGTTGCGGATTCGCCGAGCGCGGGCAGTTCGGCTGCAAGCAGGGTGTGGGGCTCGGCGGTGGCTCCCCATATTCCTGAGACGGTGGTGGTGAAAAGCAGGCTGTCGTCGAGGTTCCCGCCGAGTCTGAGGGGCGGGCAGGCATAGTTTCCTGCCGGATTGGTGCTCACCTCGCACCACGTGTTGCCGGCAGTCGCGACCCGTACCGTGACGCCTGCCACGGCCATTTCGGGCGCGTAACTGTTGATCACCCGGCCTGCCAGGGACACCTGGCGGGCGTCAAAGGTGACGTTCGCTGTATGTTCCGTCAGGCCGCCCGGAGTCAAGGGAATCGCGATGGGATACGTTTCGCTCAGGGTTCCGTAGGTCACCACCAGGGCTGCGTTTGACGTGCTGGCACCCTCGGCAAAGATCAAGTACAGGTCGTAACGCCCGTCGGCCTGCGTGGCCGGCGTGATGGGAACGGTGGCGACGAAGTCGCCGGATGCGCCGACGTGGGCGCCTGCCAGCGGGTTGCCGTCGGGGCCACTGACCGCGCCGGTGACGTGGAGTGTGGTCATGGCGGGCGCGAAGTTGACGATTACCGGCCCTTCCTGGCCGACGGCGGGCAGGTCGCTCGACAGGATGTTCCTGTTCTCGACCTGAGTGCCCCACGTGCCCGATACGGTTCCGGTCACTGTGAATGCGCCACCGACGATGAGCGACTCGCAGGTATATTGCCCGTCGTCGTCCGTCGTTGCGGTGCAGTGAGGCGGTGTCTCTGCTGTGTACATGGTCAAATCCACGGCGGCCCCCGGGATGCCGTCGTAGGGCTGCGGCAGGTGGCGGTTGGTGACCTGTCCCTGGACGCTGATCCGGCGCAGGGAGAACTCGATGTTCTCCGTCCTCTCGACCAGGCCGTTGGCGACCAGGAGGTTGGTAATTTGCGTGTCGCGTGCCAACAGGCCGTATTCCGTGGTCAAGGTAAGGTCGGCCTGAGTGACCCCTTCGGCGAAAATGAGGACGAGTTCGTAGCTGCCATCATCACCCGTCAGGGTCTGCCCCGTGCTGTTGCCGGTGGCAGAAAGGGTGGCGCCGGCGATCCCATTGTTTTCCTCGTCCACGACCGCCCCGCTCAAGCGCAGGGTGGTGGGGTTAACGAATGGGTAGAAGGCAAATTCGCTTTGTTGCCCCACCGGCGGCAGGTTGGCGGTGCTTATCTGGTAGTTCAGCGTTTGGCTGCCCCAGTCGCCGGAGACGGTTAGGGTGAAAGCGAAGCCTGTGCTGACCAGCGCGGTAGGACAGGTGTAATCGCCTGCATCGTCGCTGGTGACGTCACACCAGGTGCCGAGGGCGGGGGTGTTCAGGACGACGCGAGCGCCGGCCACGCCGGTCTCTGTGGCGCAGTTTTGTATTCGCCCCATCACGGTTACGCCGCGTTCTGAAAGGGTGATGGGGTCTGTGATCGTTACGAGCGCTCCCGGCGTGAGGGGTGTGTTCAGCGCGTGGTTCACGCTCAGGATGCCGTAGGCTGTGTTCAGCGTGAGGTTGGCCGAGGCCAGCGCTTCGGGGAATGCTAGGTACATGCTGTAACTGCCGTCGGCCTGCGAATGGGTTTGCCCCGCACTGTCACCGGAGGCGGTCAGAGTGGCGTCTGCCAGCGCGACCCCCGCTGGCGTTCGCACGCTGCCCATCAAGCGCAGGGTGGTCGGGGCGATACTCAGCACCGCCGGGTATTCGGCGCTGCCGCCCACCGGCGGCAGGTAGCCGACGAACCCGTCAATCTCGTAGGCGCCCCACGCTCCGGTGATCCGGTAGGTGATGGGGAAGGGATCAGCTACGGACAGCGTCGCCTGGCAGTTGTATTGGCCGTTGGCGTTGGCCGTGTCCTGGCACAGCGCGCCCAATTCGGGGCTCGTCACCTGGACGTGAGCGCCCGGCAGGACCAGTCCGGGGGCGTGGCTGTTGAGCACCTGCCCGCGGAAGATCAGCGTGCGACCGGCCAGGACGATGTTCTGCTCGATGGCGTTGACGGTGAAGGGCACGGACGCGAAAGGCCGGCTCAGTTGTACGCTCTGGTTGCCCAGCCGGGCGACATAAGCCAGCGAACCGGAGAAGGTGTCGTCGTCAACGAACGCGAAAAGCCGGTACGAGCCGTCGCTCAACGTCGGCGCGGCGGTCTGACCGTTGACCGTCACCGTTGCGCCGGCGAGGGGATTCCCCTGCCCGTCCCGGACCGCGCCGTGCAGACTCAGCACGGTTCCGGTGACCCAGAAATCGTGCGCCAGGGTGGCCACGCCGCCTTCGGGCGGGAAGCTGGTGATCTGGGCGTTGTAGTTGGCCAGGCCGCGTTGGCTCACCTGAATGCTCAGGTCAACCGGCGTGGTGTCGTTCACGGTGATTTGGCAGCTGTAGAAGCCGTCATCGCCCGTGATCTTTTCGCAGGGCGCAGCCAGGGCCGGCGACGTGAGCGTCACCCGCGACCCGTCCACGAAGGTCAGGCTTTCGGTGATCTGGTTGCTGATGACGTGTCCCTGGATGTAGATCGTGCGCGCTGCGGGCGGTCGCAGCGTCGGGAACAGGATCAGATCGGCGGTGTAGACGTTCAGCGCCTTGGGGGTGACGGTGATGGGGCGGGTGTCCGCGCCGGTATAGTCCACCATGAGGACGGTGTCATGCCCGGTCACGCTCAGGTTGGCGCCGGATGCCTGGTCGAAGGGAATGAGGGCGTAGATTTCGTAGATGCCGACGCCATTGGCGACGCCTTGTCCGGCAAAGGGGCCGGACGCTGCGACGACGGCGCCGGGCATCACGCTATTTTGATCGCTGCGCACGGTGCCCGTCAGGTGGGCCGTGGTGACGGCGACCTCCCAGTTTTCCGCGTAGAAGCGCTCGCCCCCGGCTGCCGGCAGGCGGTAGGCCGGGTCGGGGTTGTCGGCGGAGAGGGCGATGCGGAAGGGCTGCCCGCTTTGATCGGCGGTTTCCCCATTGATTTCGTAGGTGATCGTCAGCGGATCGCCGCTGCTCAGGTCTACACGGCAGGAGTAGCGCCCGGCGTTATCGGTTGTCGTGCGGCAGAGATCGTTGCCTGTGTGCGAGCGCAGATTCACCGGGATGCCCTTTCGCAGGGCGGGCAGGACGGTGTTGGTGACGGTTCCGTGCAGCACGATGGTGCGGGCGGTGAAGGGCAGCGTGATGACGAGCGAGTCCAGCACCGTCAACCCGCCGATGTTGGCCGGCGGGATGGCGAAGGCCTGGTTCCCGTTCACCTGCACGCCGGCGAGGCTTGCCCGGTAGGCGACGGCGCCGTTCGTGATGCCGGCGGGCGGCGCGAGGGTGAGCGTGTAGTCGCCCTGGGGATCGGTCTGTGTTGCCGCGCCGGGTGCGGGAGTAAGCGCGCGGAACTCCGCCTGGTACAGCGGACGGCCGCTTTGATCAACGATCTTGCCGCTCATTTGGAGCGTGGAAGGCCAGACGGCGAGGTTGCGGCGGTAGTCGTTGGTGAATTCCGTGCCGGGGATCAGGACGTACTCGGATGTGACCGGAGCGCTGACTGCCAGCGGCGTATTTTGATAGGTGACCTGGAATTCGACCTGGAGCGGCGATGCGGCGACGAGCTGACCGGAGCACGTGTATCGCCCGTCGTCATTGGCGGTTGCCGTGCAGATCGCGCCCAGGCCGGACGCGGCGCCGGATCCCACGACGGTGACGTGCGCCTGAGGCAGGGGCCCGCCGGCGTTGCCGTTCCACACCTGGCCGCTGAAGTTCACCCGGCTGGCCTGATCCTGCGCCATGCCGGCGGCGCCCAGGCTGAAGGTCAGGTCGTGATCAATGTCGGTCAGCGCGTTTTCCGCCACGGCGACTTGCGCCTGGTCGGTTCCGTCGGCCTGGCCGGTTTGGGATGCGTAGTACAGCGTGAAGTGCAGCATGTCGGCGACGACGCCGTTGTTCAGCACGACGTAGGCTTCGTAGGCGCCTGAGCTGTCGCTTTGGGTGTGGGCGCTGCTGCTGTTGGCGCCGAAAAGCCCGATGGTGGCTCCGTGCACCGGCTGGCCGTTGTCCGGGTTCGTGACGACGCCGGAAACGTGCAGCGTCGTCGGCGATACGTAGAGCGTGCGCGGCGCCGGATGGCGGCTGCCGAGAGCGGCGCTTGAGGGGTCAATGGTCACGGTTTGCACGGTGTTGCCGCGCCGGCTGACCCGGTAGGTGGCCTGGAACGGCGCGTTATCCTCGATGAACACGTCGCAGACGTAATATCCTTCTTCGTCGGTGTACGTGTCGCAGAGCGGACCCCAGGTGGGGCTGTCAATGATCACATGAGCGTGGGGAACGCCCAGCGTCTGGATGTGCTGGTTGCGCACCCGTCCGGTGAAGGCCAGCGTGACCCCGCTGATTTGCAGGTCGTTGGTCAGAATCGTCAACTGGCCGGCAAGCGGGCCGTCCGGGGGGGCGAGGACGGACAACGCCTGATTTTCACGGTACAGGATTTGCCCGCCGAGGCCGAGGTAGACCACCTCGTAGTTGAGGATGCCGGTCACGTGGTTCTGATCGCCCAGGGCCACCGTGTTGGGAACGCTGAGCATCATCCGGTAGACGCCGGCGGCGTCGGTTTCGGCGGCGGCCGTGGTGCGGATGGATTCCCCGTCGGGCGGGCTGGCCACCGTGACCTGCGCGCCTTCCACCGGGTCGGCGCCGGCGTCCGTGACGTTGCCCGTCAGCAGGAAGGTGGTGGGGGAGACGCTCAGGTCGGTCGTTTTGACGTTGACGCGCAGCGGTTCGGGGATGTCGGCGGCGGTGATGGGAACGGTCACGACCGTCGAGCCGACGACGCCAACCCGGATGCTGACCGTGAAGAGCTCCGCGCTGGTCAGTTCGACGACGCAGGTGTAATCGCCGCCGGCGCCGCTGGTGGTCTGGCATTGCCCGCCGGGGAGGTAGGGCGACGCAATCGTGACCCGCGCGCCGGAGACGCCATCGCCGAACGCAGTCCCGTTGGCCTGATTGTAGGCGTCAATCCAGGTATTTTTTACCTTGCCGGCAAAGAGAACGATCCGGCGATTGTGGCGGTCGTCTCCCGGAATGCCGGTGTACGGTGACAGTGGATCGTCAATGCCCGATCCTTCCGGCGGGCTGTATGGCTCCAGGTACAGATCAAAGGGGAGCGTGTGCACCCGGTCTTCTGCGGAGAAGCTCAGATCGAAGGGCTTGAGCTTCTGGACGTAGTATTGGAAGTTCGCGCTGGCGCCTTCGTAGGTCAGTTCGCCGGATTCGATGCCGTCGGGCAGGGGGACGTAGAAATCGTAGTAGCCGCCGGCGTTGGCGCGGTATTGGGCCAGAACGCCGAATCCCCGGACGCGAACGTGGCCGTTCCGGGCGGGCAATCCGTCCGGCTCGTAGACATTGCCGACGAGGTGGAGCACGTTGTCGGGGTCAACGGCGATGTTCTGCTCGTGGAACAGCCAGTTCCCGGGGGTGGGGGCCGGCACACTGACGGTCTGCTCCACCGGATCGCCGTAGCCCGTCACCCGGTAGGTCAGGGTGAGATTGGTCAGGCCGGCGTAATCGTCGGCGTAGTCGGTGAACCCGCACTGGTAGAATCCGTCCGTGTAGCTCGTCGTGTCGCACAACACCCGGTTGCCCATCTCCTGGGCGCGGATGACGACGCGGCTGCCGGGGATGCTGATGGCGGGATCCGCCGCGAAGCTGATTTTTCCGTGCAGGTTGACGCCGAGGAGGATCGTCGCGGCGCTCACGCCTACCAGATGCTCGTCGTGGCAGAGGCCGCTGGCGACCAGGTTCGCTGCGGTGCGTCCGGCCGCCAGCTCGATGGCGATCGCGCGGATGAACGGCTCTTCCATAAGATTGACGTTCGCGCCGCAGGTGCCGCTCAACAAATCGCGGGCTTCCTGGATGTAGTTGCGCGCTTCGGGGTTATCGCCTTGCAGATTGGACTGTGTGGGGAAGCTGGCCGTTTGTTCGAGATTGTAGGTGGAGGGCCCCTCGTTGGGTTTGTAGGTAAAGAGAGAGTCGGCCCGATCCAGGACGCGCCATGCGTCGTGGAACTGGAGGATGTTGTTGACGCTGTAGCCGTATTGATTCTGGAACTCGTTCCCGCGCTGGCCGTCGGGGCTGCCCCAGAGGCCGTGATAGAGACCGAGCGGCGGCACCGACATCGAGATGTCGAGGGAGACGGCATTTTCGCCGGTTGCGCCGAGCAGGTTCTCCGCGATGTGGCCGATGCGCACCTCGGTCAACCCGCCGTTGGCGTATTGCTCCGGGTTGCTGACGCGCTCGTCTTGCACCCAGACCGTGAGCGAGTTGTCTGCCTCGATGCGAACCAGCGCCTGCCCGAAGGCGTAGTAGCCCGGCGCAATGTCGAGGGGATGCCCGTCAATCAACACATCCAGCATATAGCGGCTGCTCGATGCCGCGTCCGGCAGGCGCACCTCGAAAACGTGGCCGCCCGCGCGCAGCGCGGCGGCCGTGTTGAACGAGGCCCAATCCGGGTAGCCGGGCAGGCGCGCCTGGCGCACCTGGAGCTCCAATCCCGTGTTGGGATTGACGATGTCCCGGCTGTAGATGAATTCGCCCAACTGGAGCGAGGTAAACGTGGCGCCGTCGAAGGTGGTCAGATGCGGGTCGCCGAAGGATTTGCTGACCGTGGTCGGCGACAGCGACGCCGTCCAATGGATGCTGGGCCAGCCAAAGGGGCCTTCCCAATGTCCGGTGCCGAACCAGAGCCCCCAGGAGAGGCCGCCGCAGGTGACCGGACTGGGCGGTTGGAGGGGGCGGAATTGCAGGGGAGGCAGGGAGTAGCAGTTGCTCTCGGTGTCAACCAGCTCCGACGTCTCGGCGCAGTTGGAGTTGCCCCAGTTGACGACGATCTCTTCTCTGGCCAGCGGGGCCAGGTGCACGTCGAAGATGGGGGCGAGCTTGGGCTCGGTGAAGGCAAACAGTTTGTACGAGCCGTCTTGGGGCGGCGTCCACGTCCATTCCCAGTAATACTCGTGTTTGGTCGTGGTTCCCACGATTTCGAAGCGATCTTCTTTTTCGCCGCAGGCGGCCAGCGGGTCTGTCGCGTCCGGCAGTTCCCATTCGAAGGGTCCGGGCGGCGGTTCCTTTTCCACCTCAATTGTAGGCGTGCCTCCCGGTTCGGCCGTTGGGGTGATGTCGGGTGTACCGGTTGGGGTGGGCGAGCCGGTCGGAGTGGGCGTACTGGTCTGGGTAGGCGTGCTTGTAGGTGTCTCGGTGGGGGTTGGGGTAGGCGTCTCGGTGGGAGTTGAGGTAGGCGTCTTGGTTTGCGTTGGGGTTGGCGTTGGCGTTTTCGTCGGCGTGGGTGTTGGCGT
>DAOUFX010000337.1:0-2708 GCA_034429675.1 Anaerolineae bacterium | reverse complement strand
CCCCCACCAGATTTTGAATCTGTTGCGAGGGAAATAATGCAATTGGTGCGTGAATACAAACCGGATCCGGCGCGTCGCAAGTCGTTCCGCAATGCGCTGGTGATTACCTTGCTCGGTAATGTGTTGCTTGTAGCGGGGAAGGGGGTGGTGGCGTATATGTCGAACAGCCGCGCGCTCTACGCGGATGCGGCCAATTCGGCGTCGGATGTGGTGTATTCGCTCATGTTGGTGTTGGGGCTGTGGATCGCGCAACGCCCTCCCGATCTTTCGCACCCGCAGGGCCACAGCCGTTTCGAGCCGCTGGTGGGTCTGGCGGTGGCGGCGGCGATGACGTTTGCCGGCTATGAGGCAGGCCGCGCATCCATTGAGCGCTTGTTGGTGGGCGGCCTGGCCGTCGAACCCGGATGGCCCACGTTGGCTCTGTTGGGCAGCGCTGTGATCAAGGGTGGGATGTTTTTCTCCATTCGCTCAATTGCGCGGCTGGCAAGCAGCCCGACGTTGGGGACGGTAGCGCAGGACAATCTTTCTGACGTGTTGACCTCTATCGCGGCGTTTTTTGGGGTGCTCGGCTCCAAATTCATTCATCCGTTGGCCGACCCTGTGGCTGGTGCGATGGTTTCTGTGTGGATTTTCCGCGCCGCCTGGCGCGCCTGGAAGGAAAACTTGTACTACCTCACCGGCGGCGGCGCCGAACCGAAACTGCGCGAGGAGATTGCCCGCATCGTCGAGTCGGTGGCCGGCGTTATTGACGTCCACCAGATTATCACCGAATATGTGGGTGCGCAGTTGGTGGTGGACTTGCACATTGACGTGGACGGTGATATATCTCTGACGGAAGCTCACGCGATCTCGGACAGGGTGCAGGCGCAGCTGGAGGCACTGCCGGAGGTGGATAGGGCTTACGTCCATGTGGAACCGTTGGGTAAACCGGAGGAGAGTCAGAAAGTCGGGTAGTCGTTAGTTGCCTGGTCTGGATATTGGCCCGGTTCGCGTGGTATGCGTGGATTCGACTAATTTTTGAGATGGGTGCGCTTATTCCAGCGCATTGGAAGGAATACGAAACAAATGCCGGAGCATTATTACGAAGAGAAACACTTCATTGAAGATATTGGTCTGTATTTTGAGCAGATGGGAGTGCCGCGGATGGCAGGGCGGATCCTGGGGGTGCTGCTGATCGCCGACCCACCGGAGCAGTCCATTGACGACCTGTGCGAGCGGCTACAGGCCAGCAAAAGCTCCATCAGCAGCAACACCCGCCTGCTCAGCGAAATGGGCCTGATCGAACGGGCGCCCTCGCCGGTGCCGCGCCGCGTTTGCTTCCGCTTCCTGCCCGGTGGGTGGGTGACGTTCATACGCATGTACTTGCGAATGATGGCCTCGCTTCACCAGATTGCCGAATACGGCCTGGATCTGCTCAAGGACGAAGACCCGTCATTGCGCAGTCGTTTGCAAGAAGCTCACGACATGTTTTCGCTTATCGAGGATTCCTTACCGGCCTTGTTGAAGCGCATTGAGGAGCAACACGGGCGCCCTTAGGGTATTGCCGTTCTGTCAGTGGCCCCAAAGAGATGAAGTTTCTTTGGGGCTTTTTGTTGCCTCGCTGCGTTTCCAAAATTCGGTATTGACTGAAAGTTCGCAATATGATAGTATATTCATACATTCAGGACAATGTGGATGAGTTCTTTGATCTGCCGATTTTCAACTTTTTGGAGGAATGGATGACCAGAGCGAAATTTTCATCAGTAGGAATTGCGTTGTTTACCGGCGTTGGCCTGGCGTACTGGGCGTGGAAACGTTCACAGCGAGACGTTGAGGCGCCCGTGGTCGTTTCCGAGACGCAGGCGCGGACGTTGTTGGAGCGCGCGGCGCCTTTGTTGCGCTTGCCGACGTGCCCGGATCGCGTGCCGGAAGTATTGCCGGCAGGGGCGTCGGAGGGTTGTGGGTTGCGTTGTCCGGCCACAGGGCGCGTTTACCCTTACCGCAATGGGATTTTGTACTTGTTGGACGCTGCGCCAACGAAGACCTTCACCCAGCACTTCTTAGACACACCGTTCACTGCCTGGGCTTATGATCGCTTCCGCGAGACGATTACGCGGGCTTTGAATTCGCCGGATTTCCCGGTCGAGGCGGCGATAGCACAACGGACGTTACAGGTAGAACCCGGCGACACGTTGTTGGATCTGGCGTGTGGCCAGGGCAATTTTACGGTGGAGTGGGCCAAACGTGTTGGGGATGCCGGGCTGGTCATCGGGTTGGATTATTCGCTGGTGATGCTGAAGCGGGCCGTTTACCACGTTCAACAATGGGGGCTGGAGAATGTTTTGCTTATTCACGGCGACGCCCATGCGCTGCCGTTTGCCGACGGCGTTCTGCACAAGGTCAACTGCTCCGGCGGTTTCCATCAATTCCCCAATTTGCCACAAGCGTTGCGAGAGATTGCCCGCGTGAGCGCTCCGGGGGCGACGTTGGCCACCAGCGCCTTTGCGATGGGTGTGAACGATCCCCGCGCTGCGTTCAAGAAGTGGCTCAAACAGACCTTTGCTCTCTACTTTGTGCCGTTGGCCGAGATGGGCGAACAGCTGGCAAGCCTGGGATACAAAGATTACACCTGGTTATTGCCAGATAGCGGGTGGTTTGGTTATGCTTCGGCTTGTAAGCAGTAGGCGTGGTGATTGGTTTTACAGGAGTATCTTCTCAATATCTGGGGG
>DAOUFX010000336.1:0-7607 GCA_034429675.1 Anaerolineae bacterium | reverse complement strand
GAAAACCCCCTTTATATCCCTGATCAGTCACAATTTTCCTGGATGAGTAGGGTGTGTTTTTTGTGCGGGTACCCCGGCACAAAAAACACAGTTCCTTATTGTTCCTCGATCGTCACTCTCACAATTTCATCCGCAGGCGGCAGATCTGTGGTATCCATTGCCGGATCACGTTTGGCAAGGTTTTCAAGCACATCCATGCCCGAAATCACTTTACCAAAGATGGTATATTGGCCGTTCAGAGAATCTTGAGGCGTGTACGTGATGAAAAACTGGCTGCCATTCGTATCCGGCCCGGCGTTGGCCATCGCCACCATACCCGGCGCGTCGAACAAAACATCGGTTTGGATTTCGTCGGCAAATGAGTAGCCCGGCCCGCCCAGACCGGTGCCGGAAGGGTCCCCGGTCTGGGTAACGTATCCCGGAATAACGCGATAGAACTCCACGCCGTCGTACCATCCCTGGCGCGCCAGAAAGACAAAATTGTTCACAGCCAACGGCGCCTTTTGCGGCAACAATTCGAGGGTGATATTTCCCCTCGTCGTCTCCAACACCGCAGTGTACTTTTTGCGAGAAACGATCTGCTGCTGTGGACACTCATCGAATTGTCGGGGTTCAAGCTTGATGAGCCTGACAAACGACGCCAATGTCCACCAGTCCTTGATACCCTCGTAGTACTGACCGTTGATCACCAGAGTTGGCGTTCCATCCAACCCTATCCCGATCGCCGCGTCATACGCTTGCTGGACAACGTCCACGGTTTGTTGGCTCGTCAGATCGGCAGCAAAACGTTGAACGTCCAGTTCCAATGCCCCGGCCTGCGTCGTAAGCCAGTCTTTGAACTCGGCCTCCGAAAGGGCCGCCCAGGCTTCCTGGTTCAAAAACAACGCATCGTGCATCGGCCAGAATTTCCCCTGCGCGCCGGCGGCCTCGGAGGCTTGCGCCGCCAATCTGGCTTTGTCATGCAGGGTTTCCAAAGGGAGATGGCGGAAGACAAGACGCAAGTCCTCCGGCAACTCTTCGCGCAACCGGATGAGCTCAGGCGCCAGGGCGCCGCAATGCGGGCACTGAAAATCCCCGTATTCGATGAGAGTAACCGGGGCATTTTCCGGTCCCCACGCCCAATCGTGCGCATCCACCGGCGGGAAAGGGGATGGATCATCAGGGATCAAGCCCCTGTCGGCAAGAGTGCAAGGCATCCTCTGCGCCTCCGACGCGACCTGAGGCGCAAACCTGGATCTAAACACGCCATAGAGTAGGCCCGACACTCCCAACAAAACCACGAAGAGTAAGATATAGTATCGCAAGTGTTTTGTCATAGGTATAATCCAAGGGGCCTGCCGGCATAGAGCCGGCAGGCCTTTTGTTCACTCCTGATTATCGTAGAACCAACGGCAAGAAGACGCTCTTGTCAGCTCCAGATTCGACGTATTCAAACAACGCAAACTCGCCCAGGTTCTCCAGGGTACAACGGAGCTCGTCGCTCTGTACGTCAGGTGTGCACGCCACTCCCGTATCCTGCCAGAGCTGCGCCGCCATAGTCAACAGGCTCAGCTTGTCCGCTTCCAGCCCGCCCATGCACGTCTTGTCGTATTTCAGCGCCAGCGAAATCGGCTGGGTAGGCTCAATCGCCACCCCACCCGGAGACGTGAAAGCGCTCAAGAAGAAGTGTGCATAAGCAAACTGGTAATTCGCCAGGTCTTCAACATTGTTCGTGGCTTGCCTGAACTCCAGAGTGCTTGCCTGCGCAAAAGTCTGCGGCGGGATGGTCACGGTGATAGCTTGAGCACAACTGACAAGCGGCAAGGTGGCCGATACGACCAACGGTTCGGTGGCGTTTGATGGGATGGCAACCTGCTGCGGCTCACCGACCTCCACTTCCACGGTAGTTTCGCGGCGCAGTTCGCCGCTGTAGCCGTGGAACGGCAGGCTGTAGAGACCCGGAGCGGTGGTGGTCGGGATCGTCAGCGCCACATGAGCCCAGTAGGTGTACACATCCTGGACTGCGCTGCGCCTCATCGAAGCCGGCATCCGCGCCGCAGCCGGAATAGAGGCTCGCCCCAACTGGATGATCTTGCCGGTCTTCACCTCTTCATAAGAGAAGGATTTGAGCCGGATGTCGGCCAGATTCTCACCCTCAAGATAGATGTCAACGTCAGAGAAGATGTCATCGGTCATAGACACACCCAGAGTGACGGTGAGGATCTGCTCGCCTGAGGGCAACGTTACCGCAGGCGTTTGCGCCCACATGCCAAAGTCGCCCAGCGGAACCGTCGCGATGTGCGCGTCGGACCAGGAAGTACGATCGCTCTCCCAATCAACCGCGCCGATCGTAATCGTGTACGTCGTCTTCGGGTTGATGCCGTTGAAGATAACGTAACTGATCGGGCCGCCGATGGGATCGCCGGCCTCATTGTACCGTTGATAGGTGGTCTTGCCGGCAGTGAGAACGTGCGTGGTCGTCAGAGCCGCGACATTGACGATGTAGCTGTCCACGTCGGGGTGTGTATTGGCCACAAACTCGACAAACAGGCCGTCAATCAACGTTCCTTCCGGGTTGGCCGGTGTGACAAAGAGCAGATTGACGGTGGGGGTGATGGCAGTCGTCCAGTGGTCGGTGAACGTGTCGGTATGGTCAATCCCGATGGACAGCGCGCCGGCAAGTTGCGCCACGGAATCGTACCCTTCGGCAGCGACGCGCACCCGATTCCGCGACCAATCCAAGCCGGCAGCCCGCGCCATCGCGAGCGTCCCCCAGACGTAGCCCTGCACCGGAGGACTGACGCCATCTTCGGCGCGCACCCACAACGTGTAATTCCCGCTTTCCAACTGGGACAAGTCCACCGTCTCCGTCACGATTTCACCCTTGACCGCGTTCTCATCGGTGAGCGTGATCGTGTAAACGGCCGTTCCTTCGTAAAGCGGGGACACCCTGGTGCTGGTCACAACCTCGGTGTTGGTCATCCCGATGGACTCGGTGACCAGCATGGTTTCGGTGATTGGCCCGTTATTGGCGTAGATACTGATCGTGGCCGGCAAGTAGTCCGAGAGCAGCCGGTAAGACACCAACGTCTGCGCCAGATTACTGGCATTCACGGTGAGGTCGCTGATGACCGGCGGATTAGGCGCAGCAACGGCGCCCACCATCAGTTGCCCCGTGGTATCCCCCACCAGATTGACCGACCAGGTGCCCACAGGCGCCTGATCCACGATAAACTGGGTTTCGGTCATCACTTTGTAGCGCTCATCCAGCGTACTTTGGACGCCGACCGGATAAGTTCCGTCGCCGAGCGGGGAGAAGAAGAAGCTCTGAACATCGCCTTCCTCAAGCGTTATCGTTCTGGGCTGCATCCAGAAATCGGGAGCGGCAGCGCCGGGGCTGGCATAGACATAAGCGCGCCCCGTCTGCGTGGCAAATTGCGACGCGCCGATGATAAAGTCCGCAAGACCATCGCCGTTGATGTCGCCCAGAGTTGCCACCGTGCTGCCGAACTGCTCGCCGGTCGTTTCGCCGGACAGGGTCATCGTGGGAACCGGCGAAGGCCCGGTGGGACCGCCGGTATACACGTAAGCCTGGCCCGTATTCCCCGAAACGCCCGGCGCACCCACAACGATGTCGCTATAAGTATCGCCGTCAATGTCGCCGGCAGCGCCGACCGAGAAGCCCAAGAGATCGCCGAAAGCCACGCCGGTCATCGCGAACGCGGGAGTCGCGATGACGCCGGTTTCGCTGCCATAGTACAGATAAGCGCGCCCGGTGTTACTGCTGGCCGGAGCCGCGCCATAAGCGCCGACGAGAACATCGTCGTAGCCGTCGCCGTTGACGTCTCCGGCCGCCCTGGCATCCCAACCGAAGTTGTCGCCCGCGGCCTCGCCCGTCAAGAGCGTATAGTTGGTCTGAGTGATGCCGCCCGTGCCGCCGTAGTAGACGTAGGCGCCGCCCGTGTAGCTTCCGTAACCATCCGCGCCGATGATGATGTCGTCGTAACCGTCGTTATTCACATCCCCGGCGGTTCCGGCAGCCGCGCCGAACTCGGCAGCGGGATCGCCGTTTAGCTCGACGGACGGCGTGGTCGCCAAACCGGAGGCGCTCCCCAAATACACGTAAGCGCAGCCGGCGCTCGTGTTGCAACCATCGGCCGCAACGACGACATCGTCATAGCCATCGTTGTTTACATCGCCGGCGGTGGCAGCGGACGAACCGAAAGCATCTCCGCTGGCTTCCCCGTTCAGAACCGCGCCAGGGGTGGCGGAGAGTCCTGTGGCGCTGCCGTAATAGACGTATGCCTGCCCGGCGCCGGAATTCCCACCGAAGACACCCACGATGGCATCGTCGTAGGCGTCTCCGTTGACATCGCCGGCAGCATTGACCGACGTGCCAAGAGCGTCACCCACAGAGGAACCGGAAAGCGTGAGATCGGGAGCGCCAAGACCCGATGTGCCGCCATAGTAGATGTAGGCTCGCCCAATCCACCCATTGTGTCGTCGTGCGCCGACGGCGAAATCAGCATATCCGTCGCCGTTCACATCGCCGATGCCGGCGGCGTCGTCGCCGTACAGGTCACCCTCGGCCTCGCCGGTAAGCGTGGTCACGGAGGTAGCGGCCAGAGCAGTGCGCTGTATGGGCGAGAAATCACCCACCGGCACAGAGAGTGTGTAGACGCCGGCCGGTAACCATTGATAGTCGCTGGCCTGCCCGTAACCCAGGCCGACGTCCCAGTCGCCCAGGCTCACGGTGATGGGAACGGTGGGCGAAACCGCGTTGACCGCGCGCACACGCGCATAGCCGAAGTCGCCGGGGTTGCGGTTGTCGTCCGTGAGAATGAGAGCCGAGGCAGGAGCGCCGACGGCCAGAACCGTGTAGTCCGTTCCGGTGATGGCATCCAGGGTGGCGGTGAGAATTTCCGTAGAACTGCCGAACGGCATTACAGAAACCGTGTGCATCCCTGGTTCCAGCAGCGCGTAATCTATACGCTGCGTTCCGGTGATCCACATATCGGTGATGACGGCGGTTGCATCGAGGCTGACGTCCACGTGAGACATCTGTGGGTCAGGCGAGATCGAGACGAAACGCCAGCGCGTCTGTTCGTCCGCCACAATCTCTTTGCTACCACCCTCCGTCTCCGAGGCGTCCACGGCGCGCTCCAAAGTATAGGTCACAGATTCGCGGTAGCCGACAATGTAGCCGCCCGGCGACTCGTCGTAGTTCTCCACGGTAATCGTGATGCCATCCGGAGAAACGAGGCTGACGTCCAGAGGGGTGTCGCTTTTGACGGAGAAGAGCGTGTCAGTTTGAGTGATGACATTGACCGGTGTAATCGCGTCGCTAACGCTGAGCGGCGCCATAGAGTCACTCTTCATCGGCAGTTCAAAATTGACCAGAACGTCGTCGTCGGACAGGAACGTAAAGGTGCGGTCGCCCTTATCAGTCAAAGCGCCGCTGCGTTGAGCCGCCTTCCAGGTTTCCTGCGCCTGCGCCAGCTGCATCTTGCCGTACAAACGATAAGCGCTGACGTCGCCAAAGCGTATGGTGCCGCGATTGTCAACAAAAGCGCCGATCGTGTAACCGGCAAAACTGACGTAGGCCTTGAAGCCATACGCCCCTCCGACAAACTCGCCGAAGTCAGCGCCAAGGCCGCCGATCCACATATCCGAAGGGGGCACGTTGATACAACCATCGCATATATTGACGCCGCATGGATACGGCACACACACGCCCCAGACACATTTCTCGCACCAACGCACGCCGCAAGGATACGGGACGCATCCCTGCCAAATCTGGCCCTTGCCCATACCGATTCGGGCCAGGCCGGACCCGGTGAAGTGGAAGCGTCCCCACTGGCTCCAGGCGTGGATTGAGACGGTCAGCTCCCACACAATCCCGCGCATCCACACCGTGGTTCTAAAGCCGTCGCTCTCGCTCAGCGAGACCTTGGCGCCGCCCACCTGGTACATCGTCAACACATACAGCGCGCCGCTGATCTCTCCGGCGAACTCCGGCGCCCACTGAAATTTGGCGTCGGCGTCGAGCTTCAAAGCTGAGAAACTCGCGACCTTGACGCTGCTTTCGATAGTGACGCCAATGCTCACATATTGGCTGTTAGGACGCAATGAGATGACTCCCCTCACGCCGGTAAGCTCGAACCCGGTGTTGGCAATCGGGATACCTTTGCTGCAAGAGGCAGACGCTCTGATTTCCCGCAATTCCAGACCTTGCGGCGACAGAGCAACCTCTCTCTCCAGCGGGCCGATCATAGCGGCAGCGGGGACATCCTGCGCCGGCGCCTGTTCGGGGTAATCCGCCGACGACGCCAACGGCTGATCGTAGTTCCCTTCTTCCCACAGAGCCCACTCGTAAGGCCGGCCCGCAACGAGGGCTTCTTCCTCGCCCGGCGGAATGAACGACGGCTCGCCGGTTGGCTCGGCAGCGGTCGCATAGGGGGCGAGCATCGCCATGCTGCTGGCCAACTGGACGTTGGCGTCCGGCAAGGATTGCGTCTGGGCTTGAGGCGCAGCCGGGGCTTCAGGCTCACCCTGCAACCAGGCGTCGGGCGGCAAATCCGAGGGCACCGGCAGGTAGTAAGAATGAACCGGCATGTACGCCGGAACCATGGAAGCCAATCCATCCGGGCGACTGATTACCGAACGGTTGTTTCTCAGGGAAGCCGCCTGTGCGCCCTCCGGCGTGTACATCTCGATCACACCCTGACCGAGGAGGCTGGCGTACAAAGTGACGCCGGCCGAGATAGCGCATTCCGCCGTTTTGCCCATGTCGGGCAGGCTCAAACTGCCGTCAGCGTCAATTTCATACCCACTCGACGCCATTCTGATTTGTCCTGAGAGGTCTAATCCAAAACCTTTGGGGGTTTGCAGAGAGGGCAATTTGAACCGGTAAATTTGAATCCCGCCTCTGTCAATTTGAGTGGTGGAAGGGATCTGCGCTTCCAGCCCTCCCCACTCGTTGGGGATTTTAATACTGGGGTAGGTAATCCTCAGTGCGCCGTCGTTGTCAGTAGTGTATGCCGTGCGGTAAGCCTTCAACGTAAGTCCAGCGATGTTGAGATCGAAATAGCCGATGGACTCCGCAGAAAAGTTGTCGAACGCATCCACACTACCGCTAATCGGAATCCAGCGTTTATCATTTCCTCGAAACTGGATTCGCATATAGCCACTGACATCACAGCCGATAACGCTTGCATCCTGGATCGTAGGAGATTCGATAGTGACATCTGCTTCTCCCTCAACAATGGTAATAGTTCCTCCCGCACATTTTGAGGGAATAGCTCCGGGGCTGGCAAGCGTTGAAAGGGGCTGGGCTAAGAGTGGGACAAGCATCCCAAAAATCACCCAGATACGGATCAATTTCAAGCTGAATTTTCTGGCTTGAGCAAACATCGCGATCCTCCCTACATACTAGCTATTTTGAATAATTGTGGACAAGTAACGGGGTAAACGGAATTTCTATTGAGGATTTTTGTTTTCTTCTTTCGATACGGCCTCCTTTTCTATGGGAATTGTGGCTTTGTAGATCAAGAGATATAAGAAGAGGGCGAGGAGATCGCCCGTGCCCCTTTAATAATTAAGAAAGGTATCTTCTCAAAATCTGGGGA
>DAOUFX010000335.1:0-12473 GCA_034429675.1 Anaerolineae bacterium | reverse complement strand
GCTCGCCCGCAAAAACACCCAATATTTCACTTGACGGTTAGTGAGTAGTCCCACTTGATTGAATCTCTATTGCTGCCGTGATCCACTGGGATCGCCCTCGTTCGGGCAATACTACGGTGGTTTTGCCGTTGATCTGCGCCAGCAAGGCGGTGCGGGCGGCTTCGCCGCTGAGGGTGTGTTCGGCGCCGTCCTCCGTGCGCACGGTGATTTGTGCGGAGTTGGGGTTCGCCAGGAGGTTCGCCAGCGCGACGCCTTCGACTCGTGACGCGACACTTGCCTGGTGCACCTGCCCGTCTTTTTCGCTTTTGAGCATCACGTTGGTTTGTTCTACGGTGACGATTTGGGTGGCCCCTTGGAGCAGGCGCCCCATCGAGGTGGCTTTCCCGTCCACGATCAGCGGTGTTTCCGGCCCGACCACGATGATCCGCCGGATGCCTTTGATCCAGGCAGAGGCGTGTTGGCTCTCTGCTGCGAACCGGATGCCGTCCGTGTAAGGCATCAACCAGGCGTCGGCGCCGACCTGATCCCGCGCCAGGGTGACGCTGCCTTCGTCGAGCGATACCAGGGTCACACTGATGAAGTCGTTCACCCCTTGTTTTTCCAGAACGTCGAGCAAAAGCGCATAAGTGTGAGGCCGATCCCGGTAGGGCAGGAGGTCATCCATCAGCACGTAGCCCGGTTCCGGCACATCCCCCGCGAAGGCCACCACGCCGAAGAATGGCACGTTTTCCATCTCGACCGAACCGTGATCGTCATGGCAGGTGTCGCATGTGTGGAATTTGTCCGTTTCCTCGTGGCATTCGGCGCATTCTGCCATCTTGTTTACTTCTGTCAGGAGCATCTCATCCGGGTAGCGCGTCAGAACTTGCCAGCCTTTGGTCAACGGGGTGTTGAATATCATCAGGGACACCACACCGATAACGACGAGGGCAAGGGCGATCCAAAGCAGGGGTTGTTTGCGCATGGTTTTCCTCCAAATGGGGTGAGGTGTCTGAGAAATTCGTAATCGGAAATTGATTATGGGAGACTCCGCCGTTCCTGGCAGTACCCTGCCGCTCGCGCGTTTTTGGGCGTTGCGACGCGGGGATGTCGGAGCCTATAGTAGCACGTTTTGGCGATCTGGCAAAAGAGACGCAAGATTTTGCGTCTCTACTTTTTTGCGCGCCGTTTTGTAGTACAATCACCAGGTTTGAATGTGTTAACTGGGGTCTGACCATGGTCCGACGTGCGCCACTCCCCCAACTTTATATAAATGAGGCCAGGAGCATGTTATACGAGAATGTTTGTATTGAGGGCATCGGGTATGTGATCCCCGATACCGTGGTCACAACCGCATGGTTGGAGGAGCAAATTGCTCCAGTGTATCAAGCGTTGGGAATTCCGCAAGGTTATATTGAGCGTCTGACCGGTATTCGCGAGCGTCGTTGGTGGGACGAGGGTACGCGCGTCTCGCAGGCATCCTCGTGGGCCGGCGCGCGTGCCCTGGAGAATGCGGGCGTCGCGCCGGAGGAAGTGCAATGTTTGATTAACGCATCGGTTTGCCGGGATTACATCGAACCGGCGACATCAACATTTGTCCACCACAATCTGGGCTTGCCGCCGACTGCGATGAATTTTGATATGATCAACGCCTGTCTCGGCTTTGTCAACGCGATGGCGGTGGCGGCGAATATGATCGAGTTGGGGCAAATTGACACGGCGCTCATCGTGGCTGCCGAAGACCCGCGCCAGGGCCAGTTGGAAACCATTCGGGATTTGTTGACCAATTCCCCGATGCGGAATACCCTGCGCGACAATCTGGCTTCGTTGACCCTCGGTTCGGCGTCTGTGGCGATGGTGTTGCGCCACCGCTCGAAATCCAAGACCGGCAAGCGCCTGCTGGGCGGCTATTTCTATGGAAATACGGCGCACAATCATCTGTGTGTGGCGCAGCCTACGTGGATGCACACCGACTCGACGGCGTTGATGCGCGAGGGGGCTCAGGTGGTAATCCACGCTTTCGAGGGGTTCAAGCGCGAGGTGGGTTGGACGGATTCTATGATTGACAGGATTTTCACGCACCAGGTCAGCGAGCCGCAACGCATCCTCAATTTGTATCACGTCCTCAAGCTGCCAGAGGGGATTGATTATCCCACGCTGCATTATCTGGGGAACACGGCCTCCGTCGCCGCGCCGATCAGTATGGCCATCGCCGTGGAGAACGGCTTTGTGCAGACGGGAAACCGGATCTGTATGATGGGCGTGGGGAGCGGCGTGAACAGTCTGGTTGTAGGGATCCAGTGGTGACGTTTCGCGCGCTTTATCCTTTTACTTCGCATTATCTTGACCTCGGCGGCGCGCGGATGCACTATGTGGACGAAGGCCCACGCGATGCGCCGCCGGTGGTGATGGTTCACGGCAACCCAACCTGGTCGTTTTATTATCGAACGCTGATCCCCGAGCTGAGCAAGACTCATCGCGTCATTGTCCCCGATCACGTGGGCTGTGGCCTTTCGGACAAGCCGCAGGATTACCCGTACACCTTGGAGCAGCATATTCAAAACCTCGAATGCCTGTTGTTGTCTTTGGGGCTCCGGCAGATCACGTTTGTCCTGCACGATTGGGGCGGCGGCGTCGGGATGGGGTTTGCGACCCGCCACCCGGAGCTGGCATCGCGTTTTGTGGTGTTTAACACCTCCGCGTTTTATGCGCCGGCCGTGCCCTTTGTTTTGAAACTGGCGCGCAGTCGCGGTTTGGGCGAACTGATGGTGCGCGGTTTGAATCTTTTTTCGCTCTCTGCTCTGGTGTCGGGAACCTCACAGCGGCGTCGCTTCACGCCGGAGGTGCGCGACGGTTATCTGGCGCCCTACGCTTCCTGGCGCGATCGAATTGCGGTTTATCGTTTTGTGCAGGATATTCCGCTTACTCCGCAGCATCCCACTCGCGCCACGGTAAATGCCATTGATTCTCGCTTGCATCTGTTCGCACAGCATCCCATGCTGATTTTGTGGGGTGCCGACGATTTCGTGTTCACCACAAAGACTTTTCTTGCCGGATGGCGCGAGCGTTTCCCTGCTGCCGAAGTCCATATTCTGGAAAATGCCGGGCATTACGTGGTTGAGGATGCGCACGAGCGAATTTTGCCCTTGATGCAGGAGTTTTTACTTCGTTGATAGGGTGCCGGACCGGTTACTCGTTGATTCGCTGACTCGCTGATTCGCCAGGAGGTGCTTATGATCGAATCCTACAACATCGCCAAAGGATTAACCGAAATGGCGGCCAGGTCGCCGTACCGGCCCGGCATCATTTTCCCTGCGGGGCGCGACTCTCGCGGGCGCGCCCGCTCGGTGCAGCTTAGTTTCGAGCAGTTGAATGCCGAAACGGATCTGTATGCGCACGGTCTGCGTGACGCCGGCATCGAAAAGGGCGCGCGGGTGCTGCTGATGGTGCGTCCCGGCGTGGAGCTTATCGCGACGGTGTTTGCGCTGGTCAAGGCGGGAGCAGCGCCGGTGTTGATTGATCCCGGCATGGGGCGCCAGGCCTTCCTGCGCTGCGTCGCCGACGCGGAACCGACGGCGATGATCGGCATTCCTGTGGCTCATGCTTTGCGAGGTTTATTCCCAAAGACCTTCGGCTCGCTGCGGCGGAGTGTGGTGGTGGGGAATGCGCCGTGGCCGGGCGCCGTCACCCTCGCCGGAGTGCGCGCGACGGCGTTGCGCGATCATCGGGATGAACCGTTCGATCTCGCGCCGGTGGAGCCGGATACCGAGGCGGGAATCGCGTTTACGTCGGGCAGCACGGGAATCCCCAAGGGTGTCATCTATACGCACGGCATTTTCCAGGCGCAGCTGGATTTGTTGCGGCATCACGTGGGCATTGTCGAGGGCGAGGTAGACCTGTCGCTGCTCTACATTTTTGCGCTTTTCAACCCGGCGCTGGGCGTCACTACGGTGATCCCCGACATGGACCCGACGAAGTCGGCGCACGTGAATCCTGCTTATGTTGTCGAAGCCATCCAGACGCACGGCGTCACCAACGCTTTCGGCTCTCCTACCATCTGGAAGCGGGTTGCCCCGTATTGCGTCGAGCGTGGAATCAAGCTGCCTTCGCTGAAGCGGGTGCTGATGGCCAGCGCGCCGGTACCTCCCTGGCTGGTGGAGATGCTGCTGGAGAAAGTCCTCGGCCCGGACGCGCAGGTCAACACGCCTTTTGGCGCCACCGAGGCCATGCCCTTGACCTGGATGGACGGCCGGGAGATTATCTCCGAGACTGCGGCGCTCAGCGCGCAGGGCAGGGGAATGTGCGTGGGCCGCCCGTTGCCGGGGGTTATTCTGCGGATTATTCCGATTCGCGACGAAGCGATCCCGAAGTGGTCGCCGTCTCTGGCGCAGCCCGTCGCCGTGAACGGACCGGCGGACGCCGGCGAGATCGTGGTCAAGGGGCCGGTGGTGACCCGGACTTACCTCAATCGCCCCGACCAGACCGCGCTGGCAAAAATTCAGGATGAGGATGGCGCGGTGTGGCACCGGATGGGCGACGTCGGCTATTTCGATGCGCGGGGGCGTCTGTGGTTCTGCGGGCGCAAGGCGCACCGCGTGACGACGCCGGGCGGCGTGCTGTTCCCTGTGCCGTGCGAGACGATTTTCAATGCGCATCCGAAGGTGACGCGCACGGCTTTGGTGGGGGTGGGGCAGCCCGGAAATCAGCGCCCGGTGCTGTTGGTTGAGCCTGACCCGACATTTTTCCCAAACGCCGAACTTGATCGTCACAAGTTGACGCTTGAGCTGCTGGCGTTAGGTGCGGAGCACGCGCACACGCAGGGAATCCAGACGGTGCTTTTCTATCCGGGCGCTTTCCCCACCGACGTGCGCCATAACGCCAAGATTCAGCGCGAGAAGTTAGCCGTTTGGGCGACGGAAATTTTGGGGCCACGCGGAATGAGAGATGCCAGGTCGCCCTTGCGAAACAAGCCGATTCTTGGCGGGTCGCCGGTGGGTGTGCTCGGTGGATTGCTGGGTGTGCTTTTGTCTTTGTGGGTGTTGTGGATGCGTGGCAACCGCCATCATCGCGAGGATTCGCGGCGCCCTGGCGCCTCCGCGCCGCCGGCGGCCGCGAAAAAGGAGTAGCGGGATGCGGGCGTTAGTGACCGGCGGCGGCGGGTTTTTGGGGCGTTATATTGTGGAGCAGTTGTTGGCGCGTGGGGATGCCGTGACGGTGTTTTCACGCGGCGCGTACCCGGAGCTGTCGGCGTTGGGCGCGACTGTGGTTCAGGGCGATCTGCGCGACGCCGACGCGGCGGCGCGCGCTTGCGCCGGTATGGACGTGGTCTTTCACGTTGCCGCCAAAGCCGGAATGTGGGGCGCGTGGGATGATTTCTACGGCGTCAACGTCGTGGGGACTCAGAATATCATCGCGGCGTGCCGCAAGTGCGGGACGCCGAAGTTGGTCAACACCAGTTCTCCCAGTGTGATCTTTGACGGTAAGCCTCAAGAAGGCGTGGACGAGTCGTACCCTTACCCGGCGCATTACGAGAGCCCTTATCCGCACACCAAAGCCATCGCCGAACAAGCCGTGTCGGCGGCGCACGCTCCCGATTTGTTGACGGTTTCGTTGCGCCCGCATCTGATTATCGGGCCGCGCGACAACCACCTGATTCCTTCATTGTTGGCCCGCGCCAGGACGGGGCTGTTGCCGCAGGTGGGGCCTGGAACCAACAAGGTTGATCTAACCGACGTGACCGACGCCGCGTGCGCGCATCTGCTGGCTGCCGATGCATTGGCTCCCGGATCGCCGGTGGATGGGCCGATGGGGCAGGGAAAAGTGTATTTTATCAGCCAGGACGAACCGGTGCAGTTGTGGCCCTGGATTCGCCGCCTGTTGCGCGATTTGGGGCTGCCTGAACCGCATTTGAAGGTTTCGTTGGCGGCGGCGCGCGCGGGGGCGGCGGTTTTGGAAGCGACGCATCGTTCGCTCCATCTTTCAGGTGAACCGCGCCTGACCCGTTTTATCGCCAGTGAATTGGCACAGAGCCACTATTATTCCATTGGGCGCGCCCGTCGTGATTTCGGTTATGTGCCGCAGTTGACGATGGCCGAGGTGCGGGCAAAATTGGTGGATTGGTTGAAGAATTAAGGAAGGTTTTTTCCGAAGGAGCGCTTGCGCGTATGAGAGAACTCGTCTCGCGTAAGCGCTTCTTTTGTTTCCCGGCTTCTAACCTACATCTTTCTTCTAGTTCTAATTTCCTATTGCTTTCTATAATAAAAGGTTTATAATAGGTTTAAATACAGACCAAATAACAACTTATATGTGGGACCCGGTTATATTGTGGTATGGGAACGGAGGAAAAACAGCGAAACTTCAGTTTGCGTGCAATGAAGATGACATCACACCGGCAGACTGAGGTTTGCCACATAGGCTTGTAACGAGGTGTGAGTGAGGAGGTGTGACATGAAACGCGAACTGAACAACCCGCAACAAAAAGACGGAACCCTGGTCGAAGGCGATGTGGCCGGACTGTGGTTAGAGGCCACCCTGAAGGCGCTGCCCGCCGTTGTCGTTGAGTCGGCGTTGGTCTGCGCCATTCCGGCATGGTTTGACATGCGTTTGCTGGTCTTGCTCACCGGCAAGTCCGACAAGGTCGCCGGGGACATCATCGGCCAGTGGTCGGAAGCGGGTTTGATTGCACCGGTTGCGAGCGGCGGCTACAGTTTCCGAGCGGGCATTCGCAAGCGCCTGTTGCGCGTCTGGCAGGCGCCGGCGCGTCGCTACGATTTTATGCGGTTGGCGCGCATCCTCGCGGAGTATTACCTCGCTTCTGCCGCTGAGCAGGTTCCACGGTTGAGCGGCCCAAACTATGATGCGGCCCTGAAGATGCTGGACGGTTTCTATCCTAACCTGGAGGCTTCCTGGGAAGCGGCTCTGGCGCTGGGGGATTGCGATCTCGTGTATCGTCTGGTCTCCGTGATAGATCCTTATCACAGCTATCGCCATTTGTGGGCGGCCAAGGCAGAATGGCTCGAATCGGGGGTGCTTGCTTGCGAGTGTTTGCACAACGACGCTCGTCGCGCCGAGATGCTCAACAGCCAGGGCGTTGCGTATATGCACCTGGCCGCTCAGGGACAGGTTGGCGCGTTGGACAAGGCCGTCGCGTGTTACAAAGCGGCTTTGTCGCACTATTCTCCCAAAACCACCCCCAACGATTTTGTGATGGTGCAGAACAATCTGGGGAACGCCTACATGCAGGTGAAGGGAAACCCGGCGACCAACCTTGCCAATGCGATTCGCTGCTACGACGCTGCGTTGCGGGTTTGTTCGCTTGCCGAATCTCCGCTTTTCTACGCCGTGATTCATTCCAACCGGGGTTTTGCCTATCTGGCATTGCCGTCCGCCGATTCTCAGGGTGAGCGGCGAGCGAATCTGCAGCGCGCTCTGGACAGTTTTCAGGCCGCTTTGCAGGTTTATACTCCCAGGTTTGCGCCTCTCATCTACGCCAAACTTCAGGTCGGGATGGGCTCGGCTTACGCTTATCTGCTGACCGATGAGACCGGGGCGATTTCAAGGAATCAGGCTGCTTACCGGCAATATTTACAATCTATGATTGCCTGTTACCGGGAGGCGCTCCGTTTCTACACCTACGACGTGGCTCCGGTCGAATGCGCCGAGATTTACATGGACCTGGGGAGCGCCTACACGCTGCTGTCGCGTGAGGGGGACGCGGATAGTCTGCAACAGGCGCTCTCTGCCTACAAAGCCGCGCTTTATTACTACACCCTGGAATCTGCTCCTGAACGCTACGCCGAGATCCAGATGTCGCTGGGGTTGCTCTACAGCCAGTTATCGGACACTTGTCTCGCCGGGCGTTCCGGACGCTACTTGCGCCGGGCCATTACCTGCTACGAAGAGGCTTTGCTGGTCTATACATTGGATCGCTCGCCGTCGCTGTATGCGCAGTTGCAGGTCTATCTGGGAATCGCCTATGCGCGGCTCGCGGTGGAGGAACGCGCCAGGGACTCTCAACAATCGTTCGTTTACTACCAGGAAGCTCTCAAGGAATTTTCGGACACCGCTTCCGCAACGGCCTATGCCGACTTCAACGCTTACCTGGACACGCTCTACAATCGCCTGGCGACCCTGGACGCCACCGACAGTTTGCGTCAAGCCATTGCCTGCTACGAAGCCTCGCTCGTCGTCTACACGGTCGAGACTGCGCCGCAAGCGCACGCTAACATCCAGGACAAGCTGAATTCGCTGTATGCCGAACTGCACGCGCAAGTTCTGGAATCTGTTTCCTACGCCGCCGTGCCGGCCTGATTTCTGTATTCCGACAAAACGGGAAACTTTCGGGTTTCCCGTTTTTTTGTGTTTTATGTGATTGCTTTTACAATGATGCCGTCGCGCGGCCGGCGTTGCGGGTGTATTCTGATTTCGGGGCAGGCTCTCTGCGCAGCAGAAGGAGACGCAAAATTTTGCGTCTCTACAAAAATGCAGGTTTTGCCCCCATTTTGAAATGCGTCCGGCGTTGTCGAAATTTGCGGTGTTGGGCAGAGGGTATGCAAAAACGAAAAGCTTCTTTGCGTGGATTTATTTTACTTTTGTTGTGCATTGAATTTTGGGACGAGTTTGTTTGCGGCGCGCGCGAGGCGGCGTGGCCGTTGATTCGCGACGACCTGGGGTTGACCTACATTCAAATCGGGATACTTCTGGGGCTGCCGGGCATCGTTTCCGGGGTTGTGGAACCGGTTCTGGGGATTCTTGGCGACGTTTGGAAACGCCGCGCTCTGATCCTGGGCGGCGGCGTGATTTTTGCCTTGAGCTTGTGCCTGACCGGGATCAGCCAGGGGATGGGGGTATTGTTGCTGTCCTTCATCCTCTTCTATCCTGCATCGGGGGCGTTCGTCAGCCTCTCGCAGGCGTCGTTGATGGACGCGGAATCCGATCGTTGTGAACAAAACATGGCGCGTTGGACGTTCGCCGGGTCGTTGGGCGTGGTGACCGGCCCGCTGGCGTTGAGCGCGGCTGTGGCCTTGCGTTTGGGCTGGCGGGGCGTCTTTCTGGCTTCTTCTGCGCTGACGATGGTGTTGTTGGTTTTGGCATGGCGCGCGCCCTATTCAAACGGGGCGAAAGAAGGCGACGGTGCTGATGAAGCGCCGGCAGGGTTTTGGACAGGAATCGGCGAGGCTCTGCGCGCGATGCGCCGTGGGGTGGTGTTGCGCTGGCTCGTTTTGCTGGGCTTTTCCGATCTGATGCTGGATGTGCTGTTGGGGTATCTGGCTTTGTATATGACGGACGTGGCGCAGGTTTCGTCGGCGCAGGCGGCTACGGCAGTGGCGGTCTGGACCGGGGTGGGGTTGCTCGGCGACTTTTTGCTCATCCCGTTGCTGGAGCGTGTGCCGGGTCTGCGTTATCTGCGGGTCAGCGCGGGAGTGGAGCTGGTTTTGTTTATCGGATTTCTGACGGTCCCTGCCTTTGCCTGGAAGCTGGTTCTGCTGGGATTGCTGGGGTTTTTCAACGCCGGGTGGTATTCCATCCTCAAAGCGCGGCTGTATGCGACCATGCCCGGGCGTAGCGGAACGGTGATGGCCGTAGACAATCTCTTTGGGTTGGTGAATTCGCTGATTCCCCTGGGGTTGGGGCTGGTGGCCCAACGCGCCGGCCTGGCCGTGGCGATGGCGTTGCTGGCCGCCGGGCCGGTGGCCCTGTTGATCGGTCTGCCGCGCCACGACCGCGCCGAGCCGCCGCCAGCTTAGCCCGACATTGAAACGGCCTGGGATTTTCCCAGGCCGTTTGCGTTGAATGTCTTTTGTTCCCTATCTCACTGCCGCAGCACCAGCGGCAGGTAGGCCACGCGACGTAGTCTCACCGTGGCAGTCGCCTGGCGTCCATCTTCGGCGGTGGCGGTGATGACAATTTGGCCGACGCCCGGCGCGACGGGCAGCGTGGCGGTGGCGACGCCGGTGGTCAGGGTGGCGGTGGCGACGCCGCCGACGGTCAGCGCTGCGACCGGCGAGACGCTCCCCAACGATGCGGTGAACGTGACCCTGACGCCATCCAGCGGCACGGTTTTGTTCCAATACCCTTGCAAGACCGTGGCGGTCACGGTGGCCGTAGTGACGCGGTTGGCAGGCAGCACGTCGGGGCGCACCGATACCAGGAGCGGCAGCGGCCCCAACGTCCACTCGGAGAGCGCCGTGATGGCCTTGCCGGTGACGGCGAAGGAGATGGCTGCGGTTTGCGTCAGGGGATACATTTGCCAGGGCTCGCCGGCGTTCTCGCGGTGATAGAGGGCCGTCAATGGCGCCGGCGTAGCGTCGAGTTGGCGCCGAATCTCGTCGTAGATGGCGTTCAGCGCGTCGGGATTTTCTGCGTGATAGTGCTGCCCGCCGGTGGCGTCCGAGATGGCTTGCAGCAAATCCTGGTCGGCGCCGGGGCCCAGAGAGATCGTGTGGATGGTGATGCCTCTCTCGCGGGCGCGTATCGTCATGTATATGGTGCATTCCATGACGGGGTCATAGTTCCCTGGATATAGGTTGCCCGAATCGCAGTTCTTGTTTTCATTGTCCAGATACTCGTAGGTGTTGGGTTGTCCGTCCGTTAGCAGAATAATGACCGGCGCTGCGTTCGGGCGCCCGTTGTGTGGTGTGGCGGTGCTCAACATTTTGGTCGCCTCTTCCAATGCGTCCGGTATGTTGGTGGCGCCATCGGCGAAGGTTTGGCCCCGCTTCAGCAATACACCGGTGATGTTGTTTTCAATGATATTCGTGGTACAGCCTGTCCCGTGCGTTCTGAGACACAGGAGTTCCATTGCCGAATCGGCTCTACTGGAATACCGCACCAACCCCACTTGATCCCGGCTGATGTCCAGCCCGCGCACAAAGCGCGCCGTCGCGGCGGTGACGCTGGCCATGGGCTGTTCGTCGTCGAAGATGGGTTCCAGGTAGCGGTAGCGCTGCTCCGGCGGCAGGCTGGCGCCGCTGACGTCGTCGCAGCGCGGCGTGTACTCGCCGCCGTTGCCATCGGGCGAGCCGCCGAAGCGCGCGTCGCAGGGGTCGCAGGCCTGGTTGGTGCGGCGGGTGTCGCGCGGTATGTTCTTGGTAGTGTTGTCGTCGATGGTTCCGCTGTCATTCGTGATGACGATCTGATCAATCGTAAACCCGGCCGAGCCTGCCCAAATGTTTAGCGTATGCGTCATGACGGTCGCTCCCGAAACAAGCCCGATGTCATTACCATTGCCTCCAGTCGCCCCGCGTTGCAGCCGGCGCCACGTCCAGTTGCCGGCATAGGCGCCGTTGTACTTGAAACTTGGCTCATCATTTTCGGGCGTCAGGCTGCCGCGCCCGATCAGATTGCCGTTTATCCCCCAGAACACTCCCTGTCCATTGTTAGGATCAGAAGACGGGTCGCCGCCCTGGGCGCGAATCCAGACGTACCAGGTGTTGCTGCCGCCGGTCTGGGCGGTCGAGGGCAGGCCAAAGTCAAAATCCACCCGTGGCGCGGGGTAGGGGCCGGAATGCTCCGTAATCCAGGTACCGGATCGGCAGATAAAGCCATTGTTGATATCTTCCCAGACGCAAGGCACGCCGCTGGCGCCGCGGTCTGGGGAGCTGCTGTTGGGCGGGGTTCCATCCACGACGTAACCGGTGCGGAAGGGGAAGTGGCCGATGTAAGCGCCCTGCGTATCACGTCCCCGGGCGGCGGCGCCGCTGCCATTCATCAAGTAACCGGAATTTGGCACAGTGATCTTGCCGTTGCGTTGCAACACCCAGTAGGTGTACCCTTGCGCGTAACGTCTGGGGGCATTGGAGATGGCGCTGTATTCCTCGGCTTCGATGAGCGTGTAGATATTGCCCTGGTTCTTATAGGGCCATGCTGTGTTGGCAGCGCAATGCGCCGGTGGGCCGTACTGCGGGCCGTCCCAGCGCAGCGGCCAGAGCCATCCGTCGGGATATTCCACCGTGCTTGACATTGTCCAGCAGCCGTAGCACAGCGTGTCAAATTCCATCGAGCCGGACTTGTCCACGGCCAACACTACGTCTACGGGCATGGTCTGTGAGTGGGCGAAGGTCGCCGTGACCGCGTAGGCTTCGGCGGTGGTGGTGATGAACCAGCTGCGATCGAGCGTCGCGCCGGGCAGCGGGTTGGCCGGCATGGTCGGCGAGAGCGTCACCGTGACGGCGCCGGACGCGCCGGACGCGAAGGTGAGCGTCACGCCGGTGTTTCCCATCGCCAGCGGCGTCTCCGGCGTGATGGTGGTGGACGCCGTCACTGGCGATGTCGCCATTGAGTTGGCGGGCGCAACTGCCGCCTGCTGCGTCACGGGCGCCGCCAACAGGCTTAGCGTCCCCCATCCCAAGAGCAAACTCAGTCCAAGAATCCATACAAATCGGTTCAGAATGCGCATTTTGTCCCTCCTCGGAGAATAGTTTTTAGCCATTGGCTGTTAGCCGTTAGCCAGGATCGTCGCTGACGCGACGAGGGTTAAAAGGTATGTTTTTTGC
>DAOUFX010000334.1:0-10193 GCA_034429675.1 Anaerolineae bacterium | reverse complement strand
CGCGGGCGGGTACCCCGCCCGCGCCAACACTTCCTTTCCAAAATCCAAAATCTAATGAATCGCCGCCTGCCGTCCCAAATACGCCTCGATCACCTGCGGGTTGTTGCGCACGGCATCGGGCAGACCGCGCGCGATGACCTCGCCGAAGTCCATCACCGTGAGCCATTCGCAGATATTCATCACCAGTCGCATCCGGTGCTCGACCAGCAGCACGGTCAGGTCAAAGCGGTCGCGGATGAAGTGGATCAATTCCATCAACTCGTCAATTTCCTGAGGATTCATGCCGGCGGCAGGCTCATCCAGGATCAGCAGTTGCGGCTGCGCCGCCAGCGCGCGCGCAATTTCGAGGCGCCGTTGCAAGCCGTAGGGCAGGCTCCCTGCGCGATCGTCCTGGCGCTCTTCGAGGCCGAAGATGGCCAGGAATTCCTGAGCGCGCCGGGTCATCTCCGCCTCTTTTTCGCGGAAGCGCGGCGTGTGGGCGATGGCATCCAGCAGATTGTACCCGGCGTGTGGGTGGTAGGCGATGCGCACGTTGTCCAACACGGTCAGGTTGGCGAACAGGCGGATGTTTTGGAACGTGCGGGCGATGCCCAACTGGATGATCTCGTGGGAGGGCATCCCCACCAGTTCTACACCGTTGAAGCGGATGTTGCCGCGGCTGGCGTGGTACACGCCCGTGATCAGATTGAAGATCGTCGTCTTGCCGGCGCCGTTCGGGCCGATCAGGCCGACCAACTCGCCGTGGCGCAGGGTCATATCGAAGGTGTGCGCGGCGCGCAAATTGCCGAAGAAGTGGGTGACGTTGTCCACTTCCAACACCACCGGGCGCGCCTCGACGTCGGGGTTGAGTCCTTCGGGGCGGCCTCTCATCGGGCAACCTCCTCGGATTTCTCGCGTTTCGGCGGAATGGAGCGGCGCAGGAACGGCAGTTCGTATTTTCCCAACAACCCTTCGGGGCGCAGCAGCATCATCAGCAGCAGCACCAGGGGATAAACAACGAAGCGCCAGCTCTCGTAACCCTCGGGCAGGTTGCGCAAGAGGCCTTCCAGCAAAATGATCCACGCGAAACCGGTGAACAGCGTCCCGGTCATACTGCCCAGCCCGCCAAACACCACGATGATGAGCGGGTTGAACGATTGGATGAAGTTGAAGGATTGCGGGTGTAGGAACGCCATGTCGTGGGCGCGCAGCCCGCCGGCCAGTCCGGCGAAGGCGCTGCCGACGACGAAGGCCAGCAGCTTGGAGCTGGCGACGTTGACCCCGACCAGTTCGGCGGCGCGTTCGTCCTCGCGCACCGAAACAATGGCGCGCCCGACGCTCGAATGGAGAAGGTTGCGCATCACCACGACCACGGCTAAAAGGCTGAAGAAAATCCAGGGCCAGGTGGTTAATTTGGGCACGGTCATCCCGCGCGCTCCTTGCATTTCCGGGAAGACGGCGTCGGCGTTGTCGAGCAATACCTTGACGATGATGGTAAATCCTAATGTGGAGATGCCGAAGTAATCCGACCCCAGTTCCAGCACCGGGATGCCGAAGAGATAACTGGCGATCCCGGCGATGGCCGTGCCGCTCACCAGCGCGCAGAAGAAGACGACCTGCGGCGAAATATCTACTGGAAGCGCCATGAGACCGCTCCCGATGATCGCGCCAAGGGGCGCCGCCAGCACCTTCACGGCGATGAAGAAACAGAGCGCTGTACCGAGCAGGTAAGCGATGAAGTGTGTCATCACATTGACGCGGTAGAAACGTCGCAGCAGCGCGCTGATGCCTATATAGCATAACAGCGTCAACAACGCGCCGCTCAATCCTACCGCAAGCCCTGTGGGATCTTGCTGAATGTTCCAGCGGTAGGTGATGTCGGCGGAAGCGTAGGCGCCGATGGCATAGAATCCGTATTGGCCCAACGAGAACTGCCCATTGAAACCGTAGATCAGATTGAGTCCCAGCGCCAGTATGGTGATGGTTGCTCCCCAAAAGACAATGCCGGCCCAAAACGCATCGAGAAACCCCGTTTTGATGGAAAGTTGCACAACCAGAAAGACAATCAGACCCACTCCGATGAAGCCTGTGCTCTCTTTTTTTAGAAAGGTCAATAGTTTCGCTTGCATAGTTACCTCTTTTATACCTTTTCTGTCGGTGGCTCGCCGAAGATGCCTTGGGGGCGCACCAGGAGCACAATGATCAACATCGAGAATACAATCGCGTCGCGCATGGGAGTGGAAATGTAGCTAGCGGCAAGCACTTCGGTCTGGCCCATGATCAGCGATCCGACCAGAGCGCCGGGGATGCTGCCGATGCCGCCGATGACCGCCGCCACGAAGGCCTTCAGTCCGGGGATAATGCCCATGAGGTGGTGCACCTGTTTGTAGGCGGTGGCGTAGAGCACACCGGCGGCGCCGGCCAATCCGCCGCCCAGCGCAAAAGTCAGCGTGATCACGCCATCTACGTTGATGCCCATCAGACGGGCCGCTGGTTTGTCGTAGGCCGTGGCCCGCATGGCCTTGCCTATTTTGGTGCGGTTAACGATGTATTGCAGCAGGACCTGGAGTACGATGGAGGCGCTCATGACCACCAGGGCCACATTGGAGGCAGACAGGTCCCATACTTTGCCATCGGTTTCGATGCGGATGCCGGTGAGCGTCAGCACCACGGCGATGAGTCCGCCCAGGAGCATGCTGAATTGCAAGAGTGGATGCCGTTTGGCCGCCTGCGCCTTGAGATCCCCCTTGCGCCCCATCCAATGTAGCGCCAGGTAGAGCGCGGCGGATATAAGGAACACCGCCCACGCCAATTCGATGAGAATTGGGGAGATTTTGCCGGCGCTGTAGACTTGAACATCAAATGGGCGGGGATAGGTGATGTAATCGTTGCTGTAAACGAAAGGCAGCGCCCCGAAATATTCCAAAAAGAATGAGATACCTACGGCTGTGATCAGCGCCGCGATGCGCGGTTTGCTGCGCAACGGGCGATAGGCAAACCGTTCCACAATCACGGCCAGCGCGGATGACAACGCCATCGCCGCCAGAATGACCGTCACCGTGCCGACGACCGTCACGAGCGCCTCGGGCGCTTCAGGCCAGAACCGCAGCGGCCAGCGATGCAGTTCCAGTGTGGAAATGGTGTAGAAACTGGTAAAGGCGCCAATCATAAACACGTCGCCGTGGGCGAAGTTAATAAGCCTCACAATGCCATAAATCATCGTATAACCCAACGCAATGAGTGCATAAATGAAACCGAGCTGCAATCCGTTGAGGATTTGTTGCACAAAGACCCCAGGGTTTTTCAGCACAATAGTGCCAAGGTTGTACAAAACCCACAACCCAAACAGCGCAAAAATGCCCTGGGCGATGTAATTCAGAATCATTCCATCGTAGCGGCGGAATGTTCCTGGCCGATTGGATGTGTTACTGCTGTGTATTTTTTCCATACATCCCTCCAAAAGGGAAAGCCAGGGCGCCACTCAGGCGGCCCCGGCTTTCAATAGACTCTTACCTGCCGGGGAAGATTTTTATGCAGGCGATAAGAGTTCTGGTTCCTTGGTGTCGCTTACGGATACAGTGTTGTCGCCAGCTCAATCTTGCCGCCGGTCACGTGCAGAATGAAAGCGGCTTTTACCGGATTGTGCTGCTCGTCAAATTTGATTTGTCCTGAAACGACCTCGAACTCCATCGCGGCCATAGTTTGGGAAACGGCTATGGGATCTTCGCTGCCGGTTTTTTCCATAGCCAGGAAGAGCATGTTGGCGGCGTCATAAGCAAGCGTTGCCAGAGCATCGGGCGTTTTGCCGTATTTCTCGGTGTACTTCTTGACGAAATCTTGCACCACCGGGCGTTCCTCCCCCGGGTAGTAGTGGTTGCTAAAGTAACCGCCATCTACCACCGCCGTGTCCAAATCGCTCGAATCCCATCCATCGCCGCCCATCATGGTGGCGGCAATACCCTTCTCTTTGGCCTGTCCGGCGATGAGATTGACGGTGGAGTAGTAATCCGGCAAATAGAGAATGTCGGGGTTGGCATCTTTGACCTTGGTCAGGATGGCGCTGAAATCAGAGTCCTCGCTGGTGTAGGTTTCCCAGACCAGCACTTTCCCCCCACGGGATTCGAAGGCGTCGCGGAAATATTCACCCAGACCCAACACGTAGTCGTTCCCCTTGTCTACCATGATAGCCGCCGTCTTGGCGCCCAACGTATCAATGGCGAACTGAGCCGCCGACCCGCCTTGCCAGTCGTCCGTGAAACAGGCGCGGAAAACGGTGGGTTTGGTCTGGTTGTTCTCAAAGGTTAATTTAGGGTTGGTGGAAGTCGGGCTGATTTGGAAGACGTTTTTGGCGATTGCGATATTTGAAATTGGAATAGAGGCGCCGGAGCAAACTTCGCCGATGATGAACTTTGCGCCGTCCCGATCAATGACCTTATTGGCGGCGCTGACGGCGGCCTCGGCGCTGCATTGGCTGTCCTCGACGACCACCTCGATGGTCTTGCCGTTTACGCCGCCTTTGGCGTTCCATTCTTCAATGGCCATTTCGGCGCCTTCGCGGGTGGATTTGCCGAAGGTGGCAACGTCGCCGCTCAGCGGGGCCAGAATGGCCACTTTGACAGTCGCGCCGGACGGGGCAGCAGTGGTCGCGACGGCTTCGGTTTTTTCTGGGGCGGTGGTCGCTGCGGGGGTGGGGGCGCCGCCGCAGGCCGTCAAAGCCAAAACAGACAAAACTAAGATGAACGATACGAAAATACGTGTACGCATTTCTCTCTCCTCCTTGGACTACCTTTAAATAGATTTTTATCAGGGATACTCAGTGGGATTTTCTTTTTTTACGATGGTGTTCCGTGTCACCTCCTGATTGTCTTATTCGCGCGAAATCAGGTCGTGTGGGAGGGGACGCCCACACAAACGTTTTCCCATTGTACAGAAAAGCGATCAAGTGTCAAACAAGTCGTCTACGAAGTTACTAATGTCAGGTTTTGGGGAATCTATTTCAAATTGTGCGTTTTGCAGTTTTGCTTTTGAATAAACCGGTTCTATACTGGGGATGTTACGGGCGCTGTTTGCCGCAGCACTTACGCTGCTGGCGCAGCACACTTCCACTTCCGGCAACACTGATGAGGTCCATGTTTTCACTGTCAATACCCATGGGATATAGGAGGCTATGATGTGTCACTTTGCTGATGATTTCCGGGAAATGATCCAAAAAACGGTCCGCATTGGTCTGTTGGTGTGTTTGCTGCTAGGGTTGAGCCATGTCCCCCCGATCCAGGCGGCTGTCTCGATTGACGCCACCACCTTCAATTGTTGGAGCGGAATGGCTACCCCGACGCTGTATGCGTCGGCGAATGTCTCTGCCGCCGGCGCTTACGTGCTGGTGGGCGTGACGGCCTATCCCGGCACAACGGTCAGTATCACCGACACGCAGGGCAGCAGCTATACCCTGGTGAATACGGTTGCGGCCAACTATGCGCAGACCTACGTGTACCTGGCGCCGCTTGCCGGCAATATGACGGCCTGGACAGATCACATCCGGGTCAGCACCGGCGGGAATATGGCCGACGCCTGCGCCCTGGTGCTTGGCGGATTGGAAACCAATCCCCTGGACGGTAACGCTACCGGCAGTAACAACTGGAGCACCGCTATGAGCACGGCCAACGTGATGCCCTCCACCGCCAACACGTTGCTGGTGGGCGTCTTCGGCTGGCAAAGCAATGACCGCGATGCAACGCCCGGAGCCAACTGGACGGAGCAACAGCAGTCCGGGGTGCTGTTGATGGAAACCCGGCAGGTATCGGCAGCCGGGTCGTATGCCGCTTCGGCCACTTTGAGCAGCGCTGACCGCTGGGCCGCTATCGTGGTCGCCTTAAAAGTCAGTGCGCCGCACGCGCCAACCGATATTACGCTGAGTAACAACACTCTGGCCGCCGCCGATCCGCCCAACACCCTGGTGGGAACTCTGGCCGCGGTGGATGTAGATACGGGGGAGACCCACACCTTCAGCCTGGTCAGCGGGACCGGCGACACGGACAACGGTTCCTTCACCATTGCCGGCAACGCATTGCGCAACAGCGCCTCCCTGACCCCCGGTGACTACAGCATCCGCGTCAACGTCAACGACGGCACTTACGATTTTGCCAAAGTTTTCACCATTACCGTTTCCCCTTATCCAAGTATTACCGGGGGAGACACCAGTGAGGGGGACTATATGACCAACGTCACCTTTGCCGGGATCAATCACGATTCGGGCGACGATGGCGGGTATGCGGACTATACCGCCGACACTGCCACGGTGACGGCCGGAAACGGCTATCCCCTGACGGTGACGGTGAATGTAGGGAGTGCGACTTATCCGGCTATTGTGGTGGCATGGATTGACTGGAACCATAATTACAGCTTTGACGACGCCGGGGAAAGATATATCGTCGGCACTGGGCTTGGCGTTGTCGGCGCCAACACGGCGATCACTACGGTCAACGTGCCGGCAACGGCGGCCATCGGCGCGACGCGGATGCGGGTCGTCATGGATGCCAACGATGGCACCACCATTCCGCCCAATGCCGGCTCCACTACGTTCTACGGCGACGCCGAGGATTACACCATCCAGGTCAATGCCGCGCCGTGTGTTTCGACCGGCTCGGGCGCCTGGAATTCCGGCGCTACCTGGTCGTGCGGTCACGTGCCGGATGGAAGCGAAGCCGTGACGATTGCCGCCGGACACACGGTTGCATTGGGCGGCAATGTCACGCAGAATGGCGCATTGACGCTGAACGGCGACGTCAATACCGCGAGTTATGTGCTGACGCTCGGATCCGGCGCTACCGTGACCGGCGCGGGCGACGTGGTCGGCACCGTGCGGCGCGTGAGTCCGGCGGCCGGTTCGGCCCTGCCGTTCAACAATCAGTACACGACGCTCACCTTTGCGACCGCGCCGACACAAATGGACGTGACGCTTGTGAAGACTCAACCGTCTGGCTTTAGTTATGCGGTGGATCGCCTATACACGCTCACGGCGACCGGCAGCGCCGCCGCGACGCTGCGTTTGCACTACAAAGACACAGAATTGCACCTGGCCAATGGGGCGACCGAAAGCAGTCTGAATCTCTTCCGCTACAATGGCAGCGCCTGGGTGTTGGTCGGCCGCTCGGCGGGGGATACCACCGCAAACTGGGTAGAATACAACAACGTCACAGAATTTTCCAATTGGGCGATCTCGGGGAACACGCCCACCAGCGTTGCCTTCCAACATCTGTTGTCTGGGAGGAGCAGTGCGTCACCGGCGTTGGGAGGCATAGCCTTCCTTTTGTCCATTGCTGCGCTGTTGACAGTCAATCGGGGGCGCCGGCACGGGAGGAAGGCCTAGATTCAGGCGAAAGACTCCCTTGCTCGTTAGGCAATTCGCACTGATCTGAACAATATCCACCGCATTTTGAAGCTGCCCCGCCCTGTGACACAACCCACAGCGCGGGGCTTTTTCGTTTTGATGGCCGAATCAGGCGACTTTCTATCTTCTTATGACCTTGAGCAAAATCGTCTGGTGCGGTTCGACGCGCCGGGTCAGGCTCTCCCCGAAATCGGCGCTGTCCTCCTGCGCCCACAGGTTGCGCGCCAGCTTGGGCTCGTCCAGCATGCCGATGTCGCCGGCCCGCACGGTCACGTCGGCGCCGGACGCCCCGCGATTGAGCAACGCCACGGCCACCGAGCCGTCGGCAAGCGGCTTCCGCCAGATTTCGCACGGCCCCATCTGCCTGACGCGCCGCGCCGGCTTGCCCAGCGGATCCTGATTCACGGCCAGCACTTCGCGGTTGAGCAGCAGCGCCGCGGTGTCCTTGTCCAGGGCGCGGATGTCGCAGCCGATCATCAGCGGCGAGCATGCCATCACCCACATGCTCATGTGCGTCTGGTATTCAGTGAAGGACAGTCCGCCGCCGTGCACCGACCCTTTGCCTTTCAAACCCACCACCAGCATATCCAGATCGTTCCAGCCGCCCGGCCCGCCGTAGTCGCTTAGATCGTGCGCCAGATCAATGGAGACGTCCACGCCGATGCCGTAAGTGTTCCAGTCCGCCATCCAGATGTTGACCCAACTGTCGAACACGTCGCCCGACACCCGCCACATGTGCCCACCTGCATTGCGTCCCCACAGATGCGGGTTGCGCCCGCCCCATTCGCAGAGTGAAAAGAGGAATTCGCGTCCGGTTCTGCGCAACGCTTCGCCCATACGGGAATAGCGCTGGATGGCCGTGGCCTGATCGCCCGGGGCGTTGCAATAGTCGTATTTGAGGAAATCAATGCCCCACGCGGCCCACAATTGCGCGTCCTGATCTTCAAAGCCATAACTGCCGGGATAGCTGCCGCAGGTGCGATCGGCGGCGTCGGAGTAGATGCCGATTTTGAGGCCCAATCCGTGCACGTAATCGGCCAGCGGTTTGATGCCGTTGGGGAATTTTTCCGGGTCGGGGATCAGGTTGCCGTTGGCGTCGCGCCCGTTCTTTTGCGACCAGCAGTCATCAATGACGACGTATTCGTAGCCGCAGTCTTTGAATCCAAGCGCAACGATGGCGTCGGCCGTCTCGCGGACTGCGGCCTCGTTGATTTTCCATCCAAACATATTCCATGAGTTCCATCCCATCGGCGGGGTGGCGGCCAGAGGTTTTGCTGACGGTTGCATGCGGTCCTCCTTAAATTATGGTCAAAAGTCTAAAGTCGTAGGTCGGGAGTTGGGAATAACTCCGTTGGCATTTTACAGCGAAGGCCATGCCGGGCAAGCGCCGGTTGACGTGGCTGAAATGTTCACTATAATGCGCAACCATGCATTGAGTTATGCGGGATTTGTGCTCAGGGGCCAGGGCGTACCCATCCCCAATCCCTTGAGCCCATAATCCCCATTCCCTAAAATCCAGGAGAATCACAATGTCCAATCAGCGCTTATCGTTAGTGGGTCTGTTGGTGTTGCAGGTTTTAGCCGTCGCGCTCTACCCGCCGTATTTCTTCCAGCGCGCGCCTCAGGCGCTGGTGCTGCTTCCGGCTTTGCTGCTCCTGATGGCGATTGCGTTGATAACGATGAACGTCGGCGGGATTTCACTGTCCGCCGGGCGCAGCTCGTTAGTGTTTGTGCAGGGAATCAACATTGTGGTGCGTCTGATGATGCTGATGCCCAATGCCGTCAGTGCCGAGAGTAAATTGGACTGGATTTGGTTGCTCGCTGAGGGGATTGCTATTGCTCTATCGGTGTATACGATGGGGCGCCTGGAATCGCGCCCCATCAAGTCGCTGGTGTTTCGCTCTCGCTCGGAATCGTAATTTCCCGTTCATTAGCAAAATTGTTATTTTGAACGTTTGACAATGCACCGCTTTGCGTTACAATATCTCAGCCTGTCGAAATGGGCCGCATTCTTGCGGCCCATTTGATTGATAACTCAAAATTTGCCACATTGCTGCAAGATGTGATTATGGAGGAAGAAGGATGGAAACTTTACAATTAAACGCGACCCGCCGGACTGTCATTGGGAAACAGGTAAGAGGACTGCGCCGTCAGGGCGTCACTCCCGGCGTCATTTATGGTCACGGTATTGAGCCGATCGCCGTTCAGTTTGACTCTCACGACCTCGAGCGCTCCATCAGCAAGACTGGCACCAGCACCACCGTTCAGGTTCACGTTGAGGGGATTGCCGAACCTTATCTGGCGATCTTCCGTGATGTGCAACATCATTCGACCAAGCGTAATGTGACGCACATTGATCTGCAAGCTTTGAACCTTCAGGAGAAGGTGCGTGTGCCTGTGTCGGTGACGTTGGTGGGCGCGGCCCCCGGCGTTACGGACGGTGGGTTGGTTCTCCAGGTGATGAATGAGCTGGAAATTGAGGCTCTGCCGATGGATCTGGTTCCTTCTATCGAAATTGACATTTCGGTTCTCACCGCGATCGGGACTTCCGTTCAGGTGCGTGACATCAAGACGCCTAATGGTGTTACCATTCTTAACCTGCCGAATGATACGGTGGTACAGATGGTACGCATGGAAGAGGAAGAACTGGCGGAAGGCGCAGACGCAACGACGGGTGAGGTCGAGGTTATCACGACTCGCAAGCCCACTGAAGAATAGTCGCATCGAATTTGTGTTGAAGAGCGGGGTTTTATTACCCCGCTCTTTTTTTGTCGAAGTTCATAAACAAAACAGGGCCGATTTTATACCGGCCCCGTTTTCTGCATTG
>DAOUFX010000333.1:0-10710 GCA_034429675.1 Anaerolineae bacterium | reverse complement strand
GCGATTTTTCGCAGCCGCGAAAAATCGCTCCCTTAAATTGCGGCGGTGAAGTAGTATGCTAAATTAAGAAACATTTAAATATCTGTTCACTCGGATTATACGCCGATTGCTTACAATATTACTTAGGGGGGAATCACACCATATTTTTATGTGAAAAATTAACACAACTCCTTTTTAAGGGAAACGCGGGTTTGGGTTTTGAAGTACTATTCCAATTCTGTACTGTGTGGCGGGCGAGTGCATTGATACTGCGTGGAAGAAAATCGTGAGGGAATCATCGTTATGCGGATTTGTTATGTCTTGCTTTCGCCAACTTTTGAGATGCACCAGTATACGGCCGACCTGGCCAATCGTCTGGCACAGGCGGGCCATGATGTGCATCTGGTGACCACTTCCTGGGCGCCCCATGACCGCTATATTTCTGCCGTTACCATCCATATGCCGGTTGATACGACGGACACAGGACTATCCCTGGCGAGTCTGAAGGTGGCCGGTTTGCGCAAGGCCCAGGAGGCCATTTTGGACCTCAATCCTGACGTGGTACATTTTAGCGGTCCTCATACGTGGAACGTGCCGTTGATGCGTAAGGTGAAGACGAAAGGCTTGTCCGTTATTCACACCCTTCATGCTCTGGACCCGTCTCAGGGTAGCAGTCATGGGATGTTAGTCAGCCTGTGGAATCGCCGGGTTATCCAGATCGCGGATCATATCCTCGTTCACAGTCAGATTTACCATCAGCGGTTGTTGCGGATGGGAGTTTCACGTGATCACGTCACCTCAACGCCACTCTTGCACCTTTTTATTGGCGGCAGTTGGTTGGGGGCTTTTCCGGATCTTGCCGCATCAGTCGAATATCAACCGTGGGCGCTCTTCTTTGGACGTTCGAAACAGTATAAAGGGATTGAATATTTGATCACGGCTTGTGCAATGATGAAAGCCGACAAATCATTTCCAGGTCGGGTGGTTATTGCTGGTTTTGGGGATATCTCGAAGTTCTGGGGGGGGGCTTTGCCGGCCCGATTGGAGGTTCATAACTATCTGGACACGGATGAGGAAGCGATGGATCTTTTTTGCCGCTGTGGGGTGATCGTGCTGCCTTACTCCGTGGATGCTTACCAGTGGGCAATGATCGCGGCGGGTTATTACTTCCGCAAGCCGGTGATTGTCACTCGCTCGGGCTCCTTGCCCGAATATGTTGTGGAAGGAGTGACCGGTTATGTCATCGAACCAGACCATCCGGCCGCATTGGCGCGCTGCCTGGAAAGTATACTCGACGATCCCGTAAAGCTGAAACGTATGGGGACTGCCGGGCGGGCCTGGTACGAAGCGCGCCGTACGGAAGAAGAAGCAGCCTTAATCCAGGTTTACATGCGGCTTGCCGAGGCTGGTCGTGTAGTTCGCGGAACTCCATAATCGAAGGAATACTGGAGGTAAATGATGACTTCTGAAAACATAGGAATATTTACAGATATGGGATGGACTGAGTGCCGTCCCACTTTACGCAATGACTTGCGGCTAACTGCTAAAGAGCGCAGACTTCTGCTTTGGATTGTGGACCTCTTGCTCGTCAATGGGATGTTACTTGCTGCGGTAACGTTGTGGAATGGCTTTGTGCCATCGCCGGAGTCTGTGTTAGCCAATATTAAGTGGTTTGCGACTATCTCTGTGCTTTGGCTAGTGACAGGCACTATTCTGGATATCTACAACTTGGTGCGTGCCGCCAACATAGCGAACATCCTCCCCAATGTTGGTATGGCTGCACTGCTAAGTACACTCCTCTATTTGGTAATTCCATGGTTATCGCCGCCGCTTGAGCGCCGCATTTACGCTCTGGGGCTGGTGCTCTTGACGACGGTATCGTTGATAACCTGGCGTATTTTTTATGCGCGTGTGTTGGTTCATACGGCTTTCGCCTTACGCGCGCTCGTCGTAGGGAGTGGTGAATCGGCTCTGGCCCTCGCCCACGTGATCGCTCCGGTGGATCAGGGTAATGATACCCATTCGGCGTGCTACATGGGTTACGAAATCGTTGGTCGGGTGGTGGATAGCGCCGCCGAGACCACAAATGCTGAAATACCCATATTAGGCGATATCCGTGGACTGGTGTACCTTGCGCGACAACATGCCGTAGACGAAATTGTTCTGGCTTGTAAGGATGAGCATGAGCTTTCTCCGGATGTGCTGGAAATTTTACTGGACTGCCGGGAGTTGGGCTTTCGGATCAGTAGTTTCGCCAGTGTTTACGAACGACTTACAGGGCGGCTACCCGTCGAGTATGCGCACTGCGATTTGAAGTTATTGCTCAGCCCGGCGGATAATCCGGCATTTCGTTTATATCTGGCCACCAAACGGGCGTTGGATGTGCTGATGGCTTTGGTGGGATTGCTCGCCTTAGGCTTGCTGCTCCCCTTTGTAGCCCTGGGCAATGCTTTGACCTCACCCGGCCCACTTTTTTATCGTCAAGAACGTATGAGCAAAGGTGGTCGCCCCTTTACAGTATTGAAGTTGCGCTCGATGTCACAGAACGCTGAAAGCTTCAGCGGCGCGGTTTGGTCCAGGGACCACGACCCCCGTATTACGCCGATAGGGCGGTGGTTGCGTAAGTCACGACTTGATGAGCTGCCACAAGTGATCAACGTGCTGCGTGGCGAAATGAGCATGGTCGGCCCCCGCCCGGAACGCCCGCATTTCGTGGGGCAATTGGCGCACACGTTTCCCCTGTACCGGGCCCGCCATGCGGTTAAGCCAGGTATCACCGGATGGGCCCAGGTCAATTACGAATATGGTAACTCTGTTGAAGATGCCCGGATCAAGCTGGAGTATGATCTCTACTACGTCAAACACGCCGGTTTCTACTTGGATTTGCTTATTTTGCTGCACACCGTGCGTACAGTCATTGGCCTAAAGGGGCAATAAATGTTTGCAGTAGGATCTAACGTGATATCTCAACGCAAACACTACACACAAATATGGATTGCTGTTTTAGTTTTTTCTGTACTGACGAGGGTGGGTATTGCCATTTATTATGGTAACTGGGTGCCCACCGAGCACGATGATTATAGCTATTCTACGCTCGGTTGGCGCTTGGCGACCGGACACGGATACACATTCGATCGTTATTGGTACCCTTTTACCCCGCCGGAAACACCTACGGCTCACTGGTCTTTTCTTTACACGGCCTTCGTTGCCGGCGTTTATGCGCTGGTGGGCTTTCGACCTGTGGCCGTGCGACTCGTCGGCGCTGTGCTGGGGGGACTGCTGTTACCATGGATGACGGCGCGCCTGGCCCGCCGCCTCTTTCCCGATCGTCTGTGGACGCCGCTCATCGCGGCAGCGTGTGCGGCGGCTTATGCTTTCTTCATCCTCTATGCCGCCCGCCTGATGACTGAAACTCTCTACATGATTGCATTTCTTTGGTCGCTGGAGCGGGCAATTGCATTAGCTGAGGGTTTTGAGGCACGGCTGTCACCGGATTGGGTGACGGCGTTGGGGCTAGGTGTGAGCCTGGGCTTGACCACGCTTCTGCGTCAAGCCATTCTCCCATGGGTGCCGGTGCTCTTTTTATGGTTGGTGTGGCGAGCATGGCGCAGCGACGTGCGAATCTTCATCCAGACCCACTTCCGCGCGCTGTTTCTTGCCGGAGTTGTGCTCCTGGCTTTCATTTTTCCATGGACCTATCGCAACTATCGTGTCTACCATGGTTTTCTACTTCTTAACTCCAACACCGGGTACGCGATGTACTCGGCGCAGCATCCTATGCATGGCGCCTGCTTCCAGGCCTTTGAGGCCGCTCCCTTACCTGCGGATTTGATGCGGCAAGACCTGACCGAGGTTGAATGGGATCGCGCTTTGATGCGCCGCGGGATTGGGTTTGTGCTGGAAGAACCGGGACGTTACGTGTTGCTCTCATTGAGTCGGTTGGCGGATTACTTTGAGTTCTGGCCCACGCATACTACCTTGTTGAACAATGCCGGGCGGTTACTTTCTTTTACGCTGTACCTTCCTTTCATGCTTTACGGCATCTATTTAGGCTACAGGTCAACAACTCAGCAAGTCGGTAAGTCACAAGCTATCCTGCCCATATCCCGCTTAAAACATCCCATCTTCCTGATTTTTCTCTTCATGATTTTTTATACGGCGCTGCATGTTCTCACCTGGGCAATGTCCCGCTACCGGCTCCCGGTGGACGCAGTGACAATGCCTCTCGTAGCCCTCGCCCTGGAACGCACCATCCCTTTTTTGTGGGAACGAATTCGGCGTTAACCTGGCGCAATTGGCGCGAAACCTTCTGTCACTGAAATAAACCCGGTTGCTTATGGACCCCTATCGTTTGAGCTTAGACTTGGAGAGCTGATGCGTATCTGTTATTTGCTTCTTTCTCCCACGTTTGGGATGCATCAATATACTGCCGACTATGCTAACCGTATGGCTCAAGCCGGGCACACAATCATCCTGGTCACGACGAAGCGCTACCCAAGCGATCGTTATCTGCCCAGTGTGAAGGTCTCCAGCCCCCTGACCCTACAGAACACTGGCTTTTCGCCCGAGGGGTTGCGTGTTTGGGAGGCCCGTCGGGCGGTCAACGCTATTTTAGAGCAGCGACCGGACATCGTGCATATCACCGGTCCGCATCTGTGGAATATCTTTATCTTGCGCGCACTGCGGAAAGCGGGCATTCCGGTCGTCCATACGCTTCACGATCTCGATCCGCATCCGGGTTCGACTTACGGGCCATTGCTTCACCTGTGGAATCGCGCCATCCTGCGTCATGCGGATCACATCCTCGTTCACGGACAGTGCTATAAACAACGCTTGCTTGATGCAGGTATGACTGCGGAGGGTGTCACCTACACACCGCTGTTGCACCTGTTTCTTGGCAGCACCTGGTTGGCGCAACTGGAACGTTTAAGCGAGGAGGTAACCTACAATCCATACGTGCTCTTTTTTGGACGGCTTGAGCGTTACAAGGGAGTGGCTGATTTGATCACGGCTTGGGCTAGGATGCCTAAGAACTTGCATACCCAGGGGCGCCTCGTCTTGGCCGGACAGGGTTCGATTGACAAAGTGTGGGGAGGACTGCTTCCTCCAGGAATCGAGGTACGGAACACTCTTATCCGCGACGCGGAGGCCCTGGATTTATTCCAGCATTGCGCGCTGTTGGTTTTGCCTTATATTGGGGCTACGCAGTCGGCGCTGATCCCGGCCGCGTACTTCTTCCGCAAGGCGGTGATTGCGACCCATTCGGGCGCTCTTCCCGAGTATGTGGAGGAGGGAAAGACTGGCTGGGTTGTGGCGTCGCAGCATCCTCTTTCCCTGACGCGCGCGCTCACTGCGGCTTTCTCCGATGTCGCTCAGTTGGAAAGATTGGGCAATGCTGGTCGCCACTGGTACAACCAACAGAGGGTGATCGAGAATGCGACAGTGCAACGAATGTATATCCAACTTGCTAAGGGAAGTGCCACGTTGCAACTGAGCGATTAACCTCTGACCGCCTGGCTCTGACGATAGCCTGGATAATTATGAATTGCAGAGAGACAATATGCTTATGTATAGATTAGCTGCCAGTGTAGTTCTCTTTGCCCTGTACTTAGTCGTCGTTGCAGGGCTTATTTATTACTATTTTCTGCTAGTCGGAGGAATCCATCGGCCTCGAGGAGCTAGGAAGACGAAAACTATCCGTTCTTTTGCTATTATCATTCCAGCGCACGATGAGGAAGCCTCATTGGCAAAGACGCTGGAGACTCTTATGAAACAGAATTATCCCCAGGATTGTTGGCATGTCTACGTCATAGCTGACTACTGCGAGGACCATACAGCCACTGTCGCACGGCAGGGGGGCGCTACATGTTGCGAAAGAACCACTGGCCCACGGGGGCGGAAGGCTTACCCCTTAGCTTGGGGCATAGAGCAGGTATTCAAATCTGACCGAGTATACGATGCTTTTGTAATACTCGACGCCGACAGTCGCTTGGTTCCAGATTTCTTGGCGGTTATGAATGATGCGTTTTCTGAAGGTCATCAGGTGTTGCAGGGACAACATATCATCCTCAATCCAAAGGACAGTAGTTTTGCTGGTTTGGCTGAGGTTGATATGCGTCTTAATAACTTGCTCCGTAATCGTGCTAAACGAAATCTTGGACTCTCTGCTCGTCTTATGGGTGATGCTATGGCCTTCACCTCTGATGTATTGAGACAATACGGCTGGCCCACGGAGTCTTTGGGTGAGGATCGGGAGTATGGCCTCTTCCTCGTTGAGCATGGGCTAAGAATTCACTACGTACCTGAGGCTATGTCGCGCGGGCAAGCTGCCGTGCATTGGGGGGACGCCGCAAAGCAACGCCTTCGGTGGTACGCGGGTGTCTTCGAGGTTCGCCGGAGGTTTGCCTGGCGATTGTTAAAGGTTGCTTTACTGAACCACAACTGGTCTGCACTTGACTTGGCGGTTGAACTCATACTGCCCTCATTCTCGACTCTCGCGATGTTATCTGTGATTGCCCTGGGACTTAGCCTGGTATTCTGGTGGACTGCTGTCTCTCCATTCTCGCTGGTGATTCTCTCCATTGCTGTGGTCGTATTGTGGGGTGCCTTCCCACTCCTGGGACTGTTGGTGGAAGGTGCTCAACCTCATCTGTATTGCGCCATTTTGTATGCTCCTGCATATCTAGTGTGGAGGACATGGGTAGGGCTAAAGGTGCGCCTGAAGCAAGGCCGGGTAGAATGGATACGCACAAAACGGCGCGAGGAAATTCTGTAATTCTAACCATAAGCTGTTACCAAGGAGTAAACCTGAATGATTCGTGCGATGACGATTTTTGGTACCCGGCCTGAAGCCATTAAAATGGCGCCGGTGCTTCAGGCGCTTAACTGCCGAGCCGATAAGATCGAGGCTTTTTGCTGTGTTACAAGCCAACATCGCGAGATGCTCGATCAAGTGCTTACCCTTTTTGGTATTACCCCAGACTTTGACCTAGAACTGATGGCGCCAGGTCAAACTCCTACCCAGGTTGCTTCCAGGCTTCTAACTCGCCTCGAACCTGTTTTGGAAGAAGTGCGACCGGACTGGGTGTTAGTCCAGGGTGATACGACGACTGTGATGGCTTCAGCTATTGCTGCTCATCATCTGCGGATTCGGGTAGCTCATGTTGAGGCTGGCCTGCGAACGGGCAACCGGTGGAACCCCTTCCCAGAAGAGATGAATCGCGTGCTCACGGACCATATAAGTGATCTTTGCTTTGCACCGACAGAACAGGCACGAGTGAATTTGCTACGAGAAGGTATCCCGCCGGAGTCCATTTATGTTACGGGCAATACTGTTGTAGATGCTCTTTTCAATATCGCACAGAAGCCGTGGATTCCTGAGGCGGGAAGTGCTTTATGGGATTTACCTGACAGCACCAGTCTTGTTCTTGTGACCGCCCACCGACGAGAAAACTTCGGGCGACCATTAGAAGCGATTTTCAAAGCTTTGCTAGAGATCGCCCGCCGTGGTCACGGAGATTGGCACTTAGTCTATCCTGTGCATCTCAACCCCAATGTTCAGGAGCCAGCCTACCGATTGTTAGGAGGTGTACCTAATATACACTTGATCCCGCCAGTGGACTACCTTACATTGGTAAACCTTATGAAGCGTAGCAAGCTCATACTTACCGACTCGGGTGGTATTCAGGAGGAAGCCCCCAGTTTCGGCGTACCTGTACTGATATTGCGGCAAACCACTGAGCGACCTGAGGGCGTCGAGGCTGGTGTAGCAAAAGTGGTAGGAACAGATACTGATAGAATTGTTGAAGAGACGCTCCGGTTATTAGAAGACGATCAAGCTCATGCGCTAATGGCACAAGCAATTAACCCCTATGGTGATGGTCACGCTGCTGATCATATCGTTGAAATCCTCCTGCAACAAGTAACCTCTCATCCCGTAGCCGATGTTTGACTGTACCCGTGGTGGCACAGCCAAACATTGACTTGACTGTTTTCCTATAACTCCCACTCTTTGTGGGGAATTTATATTTCTGGGTATAATGAAGGCCCAAGAGGGCGGAATGGAACTTATTAAAGAGTATCTGAATATCCTTAAGCGGTGGTGGTGGCTGATGGTCGCCTGTGTCCTGGTGTCGGCAGGGGCAAGCTACATTGGCACCCGGAAAATGCCGCGCATCTACCAGGCCACGGCGACGGTGATGGTTGGACAGGCGCTACAGCAAGCTAACCCCACTACCAGTGACTTCTACATCAGTCAGCAGCTCGCGCAGACTTACGCGCAGATGGTGCAGCGTCAACCCATTCTGCGTGGAGCGGCGAAGGCCTTGGGATTGGAGTATACGCCGTCAGCAGGTTCTGTCTCCACGCAACTGATAGCCGGAACACAATTGCTTGAAATTAGTGTTCGTGATACCATTCCAAAGCGTGCGCAAGCGCTTGCAGACGAGATTGCCAACCAACTGATCCTGCAAAGCCCTACGGCAAGTGGGGAAACCGAAAGGCAGACTTTCGTTAGCCAGCGCCTTAAGGGATTACAAGCCAATATTGAGCAAACGGAGAAGGAAATTGCCGAGGAACAAGCCAAGCTTGAAGCGGCTAACAGTGCTCGTGCTATTCAGCAGTACCAGGACAATATTAATGCCCTTGAACAGAAACTTTCCTCCTATGAGTCTACCTATGCTTCATTCTTGCAATCGGTGCGGGGGGGAACCAACTATATTTCCATCTTTGAGCATGCCAGTTTACCCTCTTACCCCATCAGCCCTAACGTGCGCATGACTGTGCTGCTTGCCGCGGCTATTGGGCTGGGACTGGCCGTAGGGGGAGCTATCCTCATCGAATTTCTCGATGATGCCGTCAAGTCGCCCGAAGAGGCTACGCGCCTTACGCAGCTTTCCATGCTGGGTGCTATCCCGCGCATGGGGGGGGACGGCTATTCGTCGAAGCTTGTGGTTCACAAACAACCGCTTTCTACTGTGGCGGAAGCCTATCGCGCGCTACGTACCAACGTCCGCTTTTCCTTCGTTGACCGACCTATGCGCACCTTGATGGTCACCAGCCCTGGCCCTTCGGAAGGAAAGAGTGTGACGATCTCAAACCTGGCCGTCGCGATAGCCCAATCTGGCCTGCAAGTAATCTTGGTGGACACAGACCTTCGGCGCCCTTCGTTGTACAGGGTCTTTGGTGTTTCCAATACTGAGGGGTTGAGTAATGCCCTGCTACATACAGAGTCGGAGGTAAGGGATTACTTGCAGGAAACGGCGGTGAAAAATCTAAGACTGCTCTCGTGTGGCCCGCTCCCCCCTAATCCTGCCGAAGTGCTTGGTTCAGAACGCATGGGCGTGGTGATAGAAAAGTTGTTAGTAGAGGCTGATGTCGTACTCTTTGATAGCCCGCCGGTGCTGGTCGTAACGGACGCCGCAGTCCTGGCGGCGCGTATGCGGGAAGGCGGGGTGCTGATGGTGGTTGACATCGGCAAAACTCGCCGGGGGATGGTAAAACGGGCCGTGGAGGAGTTGCAACGGACCCATACCAACCTTCTCGGTGTGATCGTCAATCGGATCAGTGGACGCACAGGGAGTGTGTATCATTATCAATATTATCAGGAATACATGGGCGGCAGCGACGAAGCGCCGAAACGCTCCCGGCTTCGTATTGGAGTATCGCGTTTGCTGTCTGAGGTTCAAAATAGCGATAGTTCTGAAGATACGCTGAAACCGGCTGAGGAACGTTCAGAGGAGCGCGTGTAGTTCAACCCCATTTTGACTTCGCCATGTACTCCGAATGTCTGACTCTAGCCGAGGCGAGATGGGGGCGTTGGGCTTGCGCGGCCGGAGGCCGTTTGGTCGTCCGCGGGGTCTTCTTCGGGGTGCCCAGGCGACGCAGGCCTTCCACGACGCCGGGAGGGACCAATTTAGACTGTGGGGGCAGTTGGCCTCGGCTCCCATCCTCGCCGATCAGCCAGTCCCTGTAGGTTAAGGAGGTAACTTGTCTCCCGCCGTCCTCAAATCGGCTACCCCTGCCGTCACGGTTCTCAATGGCAAGACATTGGTTTACCAGCTCATGCTTCACACGGACCTTGATACCACCCTGCATCTCTACGACCCGTTGGACTCGCATCTGACGTGGGAGGGGTTCGTCGGCGCAGCGCCGGATACACCCACTTACGCAGACGGCGCGCTTACCGGCACCGTCGCGCTCTCGGCAACGACACCCCTCACCGTCATTTTTGCCGTGCGGGTCAACGTGCCGCCGGAATCCTTTGTCAGTGAGTATGCCCAGGTCAGCAACACCGTGTACTACCAGCATCAGCCATTTTGGCCCCCTCACTCTCCCCACTCGATGGTCTGTGTCGGATTACAGTCCAAATGTCATTAGGCGGGTAATCATTTTAACTATTCTATTTCCGCGCCTGGTGCTATAATGGGAAATGTAGTCGTATCGTTTCCCGTGAACTTCAGGATTTGTTATCGAAGAACGCATCATTTTCTCCTAGACCGTCTGAAAATCATAAGTACTCCCATGCTCCGAGTTTCATGGCCTAAGCGTCCCTGTGACGGATGGCGTGAAACCGTCAGGGTATAGCCGGAAACAGCTATGCCTCCCGTGTTTGGAAAGGAGCAACGCTATCCTCCTTGCCTGATTGCGCGTCAGACAACTTGCGGCGGCGTCCCTTTCCGGGACGCCGCCTTTTTGTGATTTAACATCACTCGGCCTAAAGGCCAGTAAAGA